>NZ_JBIAXS010000006.1:126545-276111 GCF_042896885.1 Streptomyces sp. NPDC001231
CGAACTGGCCGGTGGGGCCGTTGTCGTATCCCTGCTGGGCCGCGAACTGGCCGGTGGGGCCGTTGTCGTATCCCTGCTGGGCCGCGAACTGGCCGGTGGGGCCGTTGTCGTATCCCTGCTGGGCCGCGAACTGGCCGGTGGAGCCGTTGTCGTACCCCTGCTGGGCCGCGAACCGGCCTGTGTCGGCGGGGTTGTTCTGCCCGGACGGACCGTAGACGTCCGAGCGGACGAACTCGCCCGTGTTCTGGGCGTCGTTGGCGCCCGGGTGGGGGGCGTTGAAGTCGGGGCGGGGAAACGCCGAGGTATCCGCTGCGGAGCCGGGTCCCTGACGGTCGTCGAAGCGAGGCATCTCGGCCGTCGAGCCGGGTCCCTGCCGGTCGTCGATCCGAGGCATCCGGGAGGTCTGCGACGGGTCCTGCTCGTCGTGGCCGCGCGGCGCGTCCAGCACGGCCCGGCCCTGAGCGTTCTCGTCGCCCCAACCCGGCGTACGGGACGGACCGTTGCCGCCCGGCAGTTCGGCCCGCGGGCCACCGCGCGGCGGCAACTGCGGCTGCCGGCCCGCCTCCGCGCCGTTACCGCGCTGCGGGGGAACACCACCGCGTGGGCCGCCGAAGGCGTCCTGGCGGCGTCCGTCGCCGAAGCCCTGCGAGGCGGCCGGGTGCCGGCCGTCGCCGAAGCCCTGCGGAGCGCCCGCACCGGGACCCTGCGGCCCGCCGGGTGCCTGGCCGTCGAAGCCGCCGGCCATGCCCGTAGCGGCCGGGCGGCCCTGCTGCGGCTGCCCCGGACCCTGCTGGCCACGCGGTCCGTTCGGACCGCCCTGGCGGCCGGCGCCGGGCAGCGCGGCCCGCGGCCCCTGGCCGCCACCGACCTGGCCGCGCGGAGCGGCTCCGGGACCGAGCCGGCCGGCCCCGCCCTGCTGACCGCCCGCGCCGAGGGTTCCGCCGCCCTGCTGACCGCCCTGCCGGCGGGCCGCTGCGGCGCCGGCGGCGGCAGCCGCGGCCGCCGGACCACCCGCGGACGGGCCGCCGGGCTTGCCCGCGCCCGGCTTCTTGCCGCCCTGGGCGACGTCGACGGGCAGCATGACCAGAGCCGTCGTACCACCGGAGTCGGAGGGGCGCAGCTGGATGCGGATGCCGTGGCGCTGGGACAGACGACCGACCACGAAGAGGCCCATGCGGCGGGAGACCGACACGTCCACGGTGGGCGGCGAGGCGAGCCGCTCGTTGATCGCGGCGAGGTCCTCCGGGGACAGACCGATACCGGTGTCGTGGATCTCGATCAGCACCCGCCCGTCCGGCAGCGCGTGACCGGTGACCTTGACCTTGGTCTGCGGCGAGGAGAACGAGGTCGCGTTCTCCAGCAGCTCGGCGAGCAGGTGCACGAGGTCGTTGACCACCCGGCCGGCGACCTCGGTGCCCGGCACCGAGGCCAGCTCGATGCGCTCGTACTGCTCCACCTCGGACGCGGCGGCGCGGAGCACGTCGACCAGCGGGACCGGACGGGTCCAGCGGCGGCCGGGCTCCTCACCGGCGAGGACGAGGAGGTTCTCACCGTTACGCCGCATGCGCGTGGCGAGGTGGTCGAGCTTGAACAGCGAGGACAGCTGGTCCGGGTCGGCCTCGCGGGACTCGAGCTCGGAGATCAGTGACAGCTGGCGCTGGATCAGACCCTGGGAGCGGCGCGAGAGGTTGGTGAACATCGCGTTGACGTTGCCCCGCAGCAGGGCCTGCTCGGCGGCGAGGCGGACCGCCTCGCGGTGCACGTCGTCGAAGGCCGCGGCCACCTGGCCGATCTCGTCCCGGGAGTGCACACCGACCGACTCCACGGACGTGTCCACGTCCTGCGGGTCGGACTCGGACAGCTGCCGGACCAGCTCGGGCAGACGGTCCTGGGCGACCTTGGTGGCGGTCTCCTGGAGCCGGTGCAGCGAGCGGATCATGGAGCGGGCCACGACGAAGGCGCCGACCAGCGACACGCCGAGCACGAGCAGGATCAGCACACCGGAGACGATGGCGTCGTACTCGGTGGCGCTGCGCAGCTCGCGGGCCTTCTGCTCCATCTCCTCGAGCAGCGTGTGCTCGATGTTCTTCATCTGCTGGATCTTGGTGGAGCTGTCGTCGACCCAGTCCTTGTAGGAGCGCTTGTTCGCCTGCTTCAGGCCGTCGGGGCCGTCCAGGACACGCTTGGCGTAGGTGTCCGCGGACAGGATCGTCGGGTTGCCCTCTTCGATGGGCTTGATGAGCTCCTCGGAGCCCTCCCCGTAGATGTTGCGGAAGCCGTTGAGGTCGGAGATCTGGCTCTCCAGCGCCTGCTGGGCGTAGAGGCGGTCGTTCTCCGAGAGCTTGCCGGTGCTGGTGTTGTTGCCCGGCAGCGCGGCGGCGATGACGGCGCGCTGGACGGACGCGTACTCCTTGGCGGAGGAGAAGGCGGCCAGCGCACGCGTCCGCTGGATCATCTGCGGGTTGCTGGTCGCCTCGGCCATGTCCTGGGAGAGGGCGAGCAGCTCGGTGATGAGCCGGTGGTAGCTCTCGACCGTCCGGGCCGAGTTCTGCTCGGACTGGTACGCGTCCTTGCGGATCTTGGTGAGGCCGTTGAGGTCGCTCGCCAGGCCGACCAGGGTGTCGCGGACACCCAGGAGGTTGCCGTCCTTGCTGGCGGCGTCGATCTCCTCGGACGCGGAGACGAAGTTGTCCCGGGCCCGGTCGGTCCGGTCCCGGTAGCCCTTGATGGTGATGGCGGCCGCGCTGGAGTGCTGCGCCAGCGGGCCGGCGGACTGGTCGCGCTCCTCCTGGAGCGCGGCGGCCAGTTCGGTGGCCTGCTTGGTCATCTCCGTCAGCAGCTTCATGTTGTCGAGCTGCTGGATGTCGTCCATGCTCTGGCTGATACGCATCCCGCCCAGCGAGGTCGCAGCGACCACGGGCAGGGCGAGCAGCGACACCAGACGCGTGGAGATGCGCCAGTTGCGCAGGGCCATGCGTGAGCCGGGGCCCGACGGCCCCTGGCTCCCGGCCTGCTTGGCCGCCGGAGCCTGGCTCGACGACGCCGACGCACCCGTCGGGCCGGTCGTGCCCGAGCGTCCGGGGCGCTCTGCGCCGTCGCCGGCCGGGGCCGGGTTCTGGGCGTGCTGGGGCGAGGAGCTGACGGCCATGGGGCCAGTCCCGCCGTGCGGCTCCGGCTCCGCCGAAGCGCTGCCATCCCTCTTGAAACGTCCCTGCACTAGCGTCGCAACCTCTGGACCAGGCGCCCCTCCGCGCGAGCGGAAGGACGGTGTCGGCGTTGTGGGAAGCGCCCTGAACACACTTCCCGGATGGTCGTGAGTGACCGGCGCTGGTTCCCCCTTCTCACCGCCGCTCGGCGCTGCGTTGCGCCCCCTGCGCGCCGGCTTGATCCTGCAGCGGTCCGTGGCATTCCAGCACAGTGCCGGATCTCCAACAAGGCATGTGGACCAGGCTGTGACCTCCGTGACAGCCCGTGAGTGACGGATTACCTGATGTGGAAAGTGATCTCCCGTATAGGGGACATTTCGCTACGTACCCGCGAGTCACTTGAGGTGTCCCAGTCGCCATGATCGGGAGCGGAATGGTGGCTTCAGTGAGTCAATGTCCGATTCGTTGGCGGGGAACGCGCTCAGGAATTGTCTGGATTGTCGAGGCGTTCGTGAGCAAACTCACACCGACATCACAGGCTCTTCACGTCTTCGGTCGGGAATTGAATGTTTAGCCTGACGCTTTACAGGGATGGCAAATCCGACAACCGGCGCCCACGCGGGGGTCATGCGGACCTCCCGGTGCCCGAAGACGACAAGGTCTCGTACAACCGTGAAGACGACGATGATGTTCCGCACCATAGCCAACCCCCGGCGCACGACGCTGATGCACCTCGAAGGAGCCGACGCGCTGCCGACGCCGGAGCAGCCGGAGCACTCCGTCTCCCTCCCCGAGCAGACCGCCAACCCCCGGCGCACGATCCTCATGGAGGTGCCCGTCGCGGCCGCCGTCGCGGAGTAGCACGCGGTCCGGCCATGGCCGCAGATCCAGGGGCGTCCCGCACGCGGGGCGCCCCGCCTTCGTGCCCCGTGCGCCGTAATGGCGCGAGGTCCGGGGTCCCGGCCGCGTTAGCCTGGAGCGTCAGACTCCAGCCGCTTCAGTCAAGGGGCCAAGCAACCCGTGCGCATCGCCAGGTTCTCCATCGACGGGAACGTCGCCTTCGGCGCGGTCGAGGGCGACAAGCCGGACGAGCTCGTCCTCGACATCATCAAGGGCATCCCGTTCGCGGACTTCGAGCTCTCCGGCACCCGGGTGCCGCTGAGCAAGGTACGGCTGCTGCCGCCCGTGCTCCCCAACAAGGTCGTGGCCTTCGGCCGCAACTACGCCGAGCACGCACGCGAACTCGGCAACGAGGTGCCCGACGCGCCGTTCGCCTTCTTCAAGCCGTCCACCTCGGTGATCGGCCCCGGCGACCCGATCCAGTACCCCTCCTTCTCCCAGGAACTGCACCACGAGGCCGAGCTGGCCGTGGTCATCGGCCGCATGTGCCGGGAGGTCCCGCGCGAGCGCGTCAAGGACGTGATCTTCGGCTACACCTGCGCCAACGACGTCACCGCCCGCGACGTGCAGCGGCGCGAGAAGCAGTGGGCCAGGGCCAAGGGCTTCGACACCTCCTGCCCGCTCGGCCCCTGGGTGGAGACGGACATCGACCTCACCGCCGCGGCCGACCTGACCATCCAGCTCACCGTCAACGGCGAGCAGCGGCAGCTGGGCCGTACCAGCGAGATGATCCACCCGATCGAGGATCTGATCGTCAACATCTCCGAGGCCATGACGCTGCTCCCCGGCGACGTGATCCTCACGGGCACCCCGGCTGGGGTCGGCCCCCTCAACGTCGGCGACGAGGTCGCCGTCACCATCGAAGGCATCGGCACTCTCACCAACAAGGTTGTCAAGCGTGGCTAGCGCATCCGACTCCCCCGTACGCGTCCGTTTCTGCCCGTCTCCCACCGGTAACCCCCATGTGGGCCTGGTCCGCACCGCCCTGTTCAACTGGGCGTTCGCCCGGCACCACCAGGGCACTCTGGTCTTCCGCATCGAGGACACCGACGCGGCCCGCGACTCCGAGGAGTCCTACAACCAGCTGCTCGACGCGATGCGCTGGCTGGGCTTCGACTGGGACGAGGGCCCCGAGGTGGGCGGACCGCACGCGCCGTACCGGCAGTCGCAGCGCATGGACATCTACCAGGACGTCGCCCACAAGCTGCTCGAGGCCGGCCATGCCTACCACTGCTACTGCTCCCAGGAGGAGCTGGACAGCCGTCGCGAGGCCGCCCGCGCGGCCGGCAAGCCGTCCGGCTACGACGGCCACTGCCGCGACCTGACCGCCGCGCAGGTGGAGGAGTACAAGGCCCAGGGCCGGGCGCCGATCGTCCGCTTCCGCATGCCCGACGAGACGATCACCTTCACCGACCTGGTCCGCGGCGAGCTGACCTTCACCCCGGAGAACGTCCCGGACTACGGCATCGTCCGCGCCAACGGCGCCCCGCTGTACACGCTGGTCAACCCGGTCGACGACGCGCTCATGGAGATCACCCACATCCTGCGGGGCGAGGACCTGCTCTCCTCCACCCCGCGCCAGGTGGCCCTGTACAAGGCGCTGATGGAACTGGGCATCGCCAAGGAGATCCCGTCCTTCGGCCACCTGCCGTACGTGATGGGCGAGGGCAACAAGAAGCTCTCCAAGCGCGACCCGCAGTCGTCGCTGAACCTCTACCGCGAGCGCGGCTTCCTGCCCGAGGGTCTGCTCAACTACCTCTCGCTGCTCGGCTGGTCGCTCTCCGCCGACCGGGACATCTTCTCCGTCGAGGAGATGGTCGCGGCCTTCGACATCGCGGACGTGAACCCCAACCCGGCCCGCTTCGACCTGAAGAAGTGCGAGGCGATCAACGCCGACCACATCCGGCTGCTCGACGCGAAGGACTTCACCGAGCGCTGCCGTCCCTGGCTCCAGGCCCCGTTCGCCCCCTGGGCCCCGGAGGACTTCGACGAGACCAAGTGGCAGGCGATCGCCCCGCAGGCGCAGACGCGTCTGAAGGTCCTGTCCGAGATCACGGACAACGTGGACTTCCTGTTCCTGCCCGAGCCGGTCTTCGACGAGCCGAGCTGGACCAAGGCGATGAAGGAGGGCTCGGACGCCCTGCTCCGCACCGCCCGGGAGAAGCTGGAGTCGGCCGACTGGACCTCCCCCGACTCCCTGAAGGAGGCCGTCCTGGCCGCCGGCGAGGCCCACGGCCTCAAGCTCGGCAAGGCCCAGGCCCCGGTCCGCGTGGCCGTCACCGGCCGCACGGTCGGCCTGCCCCTCTTCGAGTCCCTCGAGATCCTGGGCAAGGAGAGGACCCTGGCCCGTATCGACGCGGCGCTGGCGAAGCTGGCGGCGTGAGCGTGCGGCGCTGACACGGATACGGCCGTCACAGGTACGGCTGTCACAGGTACGCGCGAGGGGCGGCACCCGGCCGGGGTGCCGCCCCTCGGCGTTCGGCACCGCCTGCCGGGAACGGATCTTTCAGCGGCCCGCCCCCGCGCGGCGGTCCGGACGGTACCGTCGGTGGCATGGCGATCAGAGCGGTCCTGTGGGACGTCGACGACACCCTCTTCGACTACACGACCGCCGACCGGGCCGGCATGCGGGCGCACCTGGTGGCCGAGGGACTGCTGGACGGGTACGGGACCGTGGAGGAGGCCCTGGCCCACTGGCGGCGGATCACCGACGCGCAGTGGGCGCGGTTCTCGGCGGGGGAGGCGACCTTCGAGGAGCAGCGGCGGGACCGGGTGCGGGACTTCCTCGCCCGGCCGGAGCTGACCGACGACGTGATCGACGCGTGGTTCGAGCGCTACCTGGGCCACTACGAGGCCGCCTGGGCGCTCTTCCCGGACGTGCTGCCCGTCCTGGACGCGCTCGCCGCCAGCCACCGGCACGCCGTGCTGTCCAACTCCAGCATCCACGTCCAGGAACGCAAGCTGCGCGCCCTCGGCGTGCGCGACCGCTTCGAGACCGTGCTGTGCGCCGCCGAACTCGGGGTGTCCAAGCCGGAGCCACGGGCGTTCCACGCGGCCTGCGAGGCACTGGAACTCGGCCCGCACCAGGTGGCGTACGTCGGCGACCACCCGGAGATCGACGGGCGGGGCGCCGCCGAGGCCGGGCTGCTGTCGGTCTGGATCGACCGCGCGGGCGTGCACGCCGGAGACCACGACGGCGCGGGCCGGCACCGGATCGCCTCGCTCGCCGAACTGCCCGCGATCCTCGGCTCCGATACTCGTTTTGGAGCCCCGTCCACCTTCGGGTAATGTTCTTCCTGCGCCGCGGGGCGCGGGCCGAAGGTCCGGAACCCGCGAGTGCAACACTAAAACAGGATCCTCACAAGATCTTGCTTTTCAGTGGCCTATGGTGTAATTGGCAGCACGACTGATTCTGGTTCAGTTAGTCTTGGTTCGAGTCCAGGTAGGCCAGCTCGCAGAGCTCATCTGCACCGCGGATTTCATCCGCAGGCCCCCGTTGTGTAGCGGCCTAGCACGCCGCCCTCTCAAGGCGGTAGCGCCGGTTCGAATCCGGTCGGGGGTACAGATCCTTCTCGCGGGAACAATCAGGGTCGCACCCGTTGTTGCCGATGCAGGATCGCTAGGGCCCCCGTTGTGTAGCGGCCTAGCACGCCGCCCTCTCAAGGCGGTAGCGCCGGTTCGAATCCGGTCGGGGGTACGACTGGTCTAAACCATCATTGGTCTATGGTGTAATTGGCAGCACGACTGATTCTGGTTCAGTTAGTCTTGGTTCGAGTCCAGGTAGACCAGCTCGGACCTGCGGAAACGCAGTGTCCAAGCCCCCGTTGTGTAGCGGCCTAGCACGCCGCCCTCTCAAGGCGGTAGCGCCGGTTCGAATCCGGTCGGGGGTACGCAGTCGGAAGGGCCCTCCCTCGGGAGGGCCCTTCGGCGTTTCCGCAGGATTCCCGCTCCCCGCCCCCAGTGGGCTGCGGAGGGGCGGGTCCCTGCTTGTCGTGGGTCTCGACCGGAGCCGGTCGGTGGGTCGGCGGGTGGGGGAGTCGACTGCCGGAAGGGCCTGCCGCGGCGTTGAGGCCGGCCCTCGCGGTTTCTTGAGTCAGCCGGAGCGGCGCAGGGCCTCGGACAGGCGCGCGGCGGCGTCGATGACCGCCTGGGCGTGCATGCGGCCGGGGTGGCGGGTGAGGCGCTCGATGGGGCCGGAGACCGAGACGGCGGCCACCACGCGGTTCGAGGGGCCGCGTACGGGCGCGGAGACGGACGCGACGCCCGGCTCGCGCTCGCCGATCGACTGAGCCCAGCCACGGCGCCGTACGCCCGACAGGGCCGTCGCCGTGAAGCGGGCGCCCTGGAGGCCGCGGTGGAGCCGCTCCGGCTCCTCCCAGGCCATCAGGACCTGGGCCGAGGAGCCGGCCTTCATCGTGAGAGTGGAGCCGACCGGGACGGTGTCCCGAAGGCCGGACAGGCGCTCGGCCGCGGCGACGCAGATGCGCATGTCGCCCTGGCGGCGGTAGAGCTGCGCGCTCTCGCCCGTCACGTCCCTCAGGTGCGTGAGCACCGGCCCGGCGGTGGCCAGCAGGCGGTCCTCGCCCGCGGCCGCGGCCAGTTCCGCGAGGCGCGGGCCGAGGATGAACCGGCCCTGCATGTCGCGCGCCACCATGCGGTGGTGTTCCAGCGCCACGGCCAGCCGGTGGGCCGTGGGTCGTGCCAGTCCGGTGGACGCGACCAGACCCGCGAGGGTGGCCGGACCGGACTCCAGAGCGCTCAGGACAAGGGCTGCCTTGTCCAGAACGCCGACGCCGCTACTGTTGTCCATGCAACGATACTTGCGTCTCACTCTGTGAAACGCAAGTTCAATTTTCCGTGGAACACGCCACTCTGGAAGTCATGGCGGCCCGTGGACCGGCGGGCTCGGCGGCGGACGCCCGGAGGGGGGCGCGGGTGCCGCATCCTCAAGATCTCTAGTTGGGCCGGCGCCCTTGGCGTCCGGCCGGAGGGAAAGCGATGGGTAGGACACTCGCGGAGAAGGTCTGGGACGACCACGTCGTCCGGCGCGCCGAGGGCGAGCCCGACCTCCTCTTCATCGATCTGCACCTGCTGCACGAGGTGACCAGCCCCCAGGCCTTCGACGGCCTGCGCAAGAGCGGCCGCCCCGTGCGCCGGCTCGACCTGACCATCGCGACCGAGGATCACAACACCCCGACCCTCGACATCGACAAGCCCATCGCGGACCCCGTCTCCCGTGTCCAGCTGGAGACGCTGCGCAAGAACTGCGCGGACTTCGGGGTGCGGCTGCACCCGCTGGGCGACGTCGAGCAGGGCGTCGTCCACGTGGTGGGACCGCAGCTGGGCCTGACGCAGCCGGGCACCACCGTGGTCTGCGGTGACTCGCACACCTCCACGCACGGCGCCTTCGGCGCGCTGGCGTTCGGTATCGGCACCTCCCAGGTCGAGCACGTGCTCGCCACCCAGACCCTGCCGATGGCCCGCCCGAAGACCATGGCGATCACGGTCGAGGGCGAACTGCCCGAGGGCGTCACGGCCAAGGACCTGATCCTGGCGATCATCGCGAGGATCGGCACCGGCGGCGGCCAGGGCTACATCCTGGAGTACCGCGGCTCCGCCATCGAGAAGCTCTCGATGGAGGCCCGCATGACCATCTGCAACATGTCCATCGAGGCCGGCGCCCGCGCGGGCATGATCGCCCCCGACGAGACCACCTTCGCCTACCTCCAGGGCCGCCCGCACGCCCCCCGGGACGAGGACTGGGACGCCGCCGTGGCGTACTGGAAGACCCTGCGCTCGGACGACGACGCCGTCTTCGACGCCGAGGTCGTCATCGACGCCGCCGCACTGTCCCCGTTCGTCACCTGGGGCACCAACCCCGGCCAGGGCGCGCCGCTTTCGGCAGCCGTCCCCGACCCGGCTTCGTACGAAGACGCATCGGAGCGCCTGGCCGCCGAAAAGGCCCTGGAATACATGGGGTTGGAGGCCGGACAGCCGCTGCGCTCCATCAGTGTGGACACCGTCTTCGTAGGCTCCTGCACCAACGGCCGCATCGAGGACCTGCGCGCCGCCGCCGAGATCCTGCGGAGCCGCAAAGTCGCCGACGGCGTACGGATGCTGGTCGTCCCCGGCTCCGCGCGCGTGGGTCTCCAGGCCGTCTCCGAGGGCCTGGACGTGGTCTTCAAGGAGGCCGGCGCCGAATGGCGGCACGCGGGCTGCTCGATGTGTCTGGGCATGAACCCCGACCAGCTGGCCCCCGGCGAGCGGTCCGCCTCCACCTCCAACCGCAACTTCGAGGGCAGGCAGGGCAAGGGCGGCCGCACGCACCTGGTCTCCCCGCAGGTCGCCGCGGCCACCGCGGTCCTCGGCCACCTGGCCTGCCCGGCCGACCTGTCCGACGCCCCCACGCCCGCTGGAGTCTGAGAATCATGGAAGCCTTCACCACCCACACCGGCCGGGCCGTCCCGCTGCGCCGCAGCAACGTCGACACCGACCAGATCATCCCCGCCCACTGGCTCAAGAAGGTCACCCGCGACGGGTTCGAGGACGGGCTGTTCGAGGCCTGGCGCAAGGACCCCGAGTTCGTGCTCAACCGTCCGGAGCGCCACGGCGCCACGGTCCTGGTCGCCGGCCCCGACTTCGGCACCGGCTCCTCCCGCGAGCACGCCGTCTGGGCGCTGCAGAACTACGGCTTCAAGACCGTGATCTCCTCCCGCTTCGCGGACATCTTCCGGGGCAACTCGCTGAAGAACGGTCTGCTGACCGTGGTCCTGGACCAGAAGGTCGTGGACGCGCTGTGGGAGCTCACCGAGAAGGACCCCGAGGCCGAGGTGACCGTCGACCTGGTCGCCCGCGAGGTGCGCGCCGAGGGGATCACCGCCTCCTTCGAGCTGGACGAGAACTCCCGCTGGCGGCTGCTGAACGGGCTGGACGACATCTCCATCACCCTCCAGAACGAGAGCGACATCGCCGCCTACGAGGCGAAGCGCCCGGCCTTCAAGCCGCGCACCCTGCCGGTCTGATCCAGCGCCCCGGCCGATGATCGACCGCCGAGCCGGGCACCGCTCCCCGGCGCTGTGACAAGTCGTCTTTCGGCCACCGTATGACCCCGCTGTACCCCCGATCGAGGCGATCGGGGGTACAGCCGTTTTGGCGCCCGTGCCACCCGGCGCGCCGCCGTCGAGGCACTCAACTTCCCACGTTAAGCGGGTTATTGCTGGGGTAGACGAGGTTCCGGACCCCGCCCGCCGCAGCCGCCCGGATGGTCGTCACGGGCGTCAGTTGCCCCCCAGCGCAGGCGACAACTCGCCCCAGATGGCACAATCTGTGCATGGACAACGACGGCCAACTCGAGCTCTATACGGCGGTCGCGGCCCAGCTCAAGGAAGCGCACGAAAGGGTGCGCGCACTGCAAGTCCCGGAGAGCGTACGGATGGCGCTGACCCGGAAGCTGCTGGTCATTACGGCCGCGGCCAAGCACGATCTCGCCGGTGCGACAAGGCGTCTGGAGCGGTTCACGGAAGACCTCGACCAGGGGCGAATCCCCAGCGAGGAAGGCTGAACAGCCCGAGGCCGTCGAGTCCGTTGCGGCACAAGGGTGATTAGCCCGTTTCGTGTTTGATTTGCGGTATATATCTGCCTAACGTGCGAAAACGCTTGAACACTTTCGTTCTGGCAAGGTCTCCGAAGGGGAAGACGTGAACAAGGCGCAGCTCGTAGAAGCGATTGCCGACAAGATGGGCGGCCGCCAGCAGGCCGCCGATGCGGTGGACGCGGTACTGGACGCCGTCGTCCGCGCGGTCGTCGCGGGAGACCGGGTCTCGGTCACCGGCTTCGGGTCCTTCGAGAAGGTCGACCGTCCCGCCCGTTATGCGCGCAACCCGCAGACGGGTGAGCGGGTGCGGGTCAAGAAGACCTCCGTTCCCCGCTTCCGGGCCGGCCAGGGCTTCAAAGACCTGGTGAGCGGCTCGAAGAAGCTCCCGAAGCACGACATCGCGGTCAAGAAGGCGCCCAAGGGCAGCCTGTCCGGCCCGACCGCCACCATCGCCAAGGCCGTCGGAAAGAAGGCCGCGGCGAAGAAGGCCACCGCGGCGGCGAAGAAGACCACCGCCAAGAAGGCCACCGCGGCGGCGAAGAAGACCACTGCCAAGAAGACCACCGCGGCGGCGAAGAAGACCACGGCGGCCGCCAAGAAGACGACGGCCACGAAGGCCGCGGCCAAGAAGACCACGGCCAAGAAGGCGCCGGCGAAGAAGGTGACGGCCAAGAAGGCCCCCGCCAAGAAGTCGACCGCCCGCAAGACCACCGCCAAGAAGACCACTGCCCGCGGCAAGTAGCGGCGCAGGGTACTCACGCGCCGGGCCGGACTCCCGAGGGAGCCCGGCCCGCGGCGTGTTCGGGCACGCCCAGCCCGGTCCGCCCGGCGGGGAAGGCCTCTCGCGCCGACCGGACGGCCTTCCTGCCTGCTCAGAAGGTCTGCAGCGTCACCAGGGTGATCCGCAGGCCGTTCCCCTCGCCCTCGGTCTCGATCCGCACTCGCTGCCCCGGCCGCAGCAGCCGCAGACCGCCCGCGTCGAACGCCGGCGCGTCGAAGGGCACCGGGGTCCCGTCGTCCAGGAGCACCTGCCCGCTGCGGCTTTCGGGGTCGTACGTGTATGCGGTCGCGTGCATGATGGCAGCCTACTGTCCCGGGACCGGCAGCCGCGCGGCGGCGGCGGCCGTCCGCGGTCCCACGCCGAGGGCCAGCGCAGCCCGCAGATCGTGCCCGGTGTCCACGTCCCGGCGTACGGATTCCACCGCCTGAAGGGACAGTTCCATCGCGCCGGACGCCCGGTGGCGGGCCCGGGAATCGGCGCCGAAAGCCGGAAGCAGCGGATGCCCGGGGGACGCCGCCAGCAAAGTCGTGCCGATGGCCGCGGAATCCGCGAGAAATGCCCGCGGGAATTGTGCGGCCGCCTCCAGAACCCGGGCCAATTCCATGGGCCGCAGCGCGGGAAGATCGGCGTTCAGGGCCGCCACCGGACTTCGGGGGCGCGAGGCCCGTACGACCGCCGCCCCGTGCGCGAGCGCGGCGTTCAGACCGGCCCGCGGCTCGTCGGCGACGATCCGGGCGCCCAGCGCCGCCAGTTCCCGCCCGGCCTCGGCGTCGTCCGTGACGACCGCCACATCCGCCACCGCGGGGCAGGCCAGCGAGGCCGCCACCGTGTCCACGGCGAAGGCGAGGGCCAGGCCGGGACGCACCCCGTCGCCGGCGGTGTCCGAAAGCCTGCTCTTGGCCCGGGTCAGGGGCTTCAGGGGGATGACCAAGGTCCACTGCACCGGCGTTCCGCCCCTCTCGTGTGGTCGTCATTGTCTCCCGGAGTCCCCCCGGACCGTCCGGGGGGACCGGGAAGGGGAGGGGCGCGAAGCTCCTTCCAAGAGCGCTTCCCGGTGACGTGCGGGCGTACGGTGTTCTCGACAGACAGGCGGCCTGGGGCGACACTTGTGCGGCCCCCAGGCCCTAGAGGAAGGTGTCCGCGTGCCCCGCCGCAGAATCGGCTTCTGGTATCGCTTCGCAGCGGTGATCTGCAAACCGCCACTGGTGGTTCTGATCAAGCGGGACTGGCGCGGAATGGAGAACATTCCTGCCGACGGCGGATTTATCACCGTGGTGAACCACAATTCGCACGTCGACCCCTTCGCGTACGCCCACTTTCAGTACAACACCGGCCGAGTGCCGCGATTCCTGGCGAAGAGCGGGCTTTTCAAGAAGGGATTGGTGGGTGCCGCGATGCGCGGCACCGGGCAGATCCCCGTCTACCGCGAGAGCACGGACGCGCTGAGCGCGTTCCGGGCCGCCATCGACGCCGTGGAGCGCGGCGAGTGCGTCGCCTTCTACCCCGAGGGCACCCTCACCCGCGACCCCGGCGGCTGGCCGATGACCGGCAAGACCGGCGCCGCCCGGGTCGCCCTCCAGACCAAGTGCCCGGTGATTCCGGTCGCCCAGTGGGGCGCCAACGAACTGCTGCCGCCCTACGCCAAGAAGCCCCACCTGCTGCCCCGCAAGACCCACCACGTGCTGGCCGGACCGCCCGTGGACCTCTCCCGCTTCTACGACCAGGAGATGACCCCGGAACTGCTGAAGGAGGCGACCGAGGTCATCATGGCGGCCATCACCCGCCGGCTGGAGGAGATCCGCGGCGAGAAGGCGCCCGCCGAGCCGTACGATCCGCGGCGGGAGCGGATCGAGCAGCGCCGCCGCACCGAGTCGCAGAACCAGGGCAGGACCGTGCCGGCCGCGCAGCGCGGGCCGGCCGTGCGGGAATCCGTGCAGGAAGAGGGGCAGGGCACGTGAGCAAGCCGGTCAAGGCGGCCGTCTTCGGTACCGGATCGTGGGGCACCGCCTTCGGCATGGTCCTCGCCGACGCCGGTTGCGAGGTGACCCTGTGGGCCCGCCGCGCCGAACTCGTCGACGCGGTCAACTCCACCCGGACCAACCCCGACTACCTGCCCGGAGTCGAACTCCCGGAGAACCTGCGGGCCACGGCCGACGCCGCCGAGGCCGCCCGCGACGCCGACTTCACGGTGCTCGCCATCCCCTCGCAGACCATGCGGGCGAACCTCGCCGAATGGGCGCCGCTGCTCGCCCCGGACACAGTGCTCGTCTCCCTGATGAAGGGTGTCGAACTGGGCTCGGCCATGCGGATGAGCGAGGTGATCGAGGACGTCGCCAAGGTGGGCGCCGACCGCATCGCCGTCGTCACCGGGCCCAACCTGGCCCGGGAGATCGCCGCCCGCATGCCGGCCGCCGGCGTGGTCGCGTGCACCGACGAGGCGGTGGCCCGGCGGTTGCAGGCCGCCTGCCACACCCCGTACTTCCGGCCGTACACCAACACCGATGTGGTCGGCTGCGAACTCGGCGGCGCCGTCAAGAACGTGATCGGTCTGGCCGTCGGTATCGCGGACGGCATGGGGCTCGGCGACAACGCCAAGGGGTCGCTCATCACCCGCGGTCTCGCCGAGACCACCCGGCTGGGCATGGCCCTGGGCGCCGACCCGCTGACCTTCTCCGGACTCGCCGGCCTCGGCGACCTGGTGGCCACCTGCTCCTCGCCGCTTTCGCGCAACCACACCTTCGGCACCAACCTCGGCAAGGGCATGACCCTCCAGGAGACCATCGCGGTCACCAAGCAGACCGCCGAGGGCGTCAAGTCCTGTGAGTCGGTGCTGGATCTGGCCCGCCGGCACGGCGTCGACATGCCCATCACCGAGACCGTCGTCGGCATCGTGCACGAGGCCAAGCCGCCTGTGGTGGCCCTCCGGGAGCTGATGTCGCGCAGCGCCAAGCCCGAACGCCGCTGAAACCGGCGCCGTTCGGCCGTCCGCATCACGTTGCGCGACCGTCCGTGCGACGCTGAGCTACGGTGCCCATGCGGGCACTGACGCCGTGGATACCAGCGGGTACTCTCATCGCGATATGAGCAGCGAGAACCTCCCCCAGAGCCCCGAGCAGCCGTCCCGCAAGCCCCGCGTGGCCGTCGTGTGCGGCGGCCGCAGCTCCGAACACGGAATCTCCGTGGTCACCGCGGGCGCGGTGCTGCGCGCCATCGACCGGACCAAGTACGAGGTCCTGCCGATCGGCATCACCCGCGACGGCCGCTGGGCCCTGACCGCCGACGAGCCGGAGCGCATGGCCATCACCGAGGGCCGCACCCCGAACGTCGAGGAGCTCACCGACTCCGCCGAGGGCGGCGTGGTGCTCCCCGTGGACCCGGCCAACCGCGAAGTCGTCTACAGCGAGCCCGGTTCGGTGCCCAAGGCGCTCGGCGAGGTCGACGTGGTCTTCCCGGTGCTGCACGGCCCCTACGGCGAGGACGGCACCCTCCAGGGCCTCCTGGAGCTGTCCGGCGTGCCGTACGTGGGCTCGGGCGTGCTCGCCTCGGCCGTCGGCCAGGACAAGGAGTACATGAAGCGGGTGTTCACCTCCTTCGGGCTCAAGGTCGGCCCGTACGTGGTGATCCGGCCGCGCGAGTGGGCGCGGGACCCGTCCGCCGCCCGCAAGAAGATCGTCGACTTCGCCGGCGAGCACGGCTGGCCGCTGTTCGTGAAGCCCGCGCGCGCCGGTTCGTCGATCGGCATCACCAAGGTCGACGACCTCTCCGGCCTGGACGAGGCGGTCGAGGAGGCCCGGCGGCACGACCCGAAGGTGCTCGTGGAGGCCGCGCTGCGCGGCCGCGAGATCGAGTGCGGCGTGCTGGAGTTCGAGGACGGCCCGCGGGCCTCCGTACCGGCCGAGATCCCGCCGCCCGAGGCGCACGCGTACTACGACTTCGAGGCCAAGTACATCGACTCCACGCCCGGCGTCGTGCCCGCCCCGCTGACCGACGAGGAGACCGCCGAGGTGCGGCGGCTCGCGGTGGAGGCGTTCGAGGCGGCCTCCTGCGAGGGCCTGGTGCGCGCGGACTTCTTCCTCACCGAGGACGGCGAGTTCGTGATCAACGAGATCAACACCATGCCCGGCTTCACGCCCATCTCGATGTACCCGCAGATGTGGCAGGCGAGCGGGATCAGCTACCCGGAACTGGTGGACCGGCTGATCCAGGCGGCGCTGCGCCGCTCGACGGGCCTGCGCTGAGGACGCGCGCCCAGGGGGCAGCGGGTGCCGGCGGACGTCCGGGACCCCCACGGCGCGTGCCGTGCGCTCAGTCGGCGATCCCCTTGGGGATCGCCTTCTTCACGGCCGGGGCCAGATCGACCAGCGGCGCCACCCCGTGGTCCGTCCGCCCCGCGGGGATCGTCACCTCCACATAGGCCAGGCGCAGCGTGGTGGTGAAGCGGAACGACCTGTCCCCCTGCTTCTGCAGCAGCCAGCCCACGTCGTTCACCTCGGCCCCGTCGGCCTCCGGATCGTCCATCGCGGCGGGCCGCGGGACACCGCAGCGCAGTATGATCGCCGGGCTTCCCCAAGCCGCGGTCAGCGCGGAGGCGGGCCGGGGGTCCTCGCGGCTCAGTCCGTCCACTTTCCCAGGCAGTTCCCTGTCCAGATTCCGGCACAGTTCGGCAACCGACGGCCGTGGGCGGGGAACCGTCACGGTGGCGCTGTCGTCGCTTGGGGAACAGCCCGCGGCGGTGATCAGCGCGGCGAGAACGGGCAGGCCGAGAAGCCGGTGACGGAAGAAGCTCACCGGCCAAGGGTAGACGGGGGCTACAGATGCACGACCGGGCAGGTCAGGGTGCGCGTGATGCCGTCCACCTGCTGGACCTTCGCGACCACCATGCGACCCAGGTCGTCCACCGTGTCGGCCTGGGCGCGCACGATGACGTCGTACGGGCCCGTCACGTCCTCGGCCTGGATCACCCCAGGGATCTTGCTGATCGTCTCGGCGACGGTCGACGCCTTGCCGACCTCCGTCTGGATCAGGATGTACGCCTGTACCACGGAACCTCCAGGGCGGCCACGAGGATCATGTGGGGGAAAAGGAACGCCACGGTATCGCGTCGTCACGCGCCGTGGGGAGACCCGGGAAGACCGTGACGCACGCGCCGGGGTGCAGGTAGGACAGAAGTTGACGGTCATCTCGACCGTAGCGAGGACCGCGTTGAAGCGCGACCGGGAACGTACAGGGACAGAAGGGGCGAAAGGTCGATGAAGGGCACTGTTGGTGAGCTCGGGGAGTTCGGGCTCATCAGGGAGCTCACCTCCCGTCTCACCACCACCCCGGCGGTCCGGGTCGGCCCCGGCGACGACGCCGCGGTGGTCGCCGCCCCCGACCGCAGGGTCGTGGCGAGCACAGACATACTCCTGGAGGGGCGGCACTTCCGCCGGGACTGGTCCACGGCCTACGACGTGGGCCGCAAGGCGGCCGCCCAGAACCTCGCGGACATCGCCGCCATGGGCGCCGTGCCGACCGCGCTGCTGCTCGGCCTGGTCGTCCCCTCCGAGCTCCCGGTCACCTGGCCCACCGAGCTGATGGACGGGCTGCGCGACGAGTGCCAGGTCGCCGGGGCCGCCGTCGTCGGCGGCGACGTGGTGCGCGGCGACACGATCATGGTGTCGATCACCGCGCTCGGCGATCTGCGCAACCACGAGCCCGTCACCCGCGCCGGCGCACAACCCGGCGACCTGATCGCGGTGACCGGCTGGCTGGGCTGGTCCGCGGCCGGATACGCGGTGCTCTCCCGGGGCTTCCGCTCGCCCCGCGCCTTCGTCGAGGCCCACCGCCGTCCCGAGCCGCCGTACCACGCGGGTCCCGCGGCCGCCGGGCTCGGCGCCACCGCGATGTGCGACGTCAGCGACGGACTGATCGCCGACCTCGGGCACATCGCGGAGGCCAGCAAGGTCCACATCGACATCCGCTCCGGAGCCATAGACATCCCCTCACAGATGAACGACATCGGGCAGGCCGTCGGCGTCGACCCGTTGCAGTGGGTGCTGACCGGGGGCGAGGACCACGCGATCGTGGCGGCCTTCCCCCCGGACGTGAAGCTGCCGGCCCGCTGGAAGGTGATCGGCGAAGTGCTCAGCCCCTCGGCCGTGCCCCAGGTCACGGTCGACGGCGCGCTGTGGACCAGCAAGGGCGGCTGGGACCACTTCGGGGACATCGAGTCATGACCGCCGCCCCTCCCCGTGTGCTGACCGTCGCGGGCTCCGACTCCGGCGGCGGCGCCGGCATCCAGGCCGACCTGAAGACGATGCTCGCCCTGGGTGTGCACGGCATGAGCGTGATCACCGCGGTCACCGCCCAGAACTCGCTCGGCGTGCAGGGCGCGTGGGAACTGCCCGTGGAGGCGGTCCGGGCCCAGTACCGCAGCGTCGTGGACGACATCGGCGTCCAGGCGGTCAAGACCGGGATGCTGGCCTCGGCGGAACTGGCCGGGGCCGTCGCGGAATTGATCGCCGGGACCGACGCGCCCGCGGTCGTCGACCCGGTCGGCGTCTCCAAGCACGGCGACCCGCTCCTTGCCGCGTCCGCGCTTCGGACCGTACGGACCAGGCTGCTGCCGGTGGCGACCGTCGCCACGCCGAACCTCGACGAGGTGGCCCAGCTGACCGGCGTCCGGGTCCGGACGGAGGGGCAGATGCGGGAGGCCGCGGAGGCGGTGCTGGCGTTCGGGCCGAAGTGGGTGCTGATCAAGGGCGGCCATCTCGCCGGAGACGCCGGGGGGAAGGGCGGGAACCAGACTGTGCGGGAGGGCGGGGACCAGGCCGTGGACCTGCTCACCGACGGCGCCGAGGAGCACTGGCTGCGCGCCTCGCGGTACGACAACCGGCACACGCACGGCACCGGCTGCACCCTCGCCTCCGCGATCGCCTCGCACCTGGCGAGGGGCGATTCCGTGCCGGAGGCCGTGGCGGCGGCCAAGGAGTACGTCACCGGGGCGATCGCGGCCGGCTTCGCGCTCGGCGGGGGGATCGGGCCCGTGGACCACGGGTGGGCCCTGGGCGGGCCTCGGGCGGGGTAGTCGCGCGGCCCGCGCACCGACCGGGGGTCCGGGTGCGCGGGTACGGCTTGCGCGGGCATGGCGTGCGCGGGCATGGCGTGCGCGGGTATGGCGTGCGCGGGTACGGCAAAAAGCCGGTCCACCGAGGTGGACCGGCTCAGTGCAGCGAACCAGCGGTGGCCGCGCGCTTAGCTGTTGCTGTGCGTCAGCGCGAGACCTTGCCGGCCTTGATGCACGAGGTGCAGGCGTTCACGCGCTTCGGCGTCCCGCCGACCACGGTACGCACACGCTGGATGTTCGGGTTCCAGCGACGGGACGTACGGCGGTGCGAGTGCGAGATGTTGTTGCCGAAGCCCGGCCCCTTGCCGCAGACGTCGCAGTTGGCAGCCACGGGTCACTCCAAAGACTTCAGATGCACTTACGGTTGATCCCGGCATGCCGGGATCAAGATCTCAGGCTCAGAGAACGCTCTTGAAACTTGAAATCCGAGTGGCGTTGCCAGGGGAGAGCCCGATCAGGATCGGGCAACCGGAGCAGCATACAACGGCTGCGTCCGTAGGGCGAAACTACCACGGTGGCTCCGGGGCCCGCGCGGGCCCTCTTCCGTCAGGCACCGCCCCGGGGTCTACGCTGCGTCCAGTCCAGCAGCTCAGGGAGGCGCAGGTGGCGCAGGTGCCGCAGACGTTCGACGCGCCGGCGGTGCGCACCTGGTGCGGACTCGCGCTGCGGGCGCTGGGACGCGCGCGCGAGGAGATCGACGCGATCAACGTCTACCCCGTGGCCGACGGGGACACCGGCACCAACCTGTATCTGACCGTGGAGTCCGCCGCCGCGGCGGTGGAGGCCGTGTTCGCCGCGCACGAGGTGGGCGGCGGGACCGGCGCGGCCGAGGGGACTGCCTCCGGCCCCTCCCTGGCCGACGCCGCGCGGGCGATGGCGCACGGCGCGCTGATCGGGGCCCGCGGCAACTCCGGGACGATCCTCGCCCAGCTGCTGCGCGGCATGGCCCAGGTGTTCGCCGCCGACGGTGACCGCGCGCACACCGACGGGCTCGGTTTGTGCCTGGCCCTGCGGCGCGCGGCCGACTCCGCCCGGCAGGCCGTGGCGCACCCGATGGAGGGCACGGTCCTGTCGGTGGCCTCGGCCGCCGCGGACGCGGCCACCGGAGCCGAGGGAGACTGCGGGACGGTCGCGCTGGCCGCCTACGAGGGAGCGTGCGCGGCCCTCGCCGCGACCCCCGGCCAGCTGGCGGTCCTGGAGCGCGCCGGGGTGGTCGACGCGGGCGGGCGGGGGCTGGTGGCGGTCCTCGCGGCCCTGGTGGAGACGTTCACGGGGCGCACGCCGGAGCAGGGCGCATCCCCCTCGGCAGCCGCGGTGGCGGCTGACGGCCGGCCGCTCGTGCCCCACGCGCGCGTGTGCCCCGCCGAGGACGACGGGCCCGGCGCCTGCGCGCCGCCCGCGAGCGGTCCCGCCTTCGAGGTGATCTACCTGCTGGACGCCGAGGACACGGCCGTCGCCCGGCTGCGCGAGCGTCTCGACGGGCTCGGGGACTCCCTCGTCGTGGTCGGCGGCGACGGCCTGTGGAACGTGCACGTGCACGTCGACGACGCCGGAGCCGCCGTGGAGGCGGGCGTGGAGGCCGGGCGGCCGCACCGGATCCGGATCACGCACTTCGGCGCCGGTGACGCGCACACCGGCGGGTCCGGACGGCCGCACCGGGAGCGGGCCCAGCGCGCCGTGGTGGCCGTCGTGCCCGGCGAGGGCCTGGCCGCGCTCTACTCCGAGGCCGGGGCGACCGCGGTGCTCGCCCGGCCCGGGGAGCAGCTCGCGAGCGGGGAGCTCGTCGAGGCCGTACGGCGGGCACACGCGCGCGAGGTGGTCCTGCTGCCCAACGACCCCGAGCTGCGCCACACCGCGTCCGCCGCGGCCGAGCAGGCCCGCGGGGAGGGCGTCCGCGTCGCACTGATCCCGACCCGCTCGGCCGTGCAGGGCATCGCCGCCCTCGCCGTGCACGAGCCGGGGCGCCGCTTCGACGAGGACGTCGTCGCCATGACCTCGGCGGCCGGCGCCACCCGCCACGCCGAGGTCACCGTCGCGGAACGCCAGTCCTGGACCACGGCCGGCATCTGCCAGGCCGGTGACGTCCTCGGCCTCATCGACGGCGACGTGGCCGTGATCGGCTCGGACGTCGCGGCCACCGCCGAGACCGTCCTGGACCGCATGCTCTCGGCGGGCGGCGAACTGGTCACCCTCGTCCTCGGCGACGAGGCCCCCGACGCGATCGCCGACCGCCTCCAGACCCGCGTCCGCGAGTCCTACCTCGCCGTCGACACGGTGGTCCACCGGGGCGGCCGGCAGGGGGCGCTGCTGCTCATCGGGGTGGAGTGAGCCTCAGTCCGCGGATCCCTCCACCTCGGGGGCTCGCAGGAGTCTTTCGGCTTCCGTACGGCGGGAACGAGGTCTGCCGTCCTCGTCGTCCGCGTGCTCGTAGGCCGCCAGCACGGCACGCGCGCGGGCCTTGGCCTCGGCGGGGCGGCCCAGGCCGAACGCCAGCCATCCCGCGGCGAGTTCCGCTCCGGTCCGGTCGTACACGGCGGCCGGACCCAGCAGGGCGAAGGCGGCGATCGCCCGCTCCAGCCTGGACAGGGCCTCCTCGGACGCGGCCCCGTCCCCCTCGTCCTGCGCGCTGTCCGCGAGCAGATCACCGAACTGCCGCTGGGTGTGCCCGAGTTCGGCGACGAGCCGCTGCCGCGCCGCCGTGTCGTCCACCGCGTCCAGCGCCGCCTCGCACTCGGTGACGGCGGCCTCCATCAGCTCCCGCGCCGCGTCCGGGCCGGCCTCGGTGCCCAGCGCGAGCCACGCGCGTGCGCGCAGGGCGCGGACCAGGCCGTGCACGTCGCCCAGGGAGCGCCACAGGTCGCCCGCGCGCGTGTAGGCACGGTCCGCCTCGTCGTGCAGCCCGGCCCGGCTCAGCGACTCGGCGGCCAGATGAGCGAGGCTCGCGTGGTCCTGCTGCTCGGACCAGTGCCGGGCGGTCTCGGCGGCCTGAAGCCTGCGTTCGGCTGCCGCACGGTGCTCCCCGAGCTCGCTCAGACAGTCGCCGAGCCACCACTGCGTCTGTACGACGGCCCCGTCGCCGTGCGTCTCGGCGGACAGGTCGGGCAGCGCGGACTCCAGCACCTCCGCGGCCTCCGCCCACCGCCCCAGCCGCAGCAGCAGGCCGCCGAGCTGCTGCCGGGCCCAGGCCCCGAGCGCCGGTCCTTCGTCCGCCACGTCGGCCCAGTGCGCCGCCTCCAGGGCGTGTTCCGCCGCCTCCTCGGTCCGGTCCAGGCCGCCGAGCACCTCGGCGAGCTGAAGGTGCAGCTGTGCCCGGCCCACGGCCTCCAGATGCGCCCCGCCGTGCTCCAGGGCCGCCCGCAGGGCCCGCTCGGCGCCCTCCGGGTCGCCCAGGTGGTGCGCGAGGGCCGCCAGCCGGGCCTCGTACTCCACCGCGAACCACGGCAGGCCCGCCCCGACGTACTCGGCCGCCGCCCGCCCGAACAGCTCCGCGGCCCCCCGGAGGTCCCCGGTGCGCGCGGCGGTCTCGGCGAGCATCGCCCGCGCCTCGGCCGCCCGGGACGCGAGCCGCACATCGTCCCCGGCGTGCCCCTCCACGAGGGCCAGGACCTCGCGCGCGGCCTCCTCGGCGGCGGACAGCGTCCCCGGGTCCACGGGCCCTTCGGCCTCGTGCACCGGCCGCATCAGGATCCGCGCCCGTCCCATCACCACGGACGCGGCCTGCCGTAGGCCGGTGCCCTCCTCGGCGTACAACGCGAGGACCCGCTCGTAGGGTTCGGCGACCGCGGTGAGCGCCCCGTCCACGTCGCCGGTCAGCGCCCTCACGTACGCCGCACGCGAGCGTGCCGCCAGCGCCTCGCCAAGATCGCCCGCCCGCGCGTACCACTCGGCGGCGCGCTCGAACAGCGCGGCGCCCTCGGGGCCCCGGTCCATCGCCTCGTGGTCGGCGATCTCGGCCCGGTCCCGCGCCTCCAGCTCGACGCCCTGCGCGGCCCGCGCGACCGCCGCCCACGCCTCCATGGCGTGCGGCCGCAGGGTGTCCGACAGCCGTCGCGCCTCGGCGATCAGCGCGGGCAGGCCGGCTTCTTCGGGGGCCGCCGCTTCGGCCGCCGCCTCAACGGGGACTCGCACGGCGGGAGCCGGAGCGATGCCGGCGGGCCGTGCCGTGCGCACGCCCAGCGGCAGCCGGTCCACCAGCGGGCGCCGCGCCATGCGCGCGCGTGCCCGCTCGCCGACCCGGGACGTGCCGTTGCGCTCGTCGAAGCGGGCCGCCAGGGCCGATGCCTCCGCGCGCGCGTGCACGGCGAGTTCCCCGGCCGTCCAGACGCGCCCCGCCGGACCGGGCACCGCCTGCCCGTCCCGCCCCAGCTCGACCAGCCGGTCCATGAGCAGGGCCGCCACCGCCAGGAAGTCCAGCCTGCCGAGCGGGTTCCCGTCGTCCGTGAAGTACGCCGGCCGCTCGGCCAGCAGCTCCAGGGCCCGCGCCTCGTTGCCGGTCAGCGCGCAGAACTCCACGTGGTCGGCGTAGGCGCCGCGCATGCTCTCCATCGGCCGCACCAGCCGTAGGCCCCGCAGATGGTGGGCGCGCGCCTCGTCGGGACGGCCCAGCCGCAGCAGCGGCATCAGCGACGAGGCGAGGACGCCGTGCGGCTCGTGGGCGCAGGAGAACTCGCCGTCCAGCACCGGCCGCCACAGCTCGACCGCCTCCGCGTCGCGGCCGCACTCGGCCTGCCACCTGCCCTGGTCGTGCAGTTCGCAGGCGTGGCAGTCCGCCATGCGGTCCCGGTCGGCGGCCAGCCACGCCGCGTACGCCCGCTCCGCCCGCGCGAGGTCACCGACGTGCCGGGCGACGCTGAACTCGGCGCTGCGCACGGCACGTTCGGAGTGGCCGGCGAGCCGGTAGCGGTGCTCCATCTCGCCGAGCCACTTCTCGACGGCGGCCAGCGGGATGTGCGACTGGCCCAGCATGCCCGCCGACATCCACTTGAAGACCCAGTGCAGCGAGTGGGTCTCGTACTCGTCGAAGTCCTCCGGGCGTTCGTCCCACATGCGCAGCAGCCGCGCGAACGGGACGAACATCCTGTCCTTCTCGGAGCTGTAGTTGTAGACCTTCAGCTGGTGTCCGAGCGCCTCGATCACGGCGAGCGGGATGTTCAGCCTCTCGGCCTCGGCGAGCAGCCGCTCCGCGCGCGCGTTGCGGGCCGGACCCTCCGGCCGCTCGCCGTTGGCGGCGATCTCCCGGCGCAGCGAGTCGAAGTCGGTGATGTCACTCATCGCCGGCCGTCCCCCGTCGAGTCGGTGCCGCTGTGCGTGGCCCACTCCAGCAGGCCGATGAACGCCCGGTTCAGCAGCGCCGAGTCCGCCGGCCGCAGTGGGCGCTGCGCCATCAGCAGTGCCTGCCCGTACAGCGACTCGGTCGCCGTGCCGATCAGCTCCGGGTCGCCCAGCGAACCGATCCGGCGGATCAGCGGGTTGAGGTGGTTGAGCACCAGACGCGCGCGCGGGGCGCCGCCCCGCAGCGAGCCGAGGATGCCCGCCCACAGGTCGTCGGCCTGCGCCTCGGCCTCGGCGCGGGCCTGCTCGTGCCGGGCCGCCCGGTCGTCCAGGTGCAGCGCCGGCACGGACAGCGGGTGGAAGGCGCGCAGCACGACGTCGCAGCCCAGCGGGTCCAGCCGGTTCCGCGCGGCGGCCAGGAAGCCCGACAGGGCCAGCTCCTCGGCCGGGTCGACGGAGTCCAGGTGCGCGGTCACGATGTCCGCGTCCAGCTCGGCCACCGCCGTCCCCGGGCGCACCGACGGCAGTGCCTCGACCAGCTCGCTGTCGTAGGTGTAGCCGCCGTTGACGACGCCGATGCCCTGCGCGGAGGCGATCGGCGCGACCTGCCGGTACTCCTCGACCGTGCGCGTGAAGTGCACGACGGGGTGGCGCTGCGCGAACTCCTCCAGGGAGAGCCGCCCGTCGGTCGTCTCGAAGGGCAGCCACGGCAGCATCGTGCGCAGCATCTCCGTGTCGTGCCGGGCGAGGGACTTCACGCCCAGGAAGTGCACCGAGAGGAACGCCGTCAGCCGCTCCGGGTCGCCGGCCGCGAGAGAGGCCAGCCAGGACCGGATCCGCTCCCCGAGCGCCTCGCGCACGGCGGCCAGCGTCTCGTCCTTGTACAGCGACTCCCGCGAGGCGGTGGGCCGCAGGCTGTCGGTGTCGAGTACGCAGCGCACGAAGAACGCCCAGTCGGGCAGCAGCTGTTCGGCCCGTTCGGTCAGCAGCATGCCCTTCAGGTGCACGCGGTGACCCGCCCGCTGCGCCGGGCTGACCGCCGACGGCAGCACGTACGCCACCCCGCGGATCCCGGCCAGCGGCACGTCCAGGCCGATGGTGTCCAGCGGGGTGAACCCGAACGCCTCGTGGCAGTACCGGGCCAGGGCGACCCGGCGGGCCGCGGGGGAGGGGTAGGCCCGGTCCCACGGTGCCGGCAGATCGGTGACCGGCTCCTCGCCCACCCGGACGTCGTACGGCAGCAGCGACCCGAAGTCCCGTGCCAGTGCGAGCACACGCTGCTCGGTGAGCCACTCGCCCGTCCCGGCCCGGGCCCGGAGGTGCACGGTGGTGCCGGGTTCCGGGCGGGCGGAGTCCGGGAGGGCCCGCACGGTGTACGAGCCGTCGTCGCGCGCCGTCCACTCCACGGGCGGGGCGTCGGGCGTACGGGCGCTGCGGCTGACCACCCGGATCCGCTCGGCCACCACGAAGCAGGCCAGCAGGCCGATGCCGAACTGGCCGAGGAAGTCCGAGCGCGCCTCGCGCAGGCCGTCGGCCCGCTTGGAGCTGCGGCCGATGGTGGCCAGCAGCTCGTGCACGTCGGACTCGGTGAGACCGACGCCGGTGTCCTCCACCCGCAGGGTGTCGCCGTCCGCGAACAGTCGTACGCGCGCGGGGGCGCCGGGCTCCTCCGCGCGCCGGGCGGTGATGGCGTCCACGGCGTTCTGGAGCAGTTCGCGCAGGTAGACCTTGGGGCTGGAGTACAGGTGGTGCGAGAGCAGATCCACCAGACCCCGGAGATCGACCTGGAACATATGGGCCGAGTCGGGCCGGCGGGACGACTGTGGTGAGTGGGATGCCTGTGCTGACTGTGAGGTCTGGAAGTCCATCGTCGCAGCGCCGGTGGGGGACTTCGCGTCGGCGCGGGGTAGGGCGGCACCTGTGAGGCGGTTGCCGCGGGGATGGCCGGAGCACGTCATCTTAGGCCCTGTCGTCACATTCCCGCCGTCACATTCGCGCCTGCCGTGCGGCCCGCCCCTCGGGCGGAACGAGTGGGAGTGCGACGACCGGACCCGGAGCCCGGACGGACCGGCTGACCAGGAGTTTCCCGGGAGGTCTACGGCATTGTCGGTGCCGTGGTGTGCAATGGATCTCGTGCCCGCACTGCAAGAACCACTGAAACAGCCACTGAAGTCAGTGCTCGGCCCCGCCACCGCGAAGGTGATGGCCGAGCACCTCGGCCTGCACACCGTCGGTGACCTCCTGCACCACTACCCGCGCCGGTACGAGGAGCGCGGCCAGCTCACCCACCTCGCCGACCTGCCCATGGACGAGCACGTCACGGTGGTCGCCCAGGTCGCCGACGCCCGCCTGCACACGTTCGCCTCCGCCCGCGCGCCCCGCGGCAAGGGCCAGCGCCTGGAGGTGACGATCACCGACGGCAGCGGCCGGCTCCAACTGGTCTTCTTCGGCAACGGCGTGCACAAACCCCACAAGGAACTCCTGCCGGGCACACGCGCGATGTTCGCGGGCAAGGTCTCGGTCTTCAACCGGCGGCTGCAACTGGCCCACCCGGCGTACGAGTTGCTGAAGGGGGAGGACGGAGAAGCAGTCGAGAGCTGGGCCGGCGCCCTCATCCCGATGTACCCGGCCACCGCCAAGCTGGAGTCCTGGAAGATCGGCAAGGCGGTCCAGACCGTCCTGCCCAGTGCCCAGGAGGCGCTCGACCCGCTGCCCGAGTCGCTGCGCGCGGGCCGCGGGCTGGTCGCCCTCCCCGAGGCCCTGCTCAAGATCCACCGCCCGCACAGCAAGGCGGACATCGCCGACGCCCACGCCCGCCTGAAGTGGGACGAGGCCTTCGTCCTCCAGGTCGCGCTCGCCCGCCGCCGCCACGCGGACACCCAACTCCCCGCCGTCGCCCGCGTACCCGGCCCGGACGGCCTCCTGGCGGCCTTCGACGACCGCCTCCCCTTCACGCTCACGGAGGGGCAGCGGAAGGTCTCCCGCGAGATCTTCGCCGACCTGGCCACCGAGCACCCGATGCACCGCCTGCTCCAGGGCGAGGTCGGCAGCGGCAAGACGCTCGTCGCCCTGCGCGCCATGCTCGCCGTCGTCGACGCGGGCGGGCAGGCCGCGATGCTCGCGCCCACCGAGGTGCTGGCCCAGCAGCACCACAGGTCGGTCACCGAGATGTTGGGGGAGCTCGCCGAGGGAGGCATGCTGGGCGGCGCCGAGCACGGCACCAAGGTGGTGCTGCTCACCGGGTCCATGGGCGCCGCGGCCCGTCGGCAGGCCCTGCTCGACCTGGCCACCGGCGAGGCGGGCATCGTCATCGGCACACACGCGCTGATCGAGGACAAGGTCCAGTTCCACGACCTGGGACTGGTCGTGGTGGACGAGCAGCACCGGTTCGGCGTCGAGCAGCGCGACGCGCTGCGCGGCAAGGGCAGGCAACCCCCGCACCTGCTGGTCATGACCGCCACGCCCATTCCGCGCACGGTCGCGATGACCGTCTTCGGCGACCTGGAGACCTCCGTCCTCGACCAGCTCCCGGCGGGCCGCTCGCCCATCGCCAGCCATGTCGTCCCGGCAGCCGACAAACCGCACTTCCTCGCCCGGGCCTGGGAGCGGGTGCGCGAGGAGGTGGCGAAGGGCCACCAGGCGTACGTGGTCTGCCCGCGCATCGGGGACGAGGAGGACGACCCGAAGAAGGCCGCCGCGAAGAAGTCCGCCGAGGACGAGGCGGAGAAGCGCCCGCCGCTCGCCGTGCTGGACGTCGCGGGCCGGCTGGGCAAGGGCCCCCTGCACGGCCTGAAGGTCGAGGTGCTGCACGGGCGTATGCAGCCCGACGACAAGGACGCGGTCATGCGCCGCTTCGCCGCCGCCGAGACCGACGTCCTGGTCGCCACCACGGTCATCGAGGTCGGCGTGAACGTGCCGAACGCCACGGTGATGGTGATCATGGACGCCGACCGCTTCGGCGTCTCCCAGCTGCACCAGCTGCGCGGCCGCGTCGGTCGCGGCGCGGCGCCCGGACTGTGCCTGCTGGTCAGCGAGATGCCGGAGGCGAGCGCCGCCCGGCAGCGGCTGAACGCGGTGGCCTCCACCCTCGACGGCTTCGAGCTCTCCCGCATCGACCTCGAACAGCGCCGCGAGGGCGACGTCCTCGGCCAGGCCCAGTCCGGCGCCCGCTCCAGCCTGCGGGTGCTCGCCGTCATCGACGACGAGGAGATCATCGCCGAGGCCCGCGAGGAGGCCGCCGCGGTGGTGGCCGCCGACCCGGACCTGGAGCACCTGCCCGGACTGCGCACGGCGCTGGACGCGTTGCTGGACGAGGAGCGGGAGCGATACCTGGAGAAGGGCTGACAGACTGGGACCGGCCCGCACCCGAGCCGCCACCGACAAGCAAGGACCCAGACATGACCCGCGTGATCGCCGGCCGGGCCGGCGGACGCCGTCTCGCCGTACCGCCGGGCAGCGGAACCCGCCCCACCTCGGACCGGGCGCGCGAAGGCCTGTTCTCCACCTGGCAGTCCCTCCTGGGCGGCCCGCTGGACGGCGAACGCGTCCTGGACCTGTACGCCGGCTCGGGCGCCGTCGGCCTGGAGGCGCTGTCCCGGGGCGCCGGGCACACCCTGCTCGTGGAGGCCGACGCGCGAGCGGTCCGCACCGTCCGGGAGAACGTGAAGGCGCTCGGCCTCCCAGGCGCCGACGTACGGGCGGGCAAAGCGGAACAGATCGTCCAGACACCGGCCCCGGCGGAGCCGTACGACATCGTCTTCCTCGACCCGCCGTACGCGGTCTCCGACGACGATCTTCGCGAGATTCTGCTCACACTCCGCACCGAGGGGTGGCTCGCGGAGGGCGCCCTCGTCACCGTGGAGCGCAGCACCAGGGGCGGCGAGTTCACGTGGCCGCGAGGGTTCGACGCGATCCGGGCCCGTCGCTACGGCGAAGGGACGTTTTGGTACGGTCGCGCCGCCTCTACGTGCGAAGACGCACGATGACCGGACCGGAGAGCGAGGGATCTCAAGTGCGCCGCGCCGTCTGCCCCGGGTCGTTCGACCCCATCACCAACGGACACCTGGACATCATCGCCCGCGCCTCCCGTCTCTACGACGAGGTCTACGTCGCGGTGATGATCAACCAGTCGAAGAAGGGCCTGTTCGAGATCGACGAGCGGATCGACCTCATCCAGCAGGTCACCGCCGAGTACGGAAACGTCCGGGTCGAGGCCTTCCACGGCCTCCTGGTCGACTTCTGCAAGCAGCGCGACATCCCGGCCATCGTCAAGGGCCTGCGCGCCGTCAGCGACTTCGACTACGAGCTGCAGATGGCCCAGATGAACAACGGCCTCTCCGGCGTCGAGACGCTGTTCGTGCCCACCAACCCCACCTACAGCTTCCTGTCGTCCTCCCTGGTCAAGGAGGTCGCGGCATGGGGCGGAGACGTCTCCCACCTGGTGCCGCCGCAGGTCCTCGAGGCCCTCACCCAGCGGCTGAAGAAGGACTGAGGCGGCTGACTGCCTGTCACCCGGTGTCCGGCGATCACCTCATGGACGTACAGTCGTCCCGTCCGTCTCCGACACATCGGTAGTCCAACACACCTGTAGAGAGTGGCGAGCACACGGTGGACGTGCAGAACAAGCTCGACGAGATCGTGGCCACGGTCTCCAGCGCCCGGTCCATGCCCATGTCGGCGTCGTGCGTGGTCAACCGCGCCGAACTGCTCGCGCTGCTCGACGAGGTGCGCCAGGTCCTGCCCGGTTCCCTCGCACAGGCCCAGGAGCTGATCGGGGACCGCGACCAGATGGTGCACGAGGCCCGGCGCGAGGCCGAGCGGATCATCGAAGGCGCGCACGCCGAGCGCGGCTCGCTGGTCTCCGGCACCGAGGTGGCCCGCCGCTCCCAGGCCGAGGCCGACCGGATCCTCGGCGAGGCCCGGCAGGAGGCCGAGGAGGTCCGCGCCGAGGCCGACGACTACGTCGACTCCAAGCTCGCCAACTTCGAGGTCGTCCTCACCAAGACCCTCGGCTCGGTCGGCCGCGGTCGCGAGAAGCTGCTCGGCACCGGCCCCGGCCTCGACGAGGACGGCTACGAGGACGAGGACGCCCCCGAGCGCAGCCACGACCCCGAGACCCTGCGCCGCAACGCCGACGCGTACGTCGACGCCAAGCTCGGCGCCTTCGAGGCGGTCCTCGCCAAGACCCTGGAGGCCGTCGGCCGCGGCCGCCAGAAGCTGCACGGCCGCATCGCCACCGACGACCTCGGCGCCCTCGCCGACGACACCACCACGGTCCAGCACTCCAGCGACGCCGACTACCTCGCCGACCTCGCGGCCCTGGCCGACGCTCCGGCGGCCCCGCTCTCCCCGGTGGCTCCGGCGTCCCCGCCCGCCGAGCGGCCCGCCCCGCCGCAGTACGAGCCGCAGCCGGCCTACGGCTACCAGCAGCCCGGGCAGAGCGATCCGTACGGCGGCTACCCGCAGGGCTACGGCCAGCAGGACCAGTACGGCTACCAGCAGCCCGACCCGTATGCCCCCACCGCCGGCACCTCCGGCTACGCCCAGGCGGGAGGCGCCCCCTTCCAGGCCTACGACGCCCAGCAGCCGGCCGGCTACGACCCGAGCCAGGCCCAGCAGGGGCAGCAGGACCCCCAGGACCACCACGGCTACGCGCAGCCGCAGGCGCACGCCCTCGACGAGACCAGCCTCTTCGACACCAGCATGATCAGCGCCGAGCAGTTGCGCGCCTACGAACAGGGCCGCGGCCTCTAGGCCGGCCGCCCATTTGGGCCGAGAGCGAAAGGTCAAGTATCCTGGCTCTTCGGTCGTGCATACGTCCGCGATCTGCGCTGCCCGGAACACCGCCGGGAGAGCGTCCCCCCGAGTTCGGAAACCGAAAGCAGGAATGGCTCAGAACGCCCGCCTCGACCACCGCAACCCTCTCGTGTTCGACACGCACGAGCTGGGACGGCGGCCCGGCGCGCTGCAGCGCCTGACCCGTACGGTCCCCGCCCCCAAGGACCTCGGTCTCCAGGGCGTCGTCGGAGTGCCGGAAGGCGCCCCGGTGGAACTCGAACTCCGGCTCGAGTCGGTCATGGAAGGGGTGCTCGTCACAGGCACCGCCCGTGCACAGGCCGAGGGGGAGTGCGTAAGGTGTCTGGAGCCGCTCGAGCTCGAACTCGACGCGGACTTCCAGGAGCTGTTCTCGTACCCCGACGCCGACGAGCGGGGCCGTGCGATCGCACGGTCCGACGAAGACGCCGCCGACGACGAGGACGACGAGGACAGGCTCTTCCTCGAGGACGGACTCTTCGACCTCGAACCTCTGCTGCGGGATGCGGTGGTGCTCGCACTGCCGATGCAGCCGGTGTGCCAGGAAGACTGCGCTGGTCTGTGCTCCGAGTGTGGAGCGCGGCTCGCGGACGACCCGGACCACCACCACGACGCCGTCGACATCCGTTGGGCGGCTTTGCAGGGACTCGCCGGCACCATGAAGGACGGCGAGAAGGACGAGATGAGCGGCGGCGCGCCTCGATCAGCACGCGCCGACGAGAAGCAGGAGAAGTAGCCGTGGCTGTTCCGAAGCGGAAGATGTCGCGCAGCAACACGCGCCACCGCCGGTCGCAGTGGAAGGCTGCGGTCCCCACCCTGGTTGCGTGCGAGCGCTGCCACGAGCCCAAGCAGCAGCACATCGCGTGCCCGTCGTGCGGCACCTACAACAAGCGCCAGGTCCTCGAGGTCTGAGCGGCTGGTGAGAGGCACTGTGTCCACTGCCAAGAAGGCGGAAGGCGCCGAAGCGGGCAATCACCGCCGACGCGGAGGTGCTCCGTCGGACAACACGGCCTCGTCCCACACGCTTCTGGAAGGGCGGCTCGGCTACAAGCTCGAGTCCGCCCTTCTGGTGCGCGCGCTGACCCACCGTTCCTACGCGTACGAGAACGGCGGTCTGCCGACGAACGAGCGACTGGAGTTCCTCGGTGACTCCGTCCTCGGTCTGGTCGTCACGGACACGCTGTACCGCACCCACCCCGACCTGCCCGAAGGCCAGCTGGCCAAGCTGCGGGCCGCGGTGGTCAACTCGCGTGCGCTGGCGGAGGTCGGCCGTGGCCTCGACCTGGGCGCCTTCATCCGGCTCGGCCGTGGTGAAGAGGGCACGGGCGGCCGGGACAAGGCGTCCATCCTCGCCGACACCCTGGAAGCGGTGATCGGCGCGGTCTACCTCGACCAGGGCCTCGACGCGGCCTCCGAACTGGTGCACCGCCTGTTCGACCCACTGATCGAGAAGTCCTCCAACCTCGGAGCCGGCCTGGACTGGAAGACCAGTCTCCAGGAGCTCACCGCGACCGAGGGGCTCGGCGTCCCCGAGTACCTGGTCACGGAGACCGGCCCCGATCATGAGAAGACCTTCACTGCTGCCGCCCGCGTCGGAGGCGTCTCGTACGGCACCGGCACCGGCCGCAGCAAGAAGGAGGCGGAGCAGCAGGCCGCGGAGTCCGCGTGGCGGGCCATCCGGGCCGCAGCGGACGAGCGCGCCAAGGCGGTGGGGTCCGCCGACGGCGCCGACGAGGCGCCGGCCTCCGCCTGAGAACCGGGAAACCGAGCGCGGCCGTCCGGCGGTCCTCCGCCCGCAGGCCGCGCCCAGCAGAACGCGACCGAGCGCCCGTCCCCGCCCCGGGGCGGGCGCTCGGCCCGTGACGGCCGCAGCGGCCGCGATGTGTGAAACGGGGGAGTCATGCCCGAGCTGCCCGAGGTCGAGGTCGTACGGCGCGGACTGGAGCGGTGGGTCGCGCAGCGGAGCGTCGCCGGCGTCGAGGTCCTGCACCCGCGTGCCGTACGCCGCCACCCGGCCGGCGCGGAGGATTTCGCGCACCGAGTCCAGGGCCATCGGCTCGGCCTGCCCAGCCGCCGCGGCAAGTACCTGTGGCTGCCCCTCCAGGACAGTGGCCAGGCGATCCTTGCGCACCTCGGCATGAGCGGCCAGCTGCTGGTCCAGCCGCTGACCGCGCCCGTCGAGAAGCACCTGCGCATCCGCGTCCGCTTCGCCGACGAGCTGAACACCGAACTCCGCTTCGTCGACCAGCGCACCTTCGGCGGCCTGTCGCTGCACGACACCACCCCCGACGGGCTGCCCGACGTCATCGCGCACATCGCCCGCGACCCCCTCGACCCGCTGTTCGACGACGAGGCCTTCCACCAGGCCCTGCGCCGCAAGCGGACCACCATCAAACGGGCCCTGCTCGACCAGTCCCTGATCAGCGGCGTCGGCAACATCTACGCGGACGAGGCCCTGTGGCGCACCCGCGTCCACTACGAACGCCCCACCGCGACCTTCACCCGCTCCCGCACGGCCGAACTCCTCACCCACGTCCGGGGGGTGATGAACGAGGCCCTCGCCGTCGGCGGCACCAGCTTCGACAGCCTCTACGTCAACGTCAACGGGGAGTCCGGCTACTTCGACCGCTCCCTGGACGCCTACGGCCGTGAGGGCCTGCCCTGCCGCCGCTGCGCCACCCCGCTGCGTCGCCGCCCGTGGATGAACCGCTCCAGCTACTACTGCCCGAAGTGTCAGCGAGCGCCGCGCGTGGCGTCGTAACGCTCGCGTGCCGCCAGGACGTCGTCCATGCGCCCCTCCACGCAGTGGATGAGCGACAGCAGGCGCTCGGCGACCTCGCGGCCCAGCGCCGTGAGCTCGTAGTCCACCCGGGGCGGGTTGGTCGGCTGGGCCTCGCGATGCACCAGGCCGTCGCGCTCCAGCGCCTGGAGGGTCTGGGACAGCATCTTCTCGCTCACGCCGTCGACACGGCGGCGCAGCTCGTTGAAGCGGAGCGAGCCCTCGTACAGGGCGCCCAGCGCGAGCCCGCCCCAGCGACCCGTGACATGTTCCAGCGTGCCGCGTGAAGGGCAGGCCCTGGCGAACACGCTGTAAGGGAGGTCGTCCTGGGTCTGCGGGGTGCTCATGACCCAAGCGTACCCGCGCACAGCGCTCACCATCAGGTGGCGCTGACCAAGAGTCAGTGCTACCTGACGATCGGCGGGGCAGGTCCCGCCAGTGCCTGCCTCTCCACCTTCCTGATCCGGAGAAAGTGCACTGCTCCGACGATCCAGCTTGTGAACAGCAGCACAGAGGCGGACTCGAGCATGGCGACGTAGCGGTCGCCATCCGTGATCAACTCGGCGAGATAAATCCCCGCGTCAACGCTCCCCGTCACGAAGAGACAGGCCGAGGCTCTGCCGAGCGATCCCCGTGCCCTGCCGGTCTTTGCTCCCGCCTGAACGCTCCGCATGCCGGTCATGATGAGTGCGATCAGGCCGCATGGCCATATCCCTGCAGATGTCGTGGCCATGGGACGACGCCGGCACTCGGCCCAGACCTCTGACCTGCGGCTGTCTCAGTACCCGAAGTCCTGCGTCCACCACGGACCGCCGGAGCCGAAGTGCACACCGACGCCCAGGGTCTTGAAGTCGCAGTTCAGTATGTTGGCGCGGTGGCCGGGGCTGTTCATCCAGGCGTCCATCACCGCCTCCGCGTCGGCCTGCCCGCGGGCTATGTTCTCGCCGCCGAGGCTGGTGATGCCGAGCTTCGCCGCCCGGTCCCACGGCGAGGCGCCGCTGGGATCGGTGTGGTCGAAGAAGTTCTGGTCGGCCATCGCCTCGCTGAAGTCCTGGGCGAGGCCGGCGAGCGAGCTGCTCGCCGTCAGCGCGCTGCACCCCACCTTCGCCCGTTCCTCGTTGACGAGCCTGAGCACCTCGGCCTCGACGGCGGCCTGCGTGGAGACGGCGGTCGGGGCCTGGGTCTTCGGCGGCGCCTTGGTGGCGGTCTCGGCCGGCGCGGTCTCCGGCTTCTCCGGCGCCGTGACCGGCTTCGCCTCCGGTGCCTTCGTGGGCGTGGCCGACGACGGGTCGGCGTCCGGCGCGGTGGCCGGGGCCGACTCGGAGGCGGACCGCTCCGGTGACGTGGACCGATCCACGTCGCGGCTCGTCGTGGAGCCCGGGTCGGGGCCGCCCGGCTCGACGCCGGCGCTGCCGGAGGTGCCGCCCTGCGGGCTCTCGCTGTTCGTCGGCGAGCCCGCGGCCTGCACCTTGTCGGCGCCGCCGCCGTTCGGGCCGCCCAGCTTGTAGTTCTCGAGCCCGGGCATCGCGCCGGTGGCGACCGCGACGGTGCCGAGGGCGACCGCGGCGGAGACCCCGAGAAGCCCCGTGCGGACCGGCGTCGCGGCCTTCTTCTTCCGGCGGTGCCCCCGCTCCCGCGGTCCGTCCGCCGGGCTGAAGCCCTCGGCCGGGAAGACCACGGTGGTCCTGGCGTGGGCGGCGCCGTCGTCCGTGTCGAAGAGGTACTCCTGGGGTCTGGTGCGGGGGTCGGCGTACAGGTCCGCGTTCAGGTAGGGCGCGATGCCCAGACGGCCGTCGTCGTCCTGCGGGTGGCTGTCCCACGGATCGCGGTCCCGCTCGTACGAGCCGTGCGTCCGACTGTCCCCCGTGGCGCGGCCCGTGGCGGCGCGGCCGGCGTCCGAGCGTCGGTGGCGTCCCATGTGCTGGCCTTCCTCGTCTCTCTCTGTCGACGCGCGCCCTGAGCCGACGCGGTCAACCCAACTCACTCGATCGAGTGAGTTTCAGATGAGATTCATTGGATCGGGACGGTACCGCATGGCGCGAGAGGCGGAGGTGCCCAGAGAGACATTGGCCGGTTAGGTTGCACCCATGAGCGAGGATGTTCGACTGGTCGCCTGGGTTCGCGGACGAGTCCAGGGAGTGGGTTTCCGCTGGTTCACCCGGGCCACGGCGCTGGAGATCGGGGGCCTGAGCGGTTTCGCCCTCAATCTCGGGGACGGGCGCGTGCAGGTGGTCGCGGAGGGGGCCCGTGAGGGGTGCCAGAAACTCCTGGACTGGTTGCAGGGCGGCGACACGCCCGGACGTGTGGACGGTGTCACCGAGATCTGGGACACACCGCGCGGCGGGTACGACGGCTTCGCCATCCGCTGATCGTGTGGCGCGGTGCGGGTCCCGCCGGCCGCGGCGGGAACTGCCACCGGCATCTGCCCGAAGGGAAAAGGAGCAGGTGGTTGCCAAGAAACGCGCGGCGTGGCAGGCTCCGCACAGCAAGATGATCCGCACGCCCCGAGGGGCCCGCAGGAGTCGCAGCGCCACCTGGTTTCCGGTCGCGCGCCCCCGGGACGCCCATGGATACGGGGCGTGATCGTGTTGACCGTCAAACTTTTTGGTGAGACGCTGAAAGCCCGCGCACCTTAGCTGTTTGGCATGGATGAACGGCACCATAACTCAGGCAGTGCCAAGCACCACGGGTGCGAATCCCTCACGACCCACACCGCTTCGGTCGGTCACTCAGTGTGGAGGACCATCCATCATGGCAAAGGCGCTTCTCGGTTACGTCGGCGGCTCCGACCCTCGACTCCTCGCCGAGATGCGACGGCTCCAGCAGCGCGTCCAGGACCTGGAATCCGAGCTTGTGCGGATCCAGGCGGAGAACGACGCCCTGACGGCTGCCGCTTCTCACGACAGGATCATGGAGCGCGTCGACGCACACCAGGCGGAGCCTGCGCTCACCTGATCACTGCATCGCACAACGACACAGTGGTTGGGCTGCCCGTCAACCGCTCAGTTGTCAGAGTTGCAAGGGACGCTTCGGCGTCCCTTCGTTCTTTCCCCCCGCCCTTCTTGCCCCGCCTTTGTTGCCCCCGCGTGTCCTTTCACCGTCTTTAACTTTTGGTGTGCCCTGCATATTCAAAGGTGAAACCGCGCGGTTGCGGGGGTTCGTGGAGTGGGGTACCGACGGCCGGTAAAGTCCGGCGGCGTGCACCTCAAGGCCCTGACCCTCCGTGGGTTCAAGTCGTTCGCCTCGGCGACCACGCTCCGGTTCGAGCCGGGGATCACGTGCGTCGTCGGACCGAACGGCTCGGGCAAGTCCAATGTCGTGGACGCGCTCAGCTGGGTCATGGGCGAACAGGGCGCCAAATCGCTGCGCGGCGGAAAGATGGAGGACGTCATCTTCGCCGGCACCACCGGCCGTCCGCCGCTCGGCCGCGCCGAGGTGTCCCTGACCATCGACAACTCCGACGGGGCCCTGCCCATCGAGTACGCCGAGGTCACCATCACGCGGATCATGTTCCGCAACGGCGGCAGCGAGTACCAGATCAACGGCGACACCTGCCGGCTGCTCGACATCCAGGAACTGCTCTCCGACTCCGGCATCGGCCGCGAGATGCACGTCATCGTCGGCCAGGGCCAGCTCGACTCCGTCCTGCACGCCGACCCCATGGGCCGCCGCGCCTTCATCGAGGAGGCCGCGGGCGTCCTCAAGCACCGCAAGCGCAAGGAGAAGGCGCTCAGGAAACTGGACGCGATGCGGGCCAACCTCGCGCGGGTGCAGGACCTCACCGACGAACTGCGCCGCCAGCTCAAGCCGTTGGGCCGGCAGGCGGCGGTCGCGCGCAGAGCCGCGGTCATCCAGGCGGACCTGAGGGACGCGCGCCTGCGGCTTCTGGCCGACGACCTCGTCGGCCTGCGCGAGGCCCTGAAGGCCGAGGTCGCAGACGAAGCGGCCCTGAAGGAACGCAAGGAAACCGCCGAGCAGGAGCTGAAGAAGGCCCTCCAGCGCGAGGCCCTGCTGGAGGACGAGGTGCGCCGGCTCGTCCCGCGCCTCCAGCGCGCCCAGCAGACCTGGTACGAACTGTCCCAGCTCGCCGAACGCGTGCGCGGCACCATCTCGCTCGCCGACGCGCGCGTGCACAGCGCCACCTCCGCGCCGCCCGAGGAGCGGCGCGGCCGCGATCCGGAGGAACTGGAGCGCGAGGCCGACCGCGTCCGCGAACAGGAGGCCGGGCTGGAGGCGGCCCTGGAGGCGGCACAGCGCGCCCTGGACGACACCATCGCCCACCGCGCCGAGCTGGAGCGGGAACTGGCCGTCGAGGAGCGGCGCCTGAAGGACGCGGCCCGCGCCATCGCCGACCGCCGTGAGGGCCTGGCCCGGCTGGGCGGCCAGGTGAACGCGGCACGTTCCCGCGCCGCCTCCGCCCAGGCCGAGATCGAGCGGCTGGCCGCCGCCAGGGACGAGGCCCAGGAACGGGCCGTCCACGCCCAGGAGGATTACGAGGCGCTCAAGGCCGAGGTCGACGGCCTCGACGCGGGCGACGAGGAGCTGGCCGGGCGGCACGAGGCGGCGAAGACGGCACTGGCCGAGGCGGAGGCCGCCCTCACGGCCGCCCGAGAGGCGGTCACCGCGGCCGAACGCAGGCGGGCCGCGACCCAGGCCCGGCACGACGCCCTCGCCCTGGGCCTGCGCCGCAAGGACGGCACGGGCGCCCTGCTCGACGCCGGGGACCGCCTCACCGGCCTGCTGGGCCCCGCCGCCGAACTCCTGACGGTCACCCCCGGCTACGAAACCCCTCTGGCCACCGCCTTCGGCACCGCCGCCGACGCCCTGGCCGTGACCACCCCCTCAGCGGCGGCCGACGCCCTCCGCCTGCTGCGCAAACAGGACGCGGGCCGAGCCGCACTGCTCCTCGCGGGCCCCTCACCCGAAACCCCCACGATCCAAGCGCCCACGCCGCCGGGCGAAGCCCTCCCGAGCGACACCCAGCCCGGCCCGACGGCGGCCCCGGCGACGCCCACCACTTCGTCGGGCGCGCCGGACGCCATCCAGCCGGACGAGGCCACGACCTTGGCGGTCTGTGCCGATCCGTCCGCGGCCGGGGGTGTGGCAGTCGTCGATGCGGGTGGAACCGGTGCGGCGGGAGCCGGGCTTTCCGCGGCCGGTGGGCCGGTTGGCGCCGCTGCCGGACGGGGTGGGGCCGAGGACCGTACCGGCGGTGCGTCGGGCGCGCCCGCCACCACCGGCACCCCGGTGTCCGGGCACCACTTCGCCGCCGAGTTCGTGCGCGGCCCCGCGGAGCTGATGCCCGCCGTGCGGTGGCTGCTGCGGGGAATCGTCGTGGTGGGGACGCTGGAGGACGCGGAGGATCTGGTCCTCGCCCGACCCGAGCTGACCGCTGTGACCGCCGAAGGGGATCTGCTCGGGGCGTACTTCGCTCAGGGCGGCTCCGCCGGGGCGCCCAGTCTGCTGGAGGTGCAGGCCTCCGTGGACGAGGCCGCCGCCGAGCTGGAGCGGCTCGCCGTGCGGTGCGAGGAGCTGACCGAGGACCAGCAGCGGGCCGCCGAGCGGCGCGGCCGGTGCGCGGCGCTGGTCGAGGAGCTGGGGGAGCGGCGGCGGACCGCCGACCGGGAGAAGTCGGCCGTTGCCCAGCAACTGGGCCGGCTCGCCGGGCAGGCGCGCGGCGCCGCCGGGGAGGCCGAGCGGTCCTCGGCCGCCGCCGCCCGCGCCCAGGAGGCCCTCGACAACGCCCTCCAGGAGGTGGAGGAACTCGCCGAGCGGCTCGCCGTGGCCGAGGAGATGCCGATCGAGGAGGAGCCCGACACCTCCGCACGCGACCGGCTCGCGGCCGACGGCGCCAACGCCCGCCAGACCGAGATGGAGGCCCGCCTCCAGGTCCGTACGCACGAGGAACGGGTCAGGGCACTGGCCGGCAGGGCCGACTCGCTGGACCGGGCCGCCCGTGCCGAACGCGAGGCACGCGCGCGTGCCGAGCAGCGGCGCGCCCGGCTCCGCCACGAGGCGGAGGTCGCCTCGGCGGTCGCCTCCGGCGCCCGGCAGCTGCTCGCGCACGTCGAGGTCTCCGTGGCCCGCGCCGAGGAGGAGCGGGCCGCCGCCGAGGCCGCCAAGGCCCGGCGCGAGCAGGAGCTGACCGCCGCCCGCACCGAGGACCGGGAGCTCAAGGCCGAACTCGACAAGCTGACCGACTCGGTCCACCGGGGCGAGGTGCTCGGCGCCGAGAAGCGGCTGCGCATCGAGCAGCTGGAGACCAGGGCACTGGAGGAACTCGGGGTCGAACCGGCGGGCCTGATGGCGGAGTACGGGCCGCACCAGCTCGTCCCGCCCTCGCCGCCCGCCGAGGGGGAGCAGCTGCCGGAGGACCCGCAGCACCCCCGCAACCGGCCCCGGCCCTACCTGCGGGCCGAGCAGGAGAAGCGGCTGAAGGCCGCCGAGCGCGCCTACCAGCGGCTCGGCAAGGTCAACCCGCTGGCCCTGGAGGAGTTCGCGGCGCTGGAGGAACGCCACAAGTTCCTCAGCGAGCAGCTCGAGGACCTCAAGAAGACCCGCGCCGACCTGCTCCAGGTAGTCAAGGAGGTCGACGAGCGCGTCGAGCAGGTCTTCACCGAGGCCTACCGGGACACCGCCCGCGAGTTCGAGGGCGTCTTCGGCCGGCTCTTCCCGGGCGGCGAGGGCCGGCTCGTACTGACCGACCCCGACAACATGCTCACCACGGGCGTGGACGTCGAGGCGCGCCCGCCGGGCAAGAAGGTCAAGCGGCTGTCCCTGCTCTCCGGCGGCGAGCGGTCGCTGACCGCAGTCGCGCTGCTCGTGTCGATCTTCAAGGCCCGTCCGAGCCCCTTCTACGTCATGGACGAGGTCGAGGCGGCCCTCGACGACACCAACCTCCAAAGGCTGATCCGGATCATGCAGGAGCTTCAGGAGGCCTCGCAGCTGATCGTGATCACACACCAGAAGCGCACGATGGAGGTCGCCGACGCGCTCTACGGCGTCTCCATGCAGGGCGACGGTGTGTCGAAGGTCATCAGCCAGCGCCTGCGTTAGCACTGCGTCAGCGCCCCGGCACGTGTGGTGCCAGGGATCCCGCGTGCCTCCGTCGCTTCGGGGTAGACGGACCATGTCCGCAGCTTGACTACAACACTTGAATCGAAGTCCAGAGTCGCCAGGGGATCGATGCCCGTCTAAAGCCCAATAGGGCAGGAAATTGACTTCGGCAAGTGAAGGCATAGTCTCTGTACCGTTGTTTTTATCTTCAGATCTGATCTCTTCGTCTGGAGGGGCTGACCCCCACCCCGGCAGCGCTGCCGGGGTGCCCGAGGAGTAACACGTGACCACAATGCAGGCCCCAGGGCCAGGAGCCCGGACGGCTCACCCCGAACATCTCGGGCACGTCATCTTCATCGCCGCGGCCGCCGCCATGGGCGGCTTCCTTTTCGGATACGACAGCTCCGTGATCAACGGCGCCGTCGAGGCCATCCGGAGCCGCTACGGCATCGGATCGGCGGAACTGGCCCAGGTCATCGCCATCGCCCTGATCGGCTGCGCGATCGGCGCCGCGACCGCGGGCCGCATCGCCGACCGCATCGGCCGCATCCGCTGCATGCGGATCGCCGCGGCCCTGTTCACCGTCAGCGCCGTCGGTTCGGCCCTGCCGTTCGCCCTGTGGGACCTCGCCTTCTGGCGGATCGTCGGCGGCTTCGCCATCGGCATGGCCTCGGTCATCGGCCCCGCCTACATCGCCGAGGTCGCCCCGCCCGCCTACCGCGGCCGTCTCGGCTCCTTCCAGCAGGCCGCGATCGTCGTCGGCATCGCCATCTCCCAGCTGGTCAACTGGGGTCTGCTCAACGCCGCCGGCGGCAACCAGCGCGGCCGGCTGATGGGCCTTGAGGCCTGGCAGGTGATGCTCGGCGTGATGGTCGTCCCGGCCGTCCTGTACGGACTGCTCTCCTTCGCCATCCCCGAGTCCCCGCGCTTCCTGCTCTCCGTCGGCCGCCGTGAACGGGCCCGCCGGATCCTCGCCGAGGTCGAGGGCGACCACATCGACCTCGACGCCCGCGTGGCCGAGATCGAGACCGCCATGAAGCGCGAGCACAAGTCCACCTTCAAGGACCTGCTCGGCGGCAGCTTCCTCTTCAAGCGGATCGTCTGGATCGGCATCGGCCTGTCCGCCTTCCAGCAGTTCGTCGGCATCAACGTCGCGTTCTACTACTCCGCGACGCTGTGGCAGTCGGTCGGCGTCAACCCGACGGAGTCGTTCCTCTACTCGTTCACGACGTCGATCATCAACATCGTCGGCACCGTGATCGCGATGATCTTCGTGGACCGCATCGGCCGCAAGCCGCTCGCGCTCATCGGCTCGTGCGGCATGGTCGTCGGCCTGGCCCTGGAGGCCTGGGCGTTCTCGTACCCCCTGGTCGGCGGCAAGCTGCCGGCCACCCAGGGCTGGGTCGCCCTGATCGCGGCCCACGTCTTCGTCCTCTTCTTCGCCCTGTCCTGGGGTGTGGTCGTCTGGGTCCTGCTCGGCGAGATGTTCCCGAATAAGATCCGCGCCGCCGCGCTGGGCGTGGCCGCCTCGGCGCAGTGGATCGCCAACTGGGCCATCACCGCGAGCTTCCCGTCGCTGGCCGACTGGAACCTCTCCTGGACCTACGTCGTCTACACGGCCTTCGCCGCGCTCTCCATCCCGTTCGTCCTGAAGTTCGTCAAGGAGACGAAGGGCAAGGCGCTGGAGGAGATGGGGTAACCGCCCCTGCCTCACTGCCCCGGCTCACGCACCGAGCCGGGGCAGCACGTGCTCGTGAGGGCGTTCCGCATCCTGTACGCCGGGCGGTCGGCGGGTCCCGTATTCCAGGGGCACGCGGCCCCGTCGGGACTACCGCTGACCGCCCAGGTGGTCGCGCATACTGGACGCGTTATGGAAACCATCATCCTTGCTGTAGTTATCGCCGTGGTCGTGCTCGGCGCGCTCGGCGGGCTCATCATCGGCAGCCGGCGGAGGAAGCCGCTGCCCCCGCCGCCGCCCTCGGCGCCCGACATCACCGCCCCTCCGGCCGAGCCACACGTCGGCGAGGAGGCCGAGACGCCGCGAGAGGAGCCGCGGCGGACGATCGAGGAGGTGGACCTGCCCGACGGCTCGGCTCCCGTCGCCGTCGAGGAGCCGCCCGTCGAGGAGCTTCCGGCACCCCCGATCGAGGTGCCCGAGCCCACCGCCGGCCGTCTGGTGCGGCTGCGCGCCCGCCTCTCCCGCTCGCAGAACGCCCTGGGCAAGGGCCTGCTCATTCTGCTCTCCCGCGAGAACCTCGACGAGGACACGTGGGAGGAGATCGAGGACACCCTGCTGACCGCCGACGTCGGTGTGCAGCCCACCCAGGAGCTGGTCGACCGGCTGCGCGAGCGCGTGCGCGTGCTCGGTACCCGCACTCCCGAGGAGCTGCGCGGGCTGCTGCGCGAGGAGCTGCTCACGCTGATCGGCCCCGACATGGACCGCACGGTGAAGACCGAGCCGGCCGCCAGCAAGCCGGGCATCGTGATGGTCGTCGGCGTCAACGGCACCGGCAAGACCACGACGACGGGCAAGCTCGCCCGGGTCCTGGTCGCCGACGGCCGCAGCGTCGTGCTGGGCGCCGCCGACACCTTCCGCGCGGCCGCCGCCGACCAGCTGCAGACCTGGGGCGAACGGGTCGGCGCCTACACCGTGCGCGGCCCCGAGGCCGGCGACCCCGCCTCCGTCGCCTTCGACGCGGTGAAGGACGGCAAGGAGATGGGCGCCGACGTGGTGCTCATCGACACCGCCGGCCGCCTGCACACCAAGACCGGCCTCATGGACGAGCTCGGCAAGGTCAAGCGCGTCGTGGAGAAGCACGCGCCGCTGGACGAGGTGCTGCTCGTGCTCGACGCGACCACCGGCCAGAACGGCCTGGTCCAGGCGCGCGTCTTCGCCGAGGTCGTCGACATCACGGGCATCGTGCTCACCAAGCTGGACGGTACGGCCAAGGGCGGCATCGTGGTCGCCGTCCAGCGCGAGCTGGGTGTGCCGGTCAAGCTGGTCGGCCTCGGCGAGGGCCCGGACGACCTGGCCCCCTTCGAACCGGAGGCCTTCGTCGACGCCCTCATCGGAGACTGACTCCCACCCCTTTCAGCGCCCGCCCCGGTCCCACCGGGGCGGGCACTTCCGTCTACGGACCCGGCACGCCGAGCGCCTGCGGACCCAGTACGCCGAGCGTCCACGGGACGGCACGTCGAGCCGGGCCCGACAGGCCGAGCCGAGGACCGCAGGACGAGTCCCTGCCCCGGCCGCCGGGGAGCCACGACACCCGGACGCCTCGTCCCTCCGGCGGTCCGTCGAGCCGCGCTCACTCGCGGCCGCTCCCGGAACGACCCCGGCCGGACGCCGGCACCTTCGGCCGCGGCCCGCCCCGCGCCCGTACACGGCGTGGGGACACCGGCGGGCGCGGACACGTGCCGAGTCGCAGGCGCCGCCTGGGCACACGCACGCGCCACCACCCGGACCCGGACGCGCACCAGCACAGGACACGCGGCCCTGGGTTGGGCGTCGTCCATACGACCAGTGCTGTCCGGACATGAGCCGAGCACCTCTCGGCCGTACGGGCCGCGGGCCCACCTCACCCCGGCCGCCTGGCTGCTCGGGCCATCGGTTCGCCGCGTCCGGACGGATTCCGTCGTCTGCCGGTCGGGGTGCCCAGTGAGAGGGGGCGCCAATGAGGCATTCTTCGACCGCCTTCGAGGGCGAGTCCTTCTTTGTGGGGCCGACGGGCGCCGTGCCCTCTCTGTTCGCGTCCACCCTGGCGGCGGATGCCCCCGGCACTCGTGCTCGGCGACTGCTCCCGTGGGCCCCGCTCGGCAGACTGACCCCGTGGGCGGCCCCGCTCGGCGGGACCGCGCCCCGACCTCCGCTCGCCGTCGGGTGTCCCCGGTGGCGATGCTCGAGTGTCCCGTCCGCCGGCTACGCCCGTGACCGGTGAGCCACGTAGGCCAGCGTGCCCAGGAGGAGTCGGGCCTGAGGCGGCTTGGCGGTGTCCAGGGCGGGTGGGCGGAGCCAGCGGACCGGGCCGCGGCCGCCGCGGTCGGACGGCGGGGCCGTGAGGAACGTGCCGGGGCCGAGGCCGCACAGATCGAGGGCGGCGGGATCGTCCCAGCCCAGGCGGTAGAGCAGGGCGGGCAGCTCGGCGGCGGCGCCGGGGGCGACGAAGAACTGGGCCCGGCCGTCCGGGGTGGCGGTCACCGGGCCGAGGGGGAGGCCCATGCGCTCCAGCCGGGCCAGGGCGCGGCGCCCGGCCGGCTCGGCGACCTCGATGACGTCGAAGACGCGGCCGACGGCCAGCATCACCGCGGCCCCCGGCAGCTCCCGCCACGCCCTGGTCACCTCGTCGAGCGTGGCCCCGGCCGGGATCCCGGGCGCGAACTCCAGGGGGTGGGCGCCCGGAGCCGGGCAGTGTGTGCGGCCGCAGGAGCAGGCGCCGCCGACGGCCCGCGCGCCCCGCACCACGTCCCAGCCCCACAGCCCGGTGTACTCGGCCACCGCCGTGCACTCCGACGAGCGGTACGACCGGCCGCGCCGCCGCGTGCCGGAGCGGATCTCGCGAATGCCGCCGATCGTGAAGCCCATGCCCCCTCCAACGGGTCCACCGCCCCGATGGTTACGAAGCGGATGCCGATCGTCGCTCTCTGTTTCCACCCCTCCCGGCCCGGCCGGGTCCATACGGCGTGCGGAAGTGGCGGGGGTGGTGCGTCCGGCGGTGCGCGCCCTCGCGTGCACCGCTCCACTCGCCCGCGGCTGTCCTATGTCAAGTGAATCGCGTAGGGGCCACCGAGGGTTCATTCGAAGGGGTGGCGAATGGTGGCGTTTCAGGGATCCCCGTGGCTGAGCCGGTGATCGTGGGATTACTGTGAGTGTGCGAGGCCTGGGGGCACATGCACTCGTGGGTATGCCGGAGGCAAGTCGGCAGTCGGTTCGAAGGGTGAGAACCGGCGGACGAGCGGCCTTGTTGACCGGCATTCTGATAGGGCTTGGCGCACCAAGCGACAAGTGGTCTCAGGGATGGGGGCGTTCCAGTGAGCGGCAACGGCGGAAGCGAGACGAGCGCTGCGAGCGCGGACAAGCGCCCGAACGAGCTGCTCGCCTCGTGGTTCGTGCGCAGCGGATGGTCCAAGGGCGAGCTCGCCCGCCAGGTCAACCGCCGAGCCCGCCAGCTGGGCGCCAGCCACATCTCCACCGACACCTCGCGCGTCAGGCGGTGGCTGGACGGCGAAAACCCGCGCGAGCCTATCCCCAGGATCCTCTCGGAGCTGTTCTCCGAGCGCTTCGGCTGCGTCGTCGCCGTGGAGGACCTCGGTCTGCGCACCGCCCGCCCGACCCCCTCCGCCACCGGTGTCGACCTGCCCTGGACGGGCCCGCAGACCGTGGCCCTGCTCAGCGAGTTCTCGCGCAGCGACCTGATGCTGGCGCGGCGCGGCTTCCTCGGAACGTCGCTGGCGCTGTCCGCGGGCCCGTCCCTCATCGAGCCGCTCCAGCGCTGGCTCGTGCCCGCGCCCCCGGCCCCCCTGGAGGAGCCCGAGCCGCAAGCCGCCTCCCGTCGCCCCGGCCGGCTCTCCCGGCCCGAGCTGGAGCTGCTGGAGACCACCACCGTGATGTTCCGGCAGTGGGACGCCCAGTGCGGCGGCGGCCTGCGCCGCAAGGCGGTCGTCGGCCAGTTGCACGAGGTGACGGACCTCCTCCAGGAGCCCCAGCCCGAGCCCACCGGCCGCCGACTGTTCAAGGTCGCCGCGGAACTCGCCGAACTGGCCGGCTGGATGAGCTACGACGTGGGACTCCAGCCCACCGCGCAGAAGTACTTCGTCCTCGCCCTGCACGCCGCCAAGGAAGCCGGCGACAAGCCGCTCGGCTCCTACGTCCTGTCCAGCATGAGCCGCCAGATGATCCACCTCGGCCGCCCCGAGGACGCCCTGGAGCTCATCCACCTCGCGCAGTACGGCAGCCGCGACTGCGCGAGCCCACGCACCCAGTCCATGCTGTACGCACTGGAGGCCCGCGCCTACGCCAACACGGGCCAGCCCGGCAAGTGCAAGCGCGCCGTGCGCATGGCCGAGGACGCCTTCGCCGACGCCGAGGACTGGGACGAGCCCGACCCCGACTGGATCCGTTTCTTCTCCGAGGCCGAGCTGTACGGCGAGAACTCCCACTCCTTCCGCGACCTCGCCTACGTCGCCGGCCGCAGCCCCACCTACGCCTCACTGGCGGAGCCGCTGATGCAAAAGGCCGTGGAACGGTTCGCCGAGGACCGCGAACACCAGCGGTCGTACGCCCTGAACCTCATCGGCATGGCCACGGTCCACCTGCTCCAGCGCGAGCCCGAGCAGAGCACCGAATACGCGAGGCAGGCCATGAGGGTGGCCAAGAAGGTCCGCTCCGAGCGCGTGACCACGCGTATCCGCAAGACCGTCGACAACGCCGTACGCGGCTACGGGGACCTCGCGGAGGTCGTCGACCTGACCGAACAGCTCGCCGCCGAACTGCCCGAGACCGCCGAAGCCGTCTGACAGCGCCCTCCCCGACCCCGGCCGCGGCCGGCCCTCCCGAACTGCCCGACTCGGCTCCCCCATGCCTGGTCATCGGAAGGCCGCCCGCGGCCGGCCTGTTTCCGGCACGTGCTTCACGGCACGTCACCACGCGCTTCACCGGCACGTAACACAGCAGACCTCTTCGTCACCCCGGCGAAACAACGCGAGGCGTCCACCGAAACCGCGCCGGGCCAGTCTCGTGGCACGGTCGGCCGGCCCAACCCCTGGCCGACCGGACCGCGCAAGGCTTCGCCCGGCCGCCCGTACGGGGCCGCACCGACCGACGAGGAGACGCCGATGGCATCAGCCGCCATCCTGCTGGCGGCGGACGCACCCAAACTGTCGTCCGCCAACACCGGCTTCATGCTCATCTGTTCCGCCCTGGTGATGCTGATGACCCCCGGTCTGGCCTTCTTCTACGGAGGCATGGTCCGGGTCAAGAGCACGCTGAACATGCTGATGATGAGCTTCATCAGCCTCGGCGTCGTCACCGTCCTGTGGGTGCTCTACGGCTTCTCGATGGCCTTCGGCGCCGACCGGGGCTCCCTCATCGGCTGGACCTCCGACTTCGTCGGCTTCAGCGGTATCGGCAAGACCGAACTGTGGCCCGGATACACCATCCCGGTCTTCGTCTTCGCCGTCTTCCAGCTGATGTTCGCGATCATCACCCCCGCCCTGATCAGCGGCGCCCTGGCCGACCGGGTCAAGTTCAGCGCCTGGACGCTGTTCCTGGTGCTGTGGGCCACGGTCGTGTACTTCCCGGTCGCCCACTGGGTCTGGGGCCCCGGCGGCTGGGCCGGCAAACTCGGAGTGATCGACTTCGCGGGCGGTACCGCGGTCCACATCAACGCCGGCGCGGCGGCACTCGGCGTGATCCTCGTCATCGGCAGGCGCATCGGCTTCAAGAAGGACCCGATGCGCCCGCACAGCCTCCCGCTGGTCATGCTCGGCGCGGGCCTGCTGTGGTTCGGCTGGTTCGGCTTCAACGCCGGCTCCTGGCTCGGCAACGACGACGGCGTCGGCCCGCTGATGTTCGTCAACACCCAGGTCGCCACCGGCACCGCCATGCTCGCCTGGCTCGCCTACGAGAAGATCCGGCACGGCGCGTTCACCACCCTCGGAGCCGCGTCCGGCGCGGTCGCCGGCCTGGTCGCGATCACCCCGTCCGGTGGCGCCGTCTCCCCGCTCGGCGCGATGGCCGTGGGCGCCGTCGCCGGCGTCCTGTGCGCCATGGCGGTCGGCCTGAAGTACCGGTTCGGCTACGACGACTCCCTCGACGTGGTCGGCGTCCACATGGTCGGCGGCGTCGTCGGCTCCCTGCTGATCGGCTTCTTCGCCAGCGGCAAGGGCCAGTCCTCCGTCAAGGGCCTCTTCTACGGCGGTGGCCTGGAGCAGTTCTGGAAGCAGTGCGCCGGTGTCTTCGCCATCCTCGCCTACTCCCTGATCGCCTCCGGGGTCCTCGCCTTCCTCCTGGACCGGACCATCGGCATGCGGGTCATCGAGGACGAGGAGATCTCCGGCATCGACCAGGCCGAGCACGCCGAGACCGCCTACGACCTCACCGGCGCGGGCGGCGGAGTCGTCACCGCCGTCACCACCCCGGCCCTGGCCGCCGCGCAGATCAAGAAGGCCGCCACGCAGAGCAGGAAGGTGGACGCATGAAGCTCATCACCGCCGTGGTCAAGCCCCACCGGCTCGACGAGATCAAGGAGGCCCTCCAGGCGTTCGGCGTCAACGGTCTCACCGTCACCGAGGCGAGCGGCTACGGACGTCAGCGCGGCCACACCGAGGTCTACCGCGGAGCCGAGTACACCGTCGACCTGGTGCCCAAGATCCGCATCGAGGTGCTCGCCGAGGACGACGAAGCCGAGCAGCTGATCGAGGTCGTCGTGAAGGCCGCCCGCACAGGGAAGATCGGTGACGGCAAGGTCTGGTCCGTGCCGGTCGAGACGGCGGTCCGGGTCCGCACCGGCGAGCGCGGCCCGGACGCGCTCTGAACAGCGCGAGGAACAGGAGCCGCCGGTGACGGGCGCGGACGTGCGAAGCGAAGCGGAGAACGCGGGGCCGGGCGGCTACGCGGCGGCCCGGCTGCGCCTCCTCACCGAGGGGGCGCGGTCCGGGCCACCGCGCCGGGCCGCGCTCGCCGGACTGACCGACCGCTGGCTCGCGGAGCTGTTCACCAGGGCGGCCGGGGGACCGCGGGGCGTCGCCCTCGTCGCCGTGGGCGGCTACGGGCGCGGAGAGCTGTCGCCCCGCAGCGACCTGGACCTGCTGCTCCTGCACGGCGGCGACACCGAGGAGATCGCCGCCCTCGCCGACCGCCTCTGGTACCCCGTGTGGGACCTCGGCATCGCCCTCGACCACGCGGTCCGCACCCCGGCCGAGGCCCGCGGGGCGGCGCGCGACGACCTCAAGGTCCAGCTCGGCCTGCTGGACGCCCGGCACCTCGCCGGCGACCTCGGCCTGACGACCGCACTGCGCACCGCGATCCTCGCCGACTGGCGCAACCAGGCGCCGAGACGCCTGCCCGAACTCCGGGAGCTGTGCGCCGAACGCGCCGAACGGCAGGGCGAGTTGGGGTACCTCCTGGAACCCGACCTGAAGGAGGCCCGCGGTGGCCTGCGGGACGCCACCGCCCTGCGCGCCGTCGCCGCCTCCTGGCTCGCCGACGCACCGCGCGAGGGCCTCGCCGACGCCCGCCGCCGGCTGCTGGACGTGCGCGACGTCCTGCACCTGACGACGGGCCGCGCCTCCGACCGGCTCGCGTTGCAGGACCAGGACCAGGTCGCCGCGGAACTGGGCCTGCCCGACGCCGACGCGCTCCTGCGCCAGGTGTACGAGGCGGCACGCGTCCTCTCGTACGCCGGTGACGTCACCTGGCGCGAGGTGGGACGCGTGCTCCGGTCGCGCGCCGTGCGGCCGAGGCTGCGCGCCCTGCTCGGCGGCGGGCGGCCGGTCGTGGAGCGGACGCCGCTCGCCGAAGGGGTGGTGGAACAGGACGGCGAGGTCGGGCTCGCCCGCACCGCGCGCCCCGAACGCGACCCGGTGCTTCCGCTGCGCGCAGCGGCCGCCGCCGCGCAGGCAGGCCTGCCGCTTTCACCGCACGCCGTACGGCACCTCGCGGCCACCGCGTGCCCCCTGCCCACGCCCTGGCCCGCCGAGGCCCGCGAACAGCTCGTCACCCTGCTCGGCTCCGGCCGCCCCACCGTCGAGGTCTGGGAGGCACTGGAGGCGGAGGGGCTGATCACCCGGTTGCTGCCCGACTGGGAGCGGGTGCGCTGCCGCCCGCAGCGCAACCCCGTCCACCGCTGGACGGTCGACCGCCACCTGATCGAGACCGCCGTACGCGCCTCCGCCCTCACCCGCCGGGTCGGCCGCCCCGACCTGCTCCTGGTCGCCGCGCTGCTGCACGACATCGGCAAGGGCCGGCCCGGCGACCACTGCGCGGCCGGCGAGGGCATCGCCGCGGACGTGGCCGGGCGCATCGGCTTCGACCCGGCGGACACCCGGGTGCTCGCCACCCTCGTACGCCACCACCTGCTGCTCGTCCGGACCGCCACCCGGCGCGACCTGGACGACCCGGTCACCGTCCACGCCGTCGCCGAGGCGGTCGGCACCCAGAGCACCCTCGAACTGCTGCACGCCCTCACCGAGGCGGACGCCCTGGCCACCGGGCCGGCCGCCTGGTCGTCCTGGCGTGGCTCCCTGGTCACCGACCTGGTCGGACGGGTCGGCGCGGTCCTCGCCGGGGACGTCCCCGACGAGCCCGAGCCCGCCGCGCCCACCGCCGAGCAGGAACGGCTCGCCATCGAGGCGTTCCGCACCGGCGGGCCGGCCCTGGCACTGCGGGCGCGGACCGAACCGTCCATCGAGGAGTACCCCGGTGAGCCCGACCCCCTTGGCGTCGAGCTGCTGATCGCCGTCCCCGACCAGCCCGGCGTCCTGCCCTCGGTCGCCGGAGTGCTGGCGACCCACAGGCTCACCGTCCGCACGGCCGAGCTACGGCCCCTGGACCTGCCGGACGGCGTCGCTCCCGGCTCCGTACTGCTGCTGGACTGGCGCGTGGCCGCCGAGTACGGCGCCCTGCCCCGGGCCGCCCGGCTGCGCGCCGACCTCGTCCGGGCCCTGGACGGCTCCCTCGACATCGCGGCCCGCCTCGCCGAACGGGACGCCGCCTACCCGCGCCGCCACGGCGTGGCGGCACCCCCGCCCAGGGTCACGGTCGCCCCGGCCGCCTCCCGGCACGCCACCGTGATCGAGGTACGCGCCCAGGACGCGCCGGGGCTGCTGTTCCGGATCGGGCGGGCGCTCGAGGACGCGAAGGTACGGGTGCGCAGCGCGCACGTCAGCACGCTGGGAGCGAACGCCGCGGACGCCTTCTACGTCACCGGCCCGGCGGGCGACCCGCTGCCCGACGAGGAGGCGGCGTCCGTGGTGCGGCGGCTGGAGGAGGCGCTGCGGACGTGACCTCGCGGGCGGGCGGGGACGAATCCCTTGCGGGGCCGGATACCCTGGAGGGCGATCCATCCTGTCGCCTATGCCGAGGACCGACGCCGCCGTGTTCGATACTCTCTCCGACCGCCTCTCAGCCACCTTCAAGTCCCTCAGGGGCAAGGGGCGCCTGAGCGAAGCGGACATCGACGCCACGGCGCGCGAGATCCGCATCGCCCTGCTCGAAGCCGACGTCGCCCTCCCCGTCGTGCGTTCGTTCATCAAGAACGTCAAGGAGCGTGCCCTCGGCGCCGAGGTCTCGAAGGCGCTGAACCCGGCCCAGCAGGTCCTCAAGATCGTCAACGACGAGCTGGTCACGATCCTCGGCGGCGAGACCCGCCGCCTGCGTTTCGCCAAGCAGCCGCCCACCGTGATCATGCTGGCCGGTCTGCAGGGCGCCGGTAAGACCACGCTCGCGGGCAAGCTCGGCAAGTGGCTCAAGGAGCAGGGTCACTCCCCGCTGCTGGTCGCCTGTGACCTCCAGCGTCCGAACGCCGTCAACCAGCTCAGCGTCGTCGCCGAGCGCGCCGGCGTCGCCGTGTACGCGCCCGAGCCGGGCAACGGTGTGGGCGACCCGGTCAAGGTCGCCAAGGACTCCATCGAGCACGCGCGGACCCAGGTCCACGACATCGTGATCGTGGACACCGCCGGTCGCCTCGGCATCGACCAGGAGATGATGCAGCAGGCGGCGGACATCAGGGACGTCGTCAGCCCCGACGAGATCCTGTTCGTCGTCGACGCGATGATCGGTCAGGACGCCGTCAACACCGCGGAGGCCTTCCGCGACGGCGTCGGCTTCGACGGCGTGGTGCTGTCCAAGCTCGACGGTGACGCCCGCGGTGGTGCGGCCCTGTCGATCCGGCAGATCACCGGCAAGCCGATCATGTTCGCGTCCAACGGTGAGAAGTTCGACGACTTCGACGCCTTCCACCCGGACCGGATGGCCTCCCGCATCCTCGACATGGGTGACCTGCTCACCCTGATCGAGCAGGCGGAGAAGACGTTCAGCCAGGAAGAGGCCGAGAAGATGGCCTCCAAGCTGGCGTCCAAGAAGGGCCAGGACTTCACCCTGGACGACTTCCTGGCCCAGATGGAGCAGGTCAGGAAGATGGGCAGCATCAGCAAGCTGCTCGGGATGCTGCCCGGCATGGGCCAGATCAAGGACCAGATCAACAACATCGACGAGCGGGACGTCGACCGCACGGCCGCGATCATCAAGTCGATGACCCCGGGCGAGCGCCAGGACCCGACCGTCATCAACGGCTCGCGCCGCGCCCGTATCGCCAAGGGTTCCGGCGTCGAGGTCAGCGCGGTGAAGAACCTGGTCGAGCGGTTCTTCGAGGCGCGCAAGATGATGTCCCGCATGGCCCAGGGCGGCGGTATGCCCGGCATGCCGGGGATCCCGGGCATGGGCGGCGGTCCCGGCCGGTCCAAGAAGCAGCCGAAGAAGGCCAAGGGCAAGCAGCGCTCCGGCAACCCGATGAAGCGCAAGCAGCAGGAGCAGGAGGAGGCGGCCCGCCGCGCCGCCGCCCAGGCCGGCGGCGCCCTGGGACTGCCGCAGCAGGCCGGCCAGGACTTCGAGCTTCCGGACGAGTTCAAGAAGTTCATGGGCTGAGGCCCACCCCGAGCGTCTTACGGGACGCGCTTGTCACTCGTACGGCGTCTGGACGACGCTGAGGGTGCCCTTCCACGGAGGGGCGCCCTCAGCGCGTGCCGGTGTACGCCATGTGCCGTAACGTCCAGATATGAGCAATGTCGCGCCGCCGCGCAACGGCTCTGACCAGCCGTGGCGTACCGAGGGCACGCCGGACGAGCCGCCGAGGCGGCCCGGTGGCAGAAGGATGCGCGGCAGGTGGTGGGGCCTGCTCGTCACCGCGGTGATCGTCTTCCTGGTGGCCTACGGCGGGCTGAGCTACTACAACCAGGGCAGCGAGCCGACGATCTCGTACACCGAGTTCAGCAGGCAGCTCGGCGCGGGCAACGTCGGCACGATCTACTCCAAGGGCGACGCGATCCAGGGCCGGCTCAGGAGCGCCCAGGCCAAACCCGAGGGCGGCGGGAAGTACACCAAGTTCAAGACGCAGCGTCCGGCCTTCGCGGACGACAAGCTCTGGCAGAGCCTGAGCAGCCACCATGTCACGGTGACCGCGCAGCCGGTCGTGCAGGAGCGCGGCCTGCTGTCGAATCTCCTGCTCTCGCTGGCGCCGATCGCGGTGCTGGCGGCGCTGTGGATCTTCTTCGCACGGCGGATCGGCTCGGGTCTGGGCGGGCCGGGCGGTCTGCTGGGGCGCAAGACGCCGCCCAGGCCGATCGAACTACAGCCGGGCACCCAGCGCACCACCTTCGCGGACGTGGCGGGCATCGACGAGGTCAAGGGCGAGCTGGACGACGTCGTCGACTTCCTGGAGCATCCGGACGCCTATCGCCACATGGGCGCGAAGATGCCCCGCGGGGTGCTGCTCACGGGACCGCCGGGCACGGGCAAGACGTTGCTCGCGCGGGCCGTGGCCGGTGAGGCGGATGTGCCGTTCTTCTCGGCGTCGGCGTCCGAGTTCATCGAGATGATCGTGGGGGTGGGTGCCTCCCGGGTGCGCGAGCTGTTCGCGGAGGCCCGCAAGGTGGCGCCGTCGATCGTCTTCATCGACGAGATCGACACCATCGGCCGGGCCCGGGGCGGCGGTGCCTCGGTGGGCGGGCACGACGAGCGCGAGCAGACGCTCAACCAGATCCTGACGGAGATGGACGGCTTCTCCGGCTCGGAGGGCGTCATCGTGCTCGCCGCCACGAACCGTGCCGACGTGCTGGATCCCGCGCTGACCCGTCCGGGCCGTTTCGACCGGGTGGTGAGCGTCTCGCCGCCGGACCGGGGCGGCCGCGAGGCGATCCTGCGGATCCACACCCGCCAGATCCCGCTCTCCCCGGACGTGGACCTCGCCCGGGTGGCCCGTACGACTCCGGGCATGACCGGGGCGGAGCTGGCCAACCTCGCCAACGAGGCCGCCCTGCTCGCGGTCAAGCGCCGGCAGGAGCAGGTGACGCGGGCCGACTTCTCGGAGGCGTTGGAGAAGGTCCAGCTCGGCGCCGAACGTGCGCTGGTGATGCCCGAGGAGGAGCGCAGGCGCACCGCGTACCACGAGAGCGGGCACGCCCTGCTGGGCATGCTCCAGCCCGGCGCCGACCCCGTTCGCAAGATCACCATCGTCCCGCGCGGGAGGGCGCTCGGGGTGACGCTGTCGACGCCGGAGTCCGACAAGTACGCGTACACCGAGGATTACCTGCGGGGCCGCATCATCGGTGCGCTGGGCGGTATGGCGGCGGAACACGTCGTCTACGGGGTCGTCACGACCGGCTCCGAGCACGACCTCGAGCAGGTCACCGGCATCGCGCGCGGGATGGTGGCCCGCTGGGGCATGAGCGAGCACCTGGGCCGCCTCTCCGCCCTGCCGGACGACGCCCAGCAGGCCTACGGGCTCGCCGCCGCCCCGCAGACCCTGGACGCCATCGACAGCGAGATGCGGCGCATCGTCGACGAGTGCTACGAGGAGGCGTGCCGCAAGCTGCGTGACCACCGGGGGCAGCTGGACGCGCTGGCGCAGGCGCTGCTGGAGAACGAGACGCTGGAGGAGGCCGACGCCTACCGGGTCGCCGGGATCACCCGGTTGCGGAAGGAGGCGGAGGCCGACGGCGTCCAGTGAGGTTCGGGGGTGTGCGGGCGCGCGCCGGTGTCCGGGCGTCCGGGTCCGGGGCGTCGTGTTCAGGGCGTCCGCATTCAGGGGGTCCGTGCGATCAGGTACCGGAAGACGTTGGGCATCCACACGGTGCCGTCCGGCCGCTGGTGTGCGTGCAGGGCCTCGGTGAGTTCCTTGTCGACCTGGTTCCGGTCGGTGGCGGCGACGGCCGCGTCGAACAGCCCCGTGGAGAGCAGTCCGCGTACCGCGCTGTCGAGGTCGGCGTACCCGAAGGGGCAGGCGACGCGGCCGGAGCCGTCCGGCCGCAGACCGGCACGCTGGGCCACCTCCTCCAGGTCGTCGCGCAGGGCGGGGCGCCAACTGCCGGGGCCGCGCAGCGGATCGGCGAGCTTGGTCGCCACCCGCAGCACGGACGAGGTCGCGCAGCGCTCCGGCGGTCCCCAGCCGGCCAGGACCACGGGCGCTCCCTTCTCGGCGAGCGGTGCCGCGGCGGCGAGCAGACCGGCCGGCCCCTCCGAGTCTCCCGCGAGGCAGCCGATCGGCTCGAAGGCGGTCACGACGGTGTACGCGGGGCTGCCCGGAACTGCGGCGTCCCGCGGTGATCCGTCGACGATCCGGGCGGTCGCACGCGTGCGTGTGTCCCACGGGTCCGGCAGCAGCCGCCTGCGGGCGAGGGCGAGCCGCTCGGGGCAGGAGGAGTCGACACCGGTGACCGTCGCGCCTCTGGCCGCGGCCAGGAGCAGGGCGAGTCCGGAGCCGCAGCCGAGGGCCAGCAGCCGTGTGCCGGAGCCCACGTCCAGTCGCGCGTAGACGGCCTCGTAGAGCGGGACCAGCATCCGCTCCTGGATCTCGGACCAGTCACGCGCGCGTGCGCGTGGCTCCGCGTCGGGCACTGTTGCCGTGTGCCGTACGTGCTGCCGCACGAGCGCAGGTGTCATGGATGGGCGCCCCAATCCGCCGAGTGCTGTCGCTGTGCCCGGTTCCGTGGCCCCCGTGCCGTGCGCTCCCACTTCCCCCGTATGCCAGGTAACTCCGAGCCCTCCCTCGCGTCCAGGGGTCGCGGGGCCCTGCTTGTGTCCTGTGGCGGTGCGGGCCGGGATTTCACATCCCGGCAACCTGGATCCGAGATCGACGTGGCCGGAAGTCGGCTTGTCCTGTGGGCCGGTGCCGGACGCCGGAGGCGCACCGGGTAACCTCGCGGGCGTCGCGGGCGCTTACCGGGACGAGGGTCCCCGGCCGGGATGCGGCCGAAACGCCTCTTGCGCGTGGCGCGATCCCGACGCCCCCCGCGTGCGCGAGGGGCGTACGCGCCGGTGCGTACTCCCTTTGCGCACCACCTTGGGCGGAGCTGTGCGGCTTCTCCGCAGATCAGCGCACCCGCCCTCGTCAGGACGCATCAGCGACGACTGACGGGTACGTGCAAATTATTTGGGATGCCCCGGAATAGGAACACAGCGGCCCTCCGGCTCGTTGTCATTACGTGAGCACGACACCACCTGTTCTCGCCGCAGAGCTGGCGCAGGCGTGGGCCGACATTCAGCGGTACCACCCCGAGCTGCCGGACCTTGCCGCGCCTGAGTCCCTGATCGGCGAGTCGTCGTCCGCGTGCGGACACGAACTCTCCTTCGAGCGACTGCTTCACGAGGCAGTCCATGGCGTCGCCGCCGCGCGCGGCGTACGCGACACGTCCCGTGCCGGCCGCTACCACAACCGCAGGTTCCTCGCGATCTCCGAGGAGCTGGGCCTGGATCACCCTGAGGAGCCGCACCCGAGCAGTGGCTTCTCGCTGGTCACGCTCAGCCCCGAGGCGAAGCGGCGCTACCGCCCGACGATCGAGCGCCTCCAGCGTGCGCTGAAGGCCCACTCGGCCGCCACCTCCGCCGACACCGGCCGTTCCTTCCGCGGACCGGCCGCCCGCCACGGCTCGTCCGGCGGCGGGGTCAGGGTCAAGGCGGTCTGCGACTGCGGTCGCAATGTGCGGGTCGTCCCCTCGGTCCTGGCCCAGGCCCCGATCATGTGCGGCGGCTGCGGCAAGCCGTTCAGGATCCCGGAGCCGGTGGGCGCGGCGGCCGGCTGACCGGCTCACTGCGTACCGGCATCTCGTGGGTGCCGGATGAGCAGCAGGACTGGTGCGCGGGGTGCCGCCGTACGCGGCGGCACCCCCGCCGGCGCGGGCAGGCGCTCGCATCCACGGCACCCGGAGCGCCGGGTGCGGCTCAGTCGCGCCCGGGGGCGGCCCCCGCACCCTCCGCGGGGGGAGGCCTGCCAGGTGTGGCACAATGGCTAGCTGTACTCGACAGCCGTACAGGACCCCTCTCTCCTCCGGCTGACGCGTCCGTCGGGCACTCGGGTACCGCAACCCCACGCGGCATCTCCGCCGTGCCCAACCACGTCAAATCCAGGAGAACCCACTCCCGTGGCAGTCAAGATCAAGCTGAAGCGTCTGGGCAAGATCCGTTCGCCTCACTACCGCATCGTCGTCGCCGACTCCCGTACCCGCCGTGACGGCCGGGCCATCGAGGAGATCGGTCTGTACCACCCGGTGCAGAACCCCTCGCGCATCGAGGTCAACGCCGAGCGTGTGGCGTACTGGCTCTCCGTCGGCGCCCAGCCGACCGAGCCCGTGCTCGCCATCCTGAAGAAGACCGGCGACTGGCAGAAGTTCAAGGGCGAGCCCGCCCCTGCGCCGCTGCTCCAGCCGACCGAGAAGGCCGCGCGCCCGTCGTTCGAGGCCATCGGTGGTGACGACGAGAACAAGGGTGAGGCCATCACCCAGAAGAAGAAGGCTGAGAAGAAGGACGAGGCCGCCGCCGAGTCTTCTTCGGCTGAGTCGACCGAGGCCTGAGCAGCATGCTCGAGGAGGCGCTTGAGCACCTCGTGAAGGGCATCGTCGACAACCCTGACGATGTGCAGGTCGCCTCGCGCGACCTGCGCCGCGGACGTGTGCTCGAGGTCCGGGTGCACCCGGACGACCTCGGCAAGGTGATCGGCCGCAACGGCCGCACCGCACGCGCCCTGCGTACCGTCGTGGGCGCCATCGGCGGCCGCGGTGTCCGTGTCGACCTCGTCGACGTGGACCACGTCCGCTGACGCTTTTCGCAACCGGCTCGGGCCGGGGAGGGCCGCTGGGCCGTCCCCGGCCCGTAGTCGTATGAGCCGCCCGGCGGCTCGCGTTCAGACTTCCGACAGGAGAGCTTCCACGTGCAGCTGGTAGTCGCACGGATCGGCCGCGCCCATGGCATCAAGGGCGAGGTCACCGTGGAGGTACGTACCGACGAGCCCGAACTGCGGCTCGCCCCCGGCGCCGTCCTGGCCACCGACCCGGCGTCCGCCGGCCCGCTGACCATCGAGACGGGCCGCGTCCACAGCGGCCGCCTCCTGCTGCGCTTCGAGGGCGTGCGCGACCGCAACGCCGCCGAGGCCCTGCGCAACATCCTCCTGATCGCCGAGATCGACCCGGAGGAGCTTCCCGAGGGCGAGGACGAGTACTACGACCACCAGCTGATGGACCTCGACGTCGTCACCGCGGACGGCAAGGAGGTCGGCCGGATCACCGAGATCTCCCACCTGCCCTCCCAGGACCTCCTGATCGTCGAGCGTCCGGACGGCACCGAGGTGATGATCCCGTTCGTCGGGGAGATCGTCACCGAGATCGACCTGGAGGAGCAGCGGGCGGTCGTCGACCCGCCGCCCGGCCTCATCGACGACCAGGGCGTCCGTGACGAGGCCGCCGACGGACCCGGCGCCTCCTCCCACACGTCCGCGGAGGAAGAGTCCTGATGCGGCTCGACGTCGTCACGATCTTCCCCGAGTACCTGGAACCCCTGAACGTCTCCCTCGTCGGCAAGGCACGCGCGCGTGGACAGCTGAACGTGCACGTCCACGATCTGCGCGGCTGGACGTACGACCGCCACCACACGGTCGACGACACGCCCTATGGCGGTGGCCCCGGCATGGTCATGAAGACCGAGCCCTGGGGCGACGCCCTGGACACCGTCCTCGCCGACGGCTACGAGACCGGCTCGCACGCGCCCGCGCTCATCGTCCCGACGCCCAGTGGCCGCCCCTTCACCCAGGAACTCGCCGTGGAGCTCTCCGAGCGCCCCTGGCTGATCTTCACGCCGGCCCGCTACGAGGGCATCGACCGCCGGGTGATGGACGAGTACGCCACCCGGATGCCCGTCTACGAGGTCTCCATCGGCGACTACGTCCTCGCCGGCGGCGAGGCGGCCGTGCTGGTCGTCACCGAGGCCGTGGCGCGGCTGCTGCCCGGCGTCCTGGGCAACGCCGAGTCGCACCGCGACGACTCCTTCGCGCCCGGCACGATGGCCAACCTCCTGGAAGGCCCCGTCTACACCAAGCCGCCCGAGTGGCGCGGCCACGGCATCCCCGAGGTGCTGCTCAGCGGCCACCACGGGAAGATCGCCCGCTGGCGGCGCGACGAGGCCCTGCGGCGCACGACGGCCCACCGGCCCGACCTCATCGAGCGCTGCGATCCGAAGGCCTTCGACAAGAAGGACCGCGAGATGCTGTCCATCCTGGGCTGGTCGCCGGACCCCGAGGCTGAGGCGCACGGCCGATTTTGGCGCAGGACCGACGGCGTGGAAGAATAGACCGTTGTTGTGCGCCGGTCCGGCGTGCGCCCCTGCCGCAGGGGGACACGACGCCCGTCCCGACCCGCGCAACATCAACCCCGTACATCTAGTTTCCGTTGATGACCTGTGGCATCAACGAAGAAAGCAGACGAAATGTCTCACCTGCTCGACTCCGTCGACGCCGCGTCGCTGCGCGAGGACGTCCCGGCCTTCCGCCCCGGCGACACCGTCAACGTCCACGTCCGCGTCATCGAGGGCAACCGCTCCCGTGTGCAGCAGTTCAAGGGCGTGGTGATCCGTCGCCAGGGCTCCGGCGTGCGCGAGACCTTCACGGTCCGCAAGGTCTCCTTCTCCGTCGGCGTCGAGCGCACCTTCCCGGTGCACACCCCGATCGTCGAGAAGATCGAGCTCGTCACCAAGGGTGACGTGCGCCGCGCCAAGCTGTACTACCTGCGCGAGCTGCGCGGCAAGGCCGCGAAGATCAAGGAGAAGCGCGAGAACTGAGCGCCTCCGGGAGTTCATGGCGGGGCCGGATAACATTCGGCCCCGATGGACACCGAAGCACAGCAGACGGAGCGCGACCGCTCCTCCCGCCCTTGTGACGGCGAACCCGGTGAGACCCCGGGGGCGCGAGGGCCGGAGGAACGGTCGCGCTTCGCGTTGATGTCGCGGATCACCGAGTGGCTTCCCGGCGGGAGGATCACCCTGACCGCGCTGAGCGGCCTGGTTTTCCTGCTGCTCCTCAACACGTTCGTGATGCAGCCGTTCGAGATTCCGAGCGGATCCATGGAGCCGGGATTGAGGATCGGGGATCGCGTTGCCGTAAACAAGTTGGCGTACCGTTTCGGAGCCGTGCCGCGGCGCGGAGATGTCGTTGTGTTCGACGGCACCGGGTACTTCGGGGACGGCGACTACATCAAACGCGTTGTGGGTGTAGGCGGAGACCATGTGATCTGCTGTGACAAGGAGGGCAGGATCCAGGTGAACGGCCGGTCGGTCGACGAGTCGACGTTCCTCTACGCCGGTGACAGCCCGTCCGCCGTGCCCTTCGACGTCGTCGTGCCCGAGGGCACCCTGTTCGTCCTGGGCGACCACCGGGGCGACTCCAGCGACTCCCGCGACCATCTGGGCTCGCCGGGCGGCGGCATGATCCCGGTCGACGACGTGATCGGCCGGGCCGACTGGATCGTCTGGCCCTTCGGCCACCGGACCCACCTGCACCGGCCGGACGCCTACGCGCGCGTGCCCGCCGCCGGCCATGCGGGCGGCAGCCATGGGTAGCCGCGGCCGACCGCGCGGTGTCTCCGCCAACGCCGCCGACAACCTCCTGCCCACCGGGGCGCGACGCGCCGCGGGTCCGGCCGGCGGCCGCACCCGCGCGGAGCGGCGCAAGCTGCAACGCAAGGTCAAGCGGCGGCGCAGGCGCTCCGCGGTCCGGGAGATACCGCTCCTCGTCGGCGTCGCCGTGCTCATAGCCCTGGTGCTGAAGACCTTCCTCGTGCAGGCCTTCGTGATCCCGTCGGGCTCCATGGAACAGACGATCCAGATCGGCGACCGGGTCCTGGTCGACAAGTTCACCCCGTGGTTCGGCGCCAAGCCGCAGCGCGGCGACGTCGTCGTCTTCCACGACCCGGGCGGCTGGCTGGCCGGCGAGCAGACCGCCCAGAAGGACGACCCCGTCGGGGTCAAGCAGGTCAAGCAGGGCCTCACCTTCATCGGTCTGCTGCCTTCCGACGACGAGAAGGACCTCATCAAGCGGGTCGTCGGCGTCGGTGGTGACCACGTCAAGTGCTGCGACACGCAGGGCAGGGTGACCGTCAACGGTGTTCCCCTCGACGAGGGCGACTACCTGTATCCGGACAACGCCCCCTCCAACACCCAGTTCGACATCACCGTCCCCCGGGGCCGGCTGTGGGTGATGGGCGACCACCGGGCCAACTCCGCCGACTCGCGCGCCCACCAGGAGACCCCGTACGGCGGAACCGTCTCGGAGAACTCCGTGGTGGGGCGGGCCATGGTCATCGGCTGGCCCATCGGCCACTGGACCATGCTGAAGGAGCCGAAAACCTTTTCTTCGGTGCCCGACGCGGCGGCTGGGTCGACCGCCGCTCCCCGGCTGTCGCATAGGGTTGCCCCAGACGATCCGAACGGATCGGTTCGACTCCCGAGCCCTGCGGAACTCCCGCTCGTTATGGGAGTGGTGGGCCTGCGTCGCGCACGGGGCAGGCGGCGGCACGGAGTGAGGAGTTGGCGTGGGGGATGTGGCGGTTGGCGCACGGTCCGGACACGACGGCGAGGAGCACCGCGGACACCCCGAGGGAGCGGCGGACCCCGCTGCGCGCAGCGCCAAGACCTCCGGGAGTGAGAGTGAAGCAGCCGAGGACGGCACGGTGACGGAGCACAACCACAGCGGTGACCAGGGGAGCGGGGGCAGCACCCCCGAGGCGAGGAAGCCCCGCTCCTTCTGGAAGGAGCTGCCCATCCTGATCGTTATCGCGCTGGTGCTGGCGCTGCTGATCAAGACCTTCCTCGTACAGGCGTTCTCGATTCCCTCGGACTCGATGCAGAACACCCTTCAGCGGGGCGACCGCGTCCTGGTCGACAAGCTGACCCCGTGGTTCGGCTCCGAGCCCGAGCGCGGCGAGGTCGTCGTCTTCCACGACCCGGACGACTGGCTGGCGGGCGAGCCGGCGGCCAGCCCGAACGCGCTGCAGACGGTGCTCAGCTGGATCGGCCTGATGCCGTCCGCGGAGGAGAAGGACCTGATCAAGCGCGTCGTCGGCGTGGGCGGCGACACCGTCGAGTGCAAGAACACCGGCCCGCTGATGGTCAACGGCAAGCCGCTGTACGAGCCGTACGTCTACCCGGGCAACACGCCGTGCAGCCTCGACGACCAGGGCGGCCAGTTCACGGTGCACGTGCCCCAGGGCTACATCTGGGTGATGGGCGACCACCGGCAGAACTCCCGGGACTCGCGCTACAACCAGACCGACAAGAACCACGGCATGGTCCCGGTCAAGGACGTCGTCGGCCGTGCCATCGTCAAGGCCTGGCCGATCAACCGCTGGGGCACGCTGCCGGTCCCGGAGACCTTCGACCAGCAGGGCATCAACGATCACTCCTCGGCGGCGGGTGCCCTGACGGTGGCCCCCCAGGGCGTGGCCCTGACCGCGGTCGTGCCGGTGGCGCTGTGGCGGCGCAGGCGGGCCGCGAAGGCCGCGGCCGGTACGGGCACCCCGACGACGGCCACCGGAAGCCGCTGAGCCGCCGAGCCGGGGCAGTGCGGCGGCTTCCACCAGTACCGTCCACCGCCGCTGTGAAGTCCTCGTGGAGCGTGCGGCGGTGGCCCGGAAGGAGGGGCTGCCCCGTTCCGGTACCGCCCGGTAGGGTTCGGGTCCATGGGTGGCGAGAGCACGACGCGTACGGCCCCGCGCAGCGGCGGCACAGGCAGGGGCCCGGTCGGCGGCAAGGCCGGGCAGCGGCTCTCCGGGCTCGCCGTGGCCGTGGGGCTGGTGCTGTTCCTCGCGGGATTCGCGTGGGCGGCGGTGATCTACCGCCCGTACACCGTGCCCACCAGTTCCATGGCGCCGACGATCGGCATCGGCGACCGGGTGCTGGCCCAGCGGGTCGAGGGCGGTCAGGTGCACCGCGGTGACGTGGTCGTCTTCCACGACACGAACTGGGTGCAGAACTCCGCCGTGATCAAACGGGTGGTCGCCGTCGGCGGCGACACCGTCTCCTGCTGCGAGCAGGGCAAGCTGACCGTCAACGGCAAGCAGGTCGACGAGCCGTACCTGAAGGGCGCCGTGGCCGAGGCCGGCGGTTTCCCGACCGTGAAGGTGCCCCAGGGCCGGCTGTTCCTGCTCGGCGACGAGCGCCAGGGCTCCCTGGACTCCACCGCCCACCTCACGGACGCGGCCGGGGGTACCGTCTCGCGCGACGCCGTGGACGCCCGGGTCGACGCCGTCGTCTGGCCCATGAAGGGCCTGCTGGAGCGCCCCACCGGCTTCGAGGCGCTCGGCGCCCTCTCCCAGCCGGGCCCGCTGCGCACGATCGCCACGATGATCGTGGCGGGTGCCGTCCTGGTCCTCGCCGGGGGCGCCTACGGCCCGATCGCGACGCTGCTGGGCGGCTCGCGCGCCCGCACCCGGACGGAGCCGGCCGGTGCTCGCTGAGAACGCTGGGGGTGCTGGGGACGGCGAGGGCGCCGAGGGCACGGACGGTCACCGCGGCGGACTGCGCAAGGTCGCCCGGGTGGTCCTGCTCGACCCCGAGGACCGCATCCTGCTGCTGCACGGCCACGAGCCGGACGACCCGGCCGACGACTGGTGGTTCACCCCGGGCGGCGGCCTGGAGGGCGCCGAGACGCGCGAGGAGGCCGCTCTGCGGGAACTCGCCGAGGAGACCGGCATCACCGAGGTCGAACTCGGCCCGGTGCTGTGGCGCCGCACGTGCTCGTTCCCGTTCGCGGGCCGACGCTGGAACCAGGACGAGTGGTACTACCTGGCCCGTACGGACCGGACCGCGATCGAGGCCACGGCCCTGACCGAGCTGGAGCGGCGCAGCGTCGCCGGAGCGCGCTGGTGGACGTGTCAGGAACTGATCCGGGCACATGAGACGGTGTATCCGACCAGACTCGCCGAGCTGCTGCGCACACTGCTCGACGAAGGTCCCCCGGCCGGGCCCGTGACCCTCGACACCGAAATCGTCTAGGGCCTCATGGGACTGGCGCACAATGGTGGGATCGCACGGCTGAAGGGGAACATGCCATGAGCGCCGAGGACCTCGAGAAGTACGAGACCGAGATGGAGCTCAAGCTCTACCGGGAGTACCGCGATGTCGTCGGTCTGTTCAAATACGTGATCGAGACCGAGCGGCGCTTCTACCTCACCAACGACTACGAGATGCAGGTCCACTCGGTACAGGGTGAGGTGTTCTTCGAGGTGTCGATGGCCGACGCCTGGGTGTGGGACATGTACCGGCCGGCCCGGTTCGTGAAGCAGGTACGCGTCCTCACGTTCAAGGATGTGAACATTGAGGAGCTGAACAAGACCGATCTGGAGCTGCCGGGCGGGTAAGGGGCGTCAGTGCTCCTCTCTCGATGCCACTCGCGTGAGTGACAGCGTTGTCCACAACCGGTGAGTAGCCCACCAAGATCCACTCCGTGGGGCCGGATGCGTGACCGTGGGCGCCGGAGGTGGTGCCGACATGAACGCACGAAGCGCGCTCGGCAGGTACGGAGAGGGTCTGGCGGCCCGGCGGCTGACCCAGACCGGCATGACGGTCCTGAAGCGCAACTGGCGCTGCGGCAGGACCGGCGAGATCGACATCGTGGCCCGGGACGGCGACGTCCTGGTCGTCTGTGAGGTGAAGACCCGCCGGGAGGGGCTCTTCGAGCATCCGATGGCCGCCGTCACACCGGAGAAGGCCGAGCGGCTGCGCGGCCTCGCGGAACGCTGGATCCAGTCCCATGGAGGGGCGCCGCCCGGAGGCGTCCGTATCGACCTGGTCGGCGTCCTGCTGCCCCGGCGCGGCGCTCCCGTGGTCGAGCACGTGCGGGGGGCCGCCTGATGGGCTTCGCGCGTACGTGCTCCGTGACCCTCGTCGGTGTCGAGGGCGTGGTCGTCGAGGTGCAGGCCGACCTCGAACCGGGTGTCGCCGCCTTCACGCTGGTGGGCCTGCCGGACAAGAGCCTGACCGAGAGCCGGGACCGGGTGCGGGCCGCGGTGGTCAACTCCGGTGGCGAGTGGCCGCAGAAGAAGCTCACGGTCGGGCTCAGCCCGGCCTCGGTGCCCAAGGCCGGCAGCGGCTTCGACCTGGCCGTGGCCTGCGCGGTGCTCGGCGCCGCCGAACGGATCGATCCCCACGTGCTCGCCGACATCGTGATGATCGGGGAGCTCGGCCTGGACGGGCGGGTGCGTCCGGTCAGGGGCATCCTGCCGGCGGTGCTGGCCGCCGCCGACGCCGGGTACGAGCAGGTGGTCGTGCCCGAGTGCGCCGCCGCCGAGGCCTCGCTGGTGCCCGGCGTCTCCGTCCTCGGCGTCCGCAGCCTGCGGCAGCTCATCGCGGTGCTGACCGACGAGCCGGTGCCCGAGGAGGACCCGGACGAGCAGGGACGACCGGACCCGCTGCTGGCCGGCCTGCGCCTGCCCGGCGCGGGTGCGGCCGCCGGAATGCACAGCGTGGGTGCCGCCCAGCAGGACCAGGGACACGATCTCGCCGACGTCGTCGGCCAGGTCTCGGCCCGCACCGCGGTGGAGGTCGCCGCGGCCGGGGCACACCACCTGTTCCTCGAAGGGCCGCCGGGCGCGGGCAAGACCATGCTCGCCGAGCGGCTGCCCGCACTGCTGCCCCGCCTCGCCCGGGAGGAGTCCCTGGAGGTCACGGCGATCCACTCGGTCGCCGGACTCCTGCCGCCGGGCAGACCCTTGATCGACCTCGCCCCCTACTGCGCCCCGCACCACTCGGCCACCATGCAGGCCCTCGTCGGCGGCGGCCCGGGCGTCGCCAGGCCGGGAGCGGTGTCACTCGCCCATCGAGGCGTGCTCTTCCTGGACGAGACCCCGGAGTTCAGCAGCCACGCGCTCGACGCCCTGCGCCAGCCGCTGGAGGCGGGCCATGTGGTGATCGCCCGCAGCGCCGGGGTGGTGCGGTTCCCGGCGAAGTTCCTGATGGTGCTCGCGGCCAACCCGTGCCCCTGCGGCCGGTTCTCGCTGCGGGACACCCTGTGCGAGTGCCCGCCCTCGATGGTCCGCCGCTACCAGGCCAGGCTGTCCGGGCCGCTGCTCGACCGGGTCGACCTGCGGGTGGAGGTGGACCCGGTCACCCGATCCGAACTCACCCGGCGCGACGCCCGGGGCGAGGCCACGGCGGCGGTGGCCGACCGGGTGCGGGCCGCCAGGGAACGCGCGGCGGCCAGGCTCGCGGGCACCCCGTGGCGGACCAACAGCGAGGTGCCCGGCCGCGAGCTGCGCAACCGCTGGCACGCGGTGGCCGGCGCGATGGACGAGGCCGAGCGCGGCCTGGAGCGGGGCGTCCTCACCGCGCGCGGGCTGGACCGTGTCCTGCGGGTCGCCTGGACGGTCGCGGACCTCACCGGCCACGACCGGCCCGACGCGTCGGACGTCGCCTTGGCGCTGCAACTGCGCACCGGAGTGCCGCGAGGCGTGCCCATGGCCATCGGGGCGCCGGCGTGAACGCCACCCGGCCCCCCGACCGCGAACTGCTCGCCCGGGTCCTCCTCAGCCGCGTCATCGAGCCCGGCGACGAGGCCGGCGGGCGGTGGCTGCGGGAGTTCGGGGCGGTGGAGGTGGCCCGGCGGCTGCTGGACGGCTCCCCTCGGCTCGCCGGGGTCTCCGGCAAGCGGTGGGCGGGGCTGTGCGCCCGGGCGGCACAGGCCGAGCCCGAACGGGACCTCGCCGCGGCCGGGGAGGCAGGTGTGCGGTTCGTACGCCCCGGGGACACCGAGTGGCCCGCCCAGCTCGACGACCTCGGCGACGCGCGGCCCACCGGACTGTGGGTGCGTGGACGGCCCAGCCTGCGGATATGGGCGCTGCGCTCGGTCGCGGTCGTCGGCGCCCGGGCCTGCACCCAGTACGGCGCCCACATGGCCGCGGCCCTCGCCTCCGGCCTCGCCGAGCGCGGCTGGGTGGTGGTCTCAGGCGGCGCCTACGGAGTCGACGGCGCCGCCCACCGCGGCGCCCTCGCCGCGGGCGGCGCCACCGTCGCCGTCCTGGCCTGCGGCGTCGACCGGCCCTATCCACGCGGGCACACCGAGTTGATCACCAGGATCGCCCAGCAGGGTCTGGTGGTCGGCGAACTGCCGCCCGGTGACCACCCCACGCCGAGCCGGTTCATCGTCCGCAACCGGGTGATCGCGGCGCTCACCCGGGGCACCGTGGTGGTCGAGGCCGCCCACCGCAGCGGATCGCTGGTCACCGCGCGGGCGGCGCAGCGGCTGGGACGGCACACCATGGGGGTGCCCGGTCCGGCCACCAGCGCGCTCTCCGCCGGTGTCCACGAGCTCCTGCGCGGCGGGGCGGTGCTGGTCGGCGACACCGCGGAAGTCGTCGAACTGGTCGGCGACATGGGTGACCTCGCCCCGGACCGGCGTGGTCCCGTACTCCCGCGCGACCTGCTGGAACGGGACGCCCGGCAGGTTCTGGCCGCGTTGCCGGCGTGCGGCGCGGCGACGCCGGACGAGATCGCCCGCGGCGCCCGGACGACCACGGACGACGCGATCGCGAAACTGTACGAACTCCAATCACTGGGGTACGTCGAACGACATGGCGAGGGATGGAAGTTGACACGCCAGGCGCTGATCTCGGCCCGGGAGGGCCGCGAGCGGTGCTGACCGAGAGTGTTCGGCCGTCCGGGGGAGGCCCGACGCCGGTGGGGATTACCGCAGTTGGACGCTGTCGCGGTCACCGAGGGTGACGTGTGTGACCCGGCGGGGCGCACCGCGGAACGAATCTGCGCATGCCTCACGCCCCGCCGTTCGCGCACCGCGACACATCAGTCACGCTACGCTCACGTGGTTCCGACCACAGAAACGACTCAGGCCGACAACTCACTCATGCGCCCGCATTCCAGGGCAGAACGACACAAGGCGACGAATGCCCCAGCACACCTCCGGGCCCGACCGGGCGGCGATCCCCCAAGCCGCCCGTGACGGTGGCAGCGTGCGGCCGCCCGCTCCTTCGACGCTCGAGGAGCTGTGGCGGTCGTACAAGGCGACGGGGGACGAGCGGCTGCGGGAGCAGCTGATCCTGCACTACTCACCGCTGGTGAAGTACGTGGCGGGGCGAGTGAGCGTCGGCCTGCCGCCCAACGTGGATCAGGCCGATTTCGTCTCCTCCGGGGTCTTCGGGCTCATCGACGCGATCGAGAAGTTCGACATCGAGCGGGAGATCAAGTTCGAGACCTACGCGATCACGCGGATCCGGGGCGCGATGATCGACGAGCTGCGGGCGCTGGACTGGATCCCCCGCTCGGTGCGGCAGAAGGCGCGGAACGTGGAGCGGGCGTACGCGACCCTGGAGGCCCGGCTGCGGCGCACGCCGTCAGAGGTCGAGGTGGCCGCCGAGATGGGCATCGCGGTCGACGAACTGCATGCTGTTTTCAGCCAGTTGTCGCTGGCCAACGTGGTGGCGCTGGAGGAGCTGCTGCACGTCGGCGGTGAGGGCGGGGACCGGCTGAGCCTGATGGACACGCTGGAGGACACCGCCGCCGACAATCCGGTGGAGGTGGCCGAGGATCGGGAGCTGCGCACGTTCCTGGCCCGGGCGATCAACACGCTGCCCGAGCGGGAGAAGACCGTCGTGATGCTCTACTACTACGAGGGCCTCACACTCGCCGAGATCGGCAACGTGCTCGGTGTGACCGAGAGCCGAGTCAGTCAGATCCACACCAAATCGGTGCTCCAGCTGCGCGCGAAGCTGGCGAGCTTCGGGCGCTGACCCGGGTGGAGTCCCTCCCGGTCCGGGTGGCGCGTCCGTAAAGTGGTCGACGTGCCAAGGATTCGAGCGGCCTCCGTGGCCGAGCACCGGTCGATGCAGCGAGCCGCCTTGCTGGACGCGGCGCGGACCCTGCTGTCCGAGGGCGGGACGGAGGCGCTGACCTTCCCGGCCCTGGCCGAGCGGACGGGGCTCGCGCGGTCGTCGGTGTACGAGTATTTCCGGTCACGGGCCGCCGTGGTCGAGGAGCTGTGCGAGGTCGACTTCCCCGTGTGGGCCGCGGAGGTCGCGGCCGCGATGGCCTCCGCCGAGAGGCCCGCGGCCAAGGTCGAGGCCTATGTGCGCAAGCAACTGGAGCTGGTCGGGGACCGGCGGCACAGGGCCGTCGTGGCGATCTCGGCGAGTGAGCTGGACGCCGGCGCCCGGGAGAAGATCCGGGCGGCCCACGGCGGGCTCGTCGCCATGATCGTGGAGGCGCTGGGGGAGCTGGGGCACGAGCAGCCGCGGCTGGCGGCGATGCTGCTTCAGGGCGTGGTGGACGCGGCGGTGCGGCGGATCGAACTGGGCGCCGCGGAGGATCCGGCGGCCATCGCCGAGGCCACGGTGGGAATGGCGCTGCGCGGCGTCTGCGGCTGACCCGGCGGAGCCTGGGACGGCACGGGCCGGACCGGGACGCAGTGGGGGCGTCGGCGCCCCGGCCGGGAGCAGGCGGCACGCCCGTCGCACGGTTGGGGTCAGGTGGCACGCCCGCCCCCCGGCTGGGAAGGGCAGGAGACGCGCCAGCCCCCGGCTAGGGCAGCGGCACCCCCAGCACCGGTAGCAGTCTCGTCGGTCCGTTCAGGAGCCACGGCGGGAGCAGGAGGAGCGGGTTCAGATAGGTCTTGCCGCGCAGCAGGCCCCAGTGGACGCACGGGCCTTCGCAGTGGCTGCCTGTCGCCTCCACGGTGCCGATGACCTCGCCCGCCGCCACCTCGTCGCCCTGCTTCACCGATGCCCTCACCGGCTCGTACGTCGTACGCAGCGGTGGGTCACCGGTGCTCGTCAGCTCGACCGACACCACGCCTCTGCCGGCCACCGGGCCCGCGAAGAACACCCGCCCGGCCGCCACCGAACGAACCGGCGTGCCCGGAGACGCGCCCAGGTCCACGCCCCGGTGCCCGGGCCCGTAGACCGTCGCCGGAGGATCCCAGCCGCGCAGCACCCCGGGGCGTACCCCCACCGGCCACACCCGGCCCACGGCCGGCACCGGCGGATCCCCTTCCCCGGAGCCGGAGCCGGAGCCGGAGCCGGAGCCGGGACCAGTGTCAGGGTCAGGGCCGGCCGGCGCGGTGGGGCCGGCGTCCGCCCAGGTCGCCCACGCCGCCGAGCCCATCAGCACCGCCGAGGCCACGAGCGCCACCAGCGCCAAAGAGGCTGCCGCCCACCCGGGCAGCAGCCCTCGCCGGGCACCGACGGCCCATCGCATCGCATGCATCTCAACCATGCGCCCACCGTCCCGCACCCCCGCCGACGGCGGCCGAACCTGTGGACAACTCACCGATTGTGGACAGCGGCGTCACCGGGCGCCCCGCGGGTCCCGTACACTTCTGGTGGCGACCCGGGTCACCGGGTCGACTTCGCACGCCCCGACACCCGGACCGGAGACGGCCGGTGTCAGCGCCCCTCGGTCCCTCGTGGCACGGCGCACCAGGGCGTCAGGCGCGGAAGCCGTCCGGCATCCGCGGCACAACCGAGAAACTCAAGGAGTACGGCCATGGCCGTCGTCACGATGCGGGAGCTGCTGGAGAGCGGCGTCCACTTCGGTCACCAGACCCGCCGTTGGAACCCGAAGATGAAGCGCTTCATCTTCACCGAGCGCAACGGCATCTACATCATCGACCTGCTCCAGTCGCTGTCGTACATCGACCGCGCCTACGAGTTCGTCAAGGAGACCGTCGCCCACGGCGGCACGGTCATGTTCGTCGGTACGAAGAAGCAGGCGCAGGAGGCCATCGCCGAGCAGGCCACCCGCGTCGGCATGCCCTACGTCAACCAGCGCTGGCTGGGCGGCATGCTCACCAACTTCTCGACCGTCTACAAGCGCCTGCAGCGCCTGAAGGAGCTCGAGCAGATCGACTTCGAGGACGTCGCGTCCTCCGGTCTGACCAAGAAGGAGCTCCTGGTCCTCTCCCGCGAGAAGGCCAAGCTGGAGAAGACCCTCGGCGGTATCCGCGAGATGCAGAAGGTGCCCAGCGCCGTCTGGATCGTGGACACCAAGAAGGAGCACATCGCGGTCGGCGAGGCCCGCAAGCTCAACATCCCGGTCGTCGCCATCCTCGACACCAACTGCGACCCCGACGAGGTCGACTACAAGATCCCGGGCAACGACGACGCGATCCGCTCCGTCACCCTGCTCACCCGCGTGATCGCCGACGCGGTCGCCGAGGGCCTCATCGCCCGCTCCGGCGTCGCCGCCGAGGGCAAGGGCGAGAAGGCCGCGGGCGAGCCGCTCGCCGAGTGGGAGCGCGACCTGCTCGAGGGCGAGAAGAAGGCCGAGGAGGCCCCGGCCGCGGAGGCTCCCGCCGCCGCCGAGGCGCCGGCTGCCGAGGCTCCGGCTGCTGAGGCGCCGGCCGCTGAGGCTCCGGCTGCCGAGGGCGAGCAGGCCTGACCCGTCAGCGCCAGCGTTGACGGCGGGAGCGGCGACATGAAGTCCGCTCCCGCCGTTCACCCGTAGGTCAGCACAGAGTCGGGCATCTGCATCTACATGTAGATCGCAGACCGTGCAGATCTTCGATCCTCCAGACTTCGAGAAAGATTCACAGACTCATGGCGAACTACACCGCCGCCGACGTCAAGAAGCTCCGCGAGCTCACCGGCGCCGGCATGATGGACTGCAAGAAGGCGCTGGACGAGGCCGAGGGCAACGTCGAGAAGGCCGTCGAGGCGCTCCGTATCAAGGGCCAGAAGGGCGTCGCCAAGCGCGAGGGCCGCTCCGCCGAGAACGGCGCCGTGGTCTCGATCATCGCCGACGACAACTCCTCCGGTGTCCTCGTCGAGCTGAAGTGCGAGACGGACTTCGTCGCCAAGGGCGAGAAGTTCCAGGCCGTCGCCCGCGCGCTCGCCGAGCACGTCGCCAAGACCTCCCCGGCCGACCTCGAGGCCCTGCTCGCCTCCGAGATCGAGGCCGGCAAGACCGTCCAGGCGTTCGTGGACGAGGCCAACGCCAACCTCGGCGAGAAGATCGTCCTGGACCGCTTCGCGCAGTTCTCCGACGGCTTCGTGACCGCGTACATGCACCGCACGATGCCCGACCTGCCGCCGCAGATCGGTGTCCTCGTCGAGCTCGACAAGCCGAACGCCGAGGTCGCCAAGGGCGTCGCCCAGCACATCGCCGCCTTCGCGCCGAAGTACCTCGCCAAGGACGACGTGCCGGCCGACATCGTCGAGTCCGAGCGTCGTGTCGCCGAGGAGACCACCCGCGCCGAGGGCAAGCCCGAGGCCGCGATCGCCAAGATCGTCGAGGGCCGCCTGAACGGCTTCTTCAAGGACGCGACGCTGCTCGGCCAGCCCTACGCCCTGGACAACAAGAAGTCGGTCCAGAAGGTCCTGGACGAGGCCGGTGTCACCCTGAAGCGCTTCACGCGCATCAAGGTCGGCATCTGAGTCCAAGGTCCGTACCGCGACGGACCCCCGACCCCGATAGGGTCGACAGCAGTCGTCCACGTCGCTCGCGTGTGCAGCCATGTACACGCGTGTGACGGGCGGCAGCAGATCTGACGAGGAGGCCATTGCCGCTGCATGGGATGCGAAACACGCCCCACCGGCAATGGCCTTCTTCGCATGTGCACCACGTATAACAAAGGCGGGATCTCATGACCACCAAGGCCCAGAAGAGCGACGACGGCAAAGTACCCGGCCGGTTTCTGCTGAAGCTGTCCGGAGAGGCCTTCTCCGGCGGCGGGGGCCTGGGCGTCGACCCGGACGTGGTGCACGCCATCGCCCGTGAGATCGCGGCCGTCGTACGCGACGGCGCGCAGATCGCGGTCGTGATCGGCGGCGGCAACTTCTTCCGCGGTGCCGAGCTCCAGCAGCGCGGCATGGACCGCGCCCGCTCGGACTACATGGGCATGCTCGGCACCGTGATGAACTGCCTCGCCCTGCAGGACTTCCTGGAGAAGGAAGGCATCGACAGCCGGGTCCAGACCGCCATCACCATGGGCCAGGTCGCCGAGCCGTACATCCCGCTGCGCGCCGTGCGCCACCTGGAGAAGGGTCGCGTGGTCATCTTCGGCGCCGGTATGGGCATGCCGTACTTCTCCACCGACACCACCGCTGCCCAGCGCGCCCTGGAGATCGACGCAGAGGCGCTGCTCATGGGGAAGAACGGCGTGGACGGGGTTTACGACTCCGACCCGAAGGCCAACCCGGACGCCGTGAAGTTCGACTCCCTCGGCTACGGGGAGGTCATCACGCGGGACCTGAAGGTCGCCGACGCGACGGCGATCACGCTGTGCCGTGACAACAAGCTCCCGATCGTCGTCTTCGAGCTCCTGAAGGAGGGCAATATCGCCCGCGCCGTCAAGGGTGAGAAGATCGGCACGCTTGTGGGTGACCAGGGCGGCCGGGACTGACCGGCGGACCCCGCACCGCGGGAAGCCGGAAAGAGACCTGTCCGGGCGACGGACGGGACGGACCCTGGCCGGGGGATGGACAATGTCCTGCCGGTCGGGAACCGTGCAGGAAGAAGACGCGACGAAGCCGGCCGCCGGTCCCGACAGGGAAACCGTGGCCGGGCCTACTCAAGACACGCAGGAGCAAGTGGTGATCGAAGAGACCCTCCTCGAGGCCGAGGAGAAGATGGAGAAGGCCGTCGTGGTCGCCAAGGAGGACTTCGCCGCGATCCGCACCGGCCGTGCGCACCCGGCGATGTTCAACAAGATCGTGGCCGATTACTACGGCGCGCCGACGCCGATCAACCAGCTGGCTTCGTTCTCCGTGCCGGAGCCGCGCATGGCCGTCGTGACCCCGTTCGACAAGACCGCGCTGCGCAACATCGAGCAGGCGATCCGCGACTCCGACCTGGGCGTCAACCCGAGCAACGACGGCAACATCATCCGCGTGGTGTTCCCCGAGCTCACCGAGGAGCGCCGCCGCGAGTTCATCAAGGTCGCCAAGGGCAAGGGCGAGGACGCCAAGGTGTCCATCCGCTCCGTGCGCCGCAAGGCCAAGGACGCCATCGACAAGCTGATCAAGGACGGCGAGGTCGGCGAGGACGAGGGCCGTCGTGCGGAGAAGGAGCTCGACGACACCACCGCGAAGTACGTGGCGCAGGTGGACGAGCTGCTGAAGCACAAGGAAGCGGAGCTGCTCGAAGTCTGATGAACGACACTTCCTGGGGAGCGCCGCGGCAAGCCGGGTACTGGGGGCCCGCGGACGGGTCACCTGCCCATCAGGAACCCGTCCCGGGGGCCGCCCCGGCGGGTCCCGCGTACGATGCGCATGACGCCCAGCGGACCCGCCCCATGCCCGTCGTGCCCGCTCACGGCGGAAACCAGGATGACGATCGGGGTGCCGCCCAACCGGGCGGCTCCTCGTACCGCGACGACACGCCGCAGCCGCCGCACCACGCGCCGCGGCAGTGGCCCCTCGACACGCCGCAGACACCGTCCTTCCACGGGACGGCGTCGCAGAATCCGGAGCCCATGCCCGACGCCCCGCAGCCGGCGCCCGCGCCGCAGAAGAAGAGCGCGGGTCGCGACCTGGGCGCCGCCATAGGCGTCGGCCTCGGGCTCGGCGCGGTGATCGTCGTGTCGCTGTTCGTCGTCAAGGCCGTGTTCGTGGGCGTCATCGCGATCGCGGTCGTGGTCGGTCTGTGGGAGCTGACGAGGCGGCTCGAGGAGCGCAAGGACATCAAGGCGCCGCTCGTGCCGCTGGCGGTCGGCGGGGCGGCCATGGTGGTCGCCGGATACGTACGGGGTGCCGAGGGCGCCTGGGTGGCGATGGCGCTGACCGCGCTCGCGGTCCTGGTCTGGCGCATGACGGAACCGCCGGAGGGCTACCTCAGGGACGTCACGGCCGGCGTCTTCGCGGCGTTCTACGTGCCGTTCCTGGCCACGTTCGTCGCGATGATGCTGACCGCGGACGACGGTCCGCGCCGTGTGCTGACCTTCCTCCTGCTCACGGTGGTCAGCGACACCGGCGCGTACGCCGTCGGCTGGCGCTTCGGCCGGCACAAGCTCGCCCCGCGCATCAGCCCGGGCAAGACCCGCGAGGGCCTGTTCGGCGCGGTGGCCTTCGCGATGGTGGCCGGCGCGCTGTGCATGCAGTTCCTGATCGATGACGGCGCCTGGTGGCAGGGTCTGCTGCTCGGCCTCGCGGTCGCCGCCACCGCCACCCTCGGTGACCTCGGCGAATCCATGATCAAGCGGGACCTGGGCATCAAGGACATGGGCACCCTGCTCCCGGGCCACGGGGGCATCATGGACCGCCTCGACTCCCTGCTGCCCACCGCGCCGGTGGTGTGGCTCCTGATGGTCCTCTTCGTCGGCTCCGCCTGATCCCACGACCACCGAGCCCCCACCCCGTCGGGTGGGGGCTCGACGCCGTTCTCCGTGTGGACCGCCTGCCGGGCCTGACGTTAAAGTCCCCCATGGGGCAGGCTCGGCTGGGGGATGACGGCACGTATCACGGTGATCTGCGGTGCCGATGGTGCGAAGCCCTCCTCAAACAGGACGGACGGCGCAAGCCACGGCTGTACTGCGGTGTCTCGCATCGCACGAAGACGTACGGTGCCTGGGTCGGCGCACTGATCGCCGGCCTCTTCTGACCCCGGCCCCCGGCTGTCCACAGCCGACTGGGCCACCCGAGTGGATCTGCGACACTGGTACCACCATGCCCAGCCCGGAGAACTGGCCGTGACCGGGCAGCAATAAGCCCCCTACCAGCGTGTTCGACGCGGACAGGGGGTCTGGTGTGGGTCACTGGGCCGTCTCTGGGCCGTCCGGCTTGCGCCAGGGCAACGTGATCTCGACCGGCTTGTGCGCGTCCATATGGGCACGAAGTGCCTCGGCCACCGTTGGAGGCAGTGGTACGTCCCGCTCCTTGTTGCACTTCGGCGGAGCGTCTCCGCGCAGACCAGCATCATCCGTGAAGGCCCCGACCGGGAGTACTACCTCAAGAAACGCGGCGAGGGCTGCAAACACGTCCAGGCCGTCATCGCCTTCGTACGACGCCGCACCAGTGTGCTGTGGGCCCTCCTACGCGACGACCGGGCCTTCACTCCCACCCCGCCCATCACGCAGACGGCTTGACTCAGCCCGAGGCCACAATGAGCCTTTTCCAACCTCACGTTGAGGGTGCGCGGTGTAGAAGACTGCAGCGCTTCCTCGCGTATGCTCGCCCGACTGCGCCGTGGTGTCGGCCCGGCACCGGTTATCAGCTGCGGTCTTCGATGCTGCTGTCGGTGATCGCTCGGAACAGCTCGCGAGCCCGCTCGCAGAACTGCTCGACATCCGTGATGTCCGGCTCCTCACCGTCCGCCAGCATCCGGGCCTGGAGCTGCTCGGAGCGCAGCCCACCGTAGCGGGCTCGCACCTCAGCGGTCACCGGCTGGACCGCGATGTGCAGGTGCTTGCGTGCGTCGCGGCCGTGCGACCACATGCAGACGTAGGTCTGCTCGGGACGGCACAACGTCTCCACGACACGAGCGGTATCGCGCAGCAAGGGGCCGAGTTCCGCCGCTGCCGTGTCGTCGAGCTCGGCGATGGCCACGACGTGCTCCCGTGGACCGACGATCAAGGTGCCGAGATTCATCGGACCGACGACGTGGTTCACCACCCAAGCAGCGGTTTCGTGCAGGACGCCCCCGGGCAACTCCCGGCGCCCGGTCAGAAGGTCACACCCAAGACACCCCGTCACATCCACGCGCACCAGCCTATACAGAGCCCGGCGACGATGATGTCGACGGCCAACTTGGTTGATAAGTCTTCCGGTTGGCCTGTGCGCGTGCCGAAGCTCCTGGTGGACGGGTTCACGACCAAGATCGCCCGTACCGCCAGGAGCTTCGTGTGCTTGTCTACCCGTCTGCCCTCGACCTGTCCACCCAGGCACCTGCGGTTCCTGGCCGACCGGCTGATCGCGCATCGGGCGGCGTGCGGGACGCGGTGGCGTCGGCTGTCCGCGGGCCGCCAGGCGCTGCTGGTGCTGGCGCACCTGCGTCTGGGGCATACCTACGCGCAGCTCGCGGCCGGGTTCGAGGTGGGCGCGCGCCTGATCGGCCGACGCGCCCGCCGTCGTGGCTCACTTTCGTCGGCTGAGGCACAAACGATCTTCGAGACGAGGTGCCGCCCTCACTGGTGGAGGGCGGCCCATGGCCTTGACTCGGTCATTGAAACTCCCGGCCAAAGCCGCTCCACCGACCGCGCAGGTGTTTAGCGCCGGTCATCCTCTTCGGGCTATGGCTCTGTGTTTCACACAGGCGCCGTGGCTCTGCCTAAAGGGGCTCGTCACGCTTGAGTTTGCGGCGTTCACGGATGTTGGGATGACGAACGACCACCCCACCCATACCGCCGGAGCCGTGTAGGCGGATCAGCGGTGTACCGGGGACCCTATCGGGCGTCGTTTTGTCCTTCACGCCGCCGACACCGGGTGCCACTCCGTCCATGTCTGCGGCCCAGCTACGAGGGATGACGATGGTGACGCCGGCCATCTGACCCCGCACCTCTATCTCAACCTTGGGCAAGTCGCAGTCAGCCCGGGTGAAGTCGAGCTTGACGCCGCCCATATCGCCGTACGCGGTGATCCGTGCGGGGACCCGCCAGCGTCCTGCACGCACGGCACCATGGATGCCGCCCTTGATCACGAGTGGCTGTCCAAGTTCTGGAGAATCGACGTGGGGCAGGTCTGCGATGAGCGGTTTCAAATCGGCAAGGGTCTTGGCGGTCAGTGCTCGGCCCAAGCGGGAATCCAGCTCGTCCAGATCAAGGCGGCCCTCGGCAGCTGCGTCCCGCAGTCGCTCCACCACCCTTTCGCGGTCGGCATGAGATGCACGCAGTTCGCTCTGTGCCGCGGGCTCCGGGTGTTCAGCTGTCATGCGCGAGATCATACGGACGGCACACGTAACGCAGTGGTGCGCAGTGGGCAGTCGATCCAGGGCGATCGTTGCCCACCTGAGGTGACTGCCTAACCAGCCGGGTAGGCCCCGGCAACCGTCGCACCCGTAGTTCGCATCAAGGGGCGCACCGCGACACCCCCGCGCGGGCCGTCTCTGGGCCGTGCGGGGGTGCTCAACGATGACAGATGACGACAGTCGACGACGGCTCTTCCCCTGCTCAGAGACGGTGCTTCGGGTACCGGCGCAGGTGCTCATCGCGGATGCCCGTGCTGTGCTGACGTCTGTGGTCGAGCGGACGAATGACTGGCCCGCCTTCGAGCGGCGTGGGCCGGTCCATCCCGTGCGGCATGGCCGTGGTCTCCGCCGGCGCTATGGCGTTCGGCACGCCGTCTACGTGCGGCGAGGCCGGTGGCAGTGCACACTTCTTCGCCGTGGAGATCATCAAGGGCGAGCTTGAGGTCTTCTGGCACGCCCATACCCACCAGGTCAGGGTGTGGCTCGACGAGTGGCCGGCAGTCGACGCGTGATCGCCCCTGGGCCGTCTGTGGGCCGTCCGAGGCCGCTCAGTAGCGACCGGTGACGACTGCTAACGACAGCCGTAGGGAGCGACAGCCGCAGGTCACCCAAGTGGATCTGCGACACTGGTACCACCATGCCCAAGCCCGGAGAACTCACTTTCGTCGCCCCGCGCGGTGCCAAGAAGCCGCCGCGGCACCTTGCCGACCTGTCGCCCGCCGAGCGCAAGGAGGCCGTCGCCGCGATCGGCGAGAAGCCGTTCCGTGCCAAGCAGCTCTCGCAGCACTACTTCGCGCGGTACGCGCACGACCCGGAGCAGTGGACCGACATCCCCGCCGGATCCCGCGCCAAGCTCCAGGAGGCGCTGCTTCCCGAGCTGATGACGGTCGTACGGCATCTGTCGACCGACGAGGGGACCACGCGCAAGACGCTGTGGCGCCTGTTCGACGGCACGCTCGTGGAGTCGGTGCTCATGCGCTACCCGGACCGGGTGACCATGTGCATCAGCTCGCAGGCGGGCTGCGGAATGAACTGCCCGTTCTGCGCCACGGGACAGGCCGGGCTCGACCGGAACCTGTCCACCGCCGAGATCGTGCACCAGATCGTGGACGGGATGCGCGCCCTGCGGGACGGAGAGGTCCCCGGTGGTCCCGCGCGCCTGTCGAACATCGTCTTCATGGGCATGGGCGAGCCGCTCGCCAACTACAACCGCGTCGTCGGCGCCATCCGAGCCCTGACCGACCCCGAGCCGGACGGGCTCGGCCTGTCCCAGCGCGGGATCACCGTCTCGACGGTGGGTCTGGTTCCGGCCATCCACCGGTTCTCCGACGAGGGCTTCAAGTGCCGCCTCGCCATCTCCCTGCACGCACCGGACGACGAGCTGCGCGACACGCTCGTCCCGGTCAACACGCGGTGGAAGGTGCGGGAGGTGCTCGACGCCGGATTCGAGTACACCGCCAGGTCCGGGCGCAGGCTGTCCATCGAGTACGCGCTGATCCGGGACATCAACGACCAGGCGTGGCGCGGCGACCGGCTCGGCCGGCTGCTCAAGGGCAGGCCGGTGCACGTCAACCTCATCCCGCTGAACCCGACGCCCGGCTCCAAGTGGACGGCGTCCCGCCCCGAGGACGAGAAGGCGTTCGTCGAGGCGATCGCCGCCCACGGTGTGCCGGTGACCATCCGGGACACCCGCGGGCAGGAGATCGACGGCGCCTGCGGTCAGCTGGCTGCCACCGAAAGGTAGCCGGACGGTAGGCTGATACCGCACACATCTTCATATTCCGACAGGGGAGCGCCACAGCGCTGAGAGTGCGGCACCGGCCGCAGACCCTCTGAACCTCGCCCAGGTCATTCTGGGTAGGAAGTTCGGTCATCACTCAAGCTGTTGTGCCCTGCCCGGGTGTCCCTCGCGGATCCCGGGCAGGGCCGCGTCTCTTCCTGGCCAACCCCCAGGAGGACTTCAGTGCACACCAAGACGTTCGCCGCCGTGGCGGTCGGGCTCGGCCTGGTCACGCTGTCGGCGTGCGGTTCGTCGCCGGGCGAGAAGAGTTCGGCCGGCTCCAGGACGGTGACCCTGGTCAGCCACAACTCATGGGCCGTCTCCAAGAGCGTCATCGCGGACTTCGAGAAGAGCTCCGGCTACAAGGTCAAGGTCCTCGAGGACGGCGACGCCGGCCAGGCCGTCAACAAGGCCATCCTCACCAAGGACAACCCGCAGGGCGACGTCTTCTTCGGCGTCGACAACACGCTGCTGTCCCGCGCCCTGGACAACGGGCTGTTCCAGTCGTACGAGCCGAAGGGTTCGGACCTGATCCTGCCGCAGTACCGCGTCGACGAGGCGAAGCACCGGGTCACGCCCATCGACACCGGCGACATCTGCGTCAACTACGACAAGAAGTACTTCGCCGACCACAAGCTGACCCCGCCCGCCTCGTTCGACGACCTGGTCAAGCCGGAGTACAAGAACCTCCTCGTCACCGAGAACGCCGCCACCTCCTCGCCCGGCCTCGGCTTCCTGCTCGGCACCGCCGCCCAGTACGGCGACAAGGGCTGGCAGGACTACTGGAAGAAGCTCAAGGCCAACGGCGTCAAGGTCGTCGACGGCTGGGAGCAGGCCTACAACCAGGAGTTCTCCGGATCCGCCGGCGGCAGGAAGGCCAAGGGCGACCGTCCCCTCGTCGTCTCCTACGCCTCCTCGCCGCCCGCCGAGGTCATCTACGCCGACCCGCGGCCGAAGACCGCGCCGACCGGCGTCGCGCAGGGCACCTGCTTCCGCCAGGTCGAGTACGCGGGACTGCTCGCCAACGCCGGGAACACCGAAGGGGGCAAGGCCCTCCTGGACTTCCTGATCACCAAGAAGTTCCAGGACGACATGCCGCTGAACATGTTCGTCTACCCGGTGCGCGAAGGCGCCCAGGTCCCCCCGGAGTTCGCGGAGTACGGCCCCCAGGCCAAGAACCCCGAGACCATGGCCCCCGCCAAGATCGCCGCCAACCGTGACCAGTGGGTCAAGTCGTGGACCTCGCTCGTCCTCAGGTAGGCCGCGGACGCGGCCGCCGGACGGGGAACGCGGCGCGGCTCGGTCTCATGGCCGTGCCCGTCGCGTTCTTCGCGGCGTTCTTCGCCTACCCCGTGGCCGCGATCGTCCGGCGCGGTCTGGAGGCCGACGGGGCCTGGCGGTTGGGGCGGATCGCCGATGTGCTCGGGCAGTCCGACATCCGGCACGTGCTGTGGTTCACCACCTGGCAGGCGCTCGCCTCCACCGTGCTCACCCTGCTCGTAGCCCTGCCCGGCGCCTATGTCCTCGCGCGCCTCGACTTCCCCGGCCGGCAGGTCCTGCGGGCCGTCGTCACCGTGCCGTTCGTGCTGCCCACGGTCGTGGTCGGCACCGCGTTCCTCGCGCTGGTCGGGCGCGGCGGCCTGCTCGACGAACTGTGGGGCGTACGGCTGGACACCACGGTCTGGGCGATCCTGCTCGCCCACGTCTTCTTCAACTACGCCGTCGTCGTACGGACCGTGGGCGGTCTGTGGGCGGGGCTCGACCCGCGCCAGGAGGAGGCGGCCCGGATGCTCGGCGCCTCGCCGCTCGCCGCCTGGCGCAAGGTCACCCTGCCCGCGCTGGCGCCCGCGGTCGCCGCCGCCGCGCTCATGGTCTTCCTGTTCACGTTCACCTCCTTCGGTGTGGTGCAGATCCTCGGCGGCCCGACCTTCTCGACCCTCGAGGTGGAGATCTACCGGCAGACGTCCGAGATCTTCGACCTGGCCACCGCCGCGGTCCTGACGATCGTCCAGTTCGCCGCGGTGGGCGCGATCCTCGCGGTGCACGCCTGGACCGTGCGGCGCCGGGAGTCCGCGCTGAAGCTGGTCGACGCCTCGCTGACCGCCCGCCGGCCGCGCGGCGCCGGGCAGTGGACGCTGCTGGCCGGGGTCCTCGCCACCGTCGCCGTCCTCCTCGTGCTGCCGCTCGCCGTGCTGGTGCAGCGGTCGCTCACCGCGCCCCGGTTCGGCTACTACCGGGCGCTGACGAACGCGGACGGCGGCACCTTCCTGGTCGCGCCGATCGAGGCCGTCGGCACCTCCCTGAGCTATGCCGCCGCGGCGACCGCCATCGCCGTGGTGATCGGCGCGCTCGCCGCCGCGGCCCTCACCCGCCGTGACGCAGGCCGGCTCGTACGCGGCTTCGACGCGCTGCTGATGCTGCCGCTCGGGGTCTCCGCGGTGACCGTCGGCTTCGGCTTCCTGATCGCCCTGGACCGCCCGCCGCTGGACCTCAGGCAGTCCTGGATCCTGGTCCCCCTCGCGCAGGCGCTGGTCGGCGTGCCCTTCGTCGTACGGACCATGCTGCCCGTGCTGCGCGCGGTGGACGTACGGCTGCGGGAGGCGGCGGCCGTGCTCGGGGCCTCGCCGTGGCGGGTGTGGCGGGAGGTCGACCTGCCCCTGGTACGGCGGGCGCTGCTGATCGCCGCCGGGTTCGCCTTCGCGGTGTCACTGGGGGAGTTCGGGGCGACCGTGTTCATCGCGCGGCCCGACAACCCGACGCTGCCGGTCGCCGTGGCGCGGCTGATCGGCCGGCCCGGCGACCTCAACTACGGCCAGGCGATGGCCCTGTCGACGATTCTGATGGTGGTGTGCGCGGTGGCGCTGCTGGTGCTGGAGCGGCTGCGCACCGACCGGAGCGGGGAGTTCTAGATGCTGCTGAGCCTTGAGGCCGCGACCGTGCGCTTCGGCGGGCGGGCCGCGCTGGACGCGGTCGACCTGTCGGTCGCCGAGCACGAGATCGTGTGCGTGCTCGGCCCCAGCGGCAGCGGCAAGTCGACGCTGCTGCGCGCCGTGGCCGGGCTTCAGCCACTGGACTCCGGGCGGGTGCTGCTGGACGGGCGGGACCAGGGGCGGGTACCGGTGCACCGGCGCGAGGTCGGGCTGATGTTCCAGGACCACCAGCTGTTCCCGCAGCGGGACGTGGCTGGAAACGTCGGCTTCGGGCTGCGTATGCACGGCGCGGCGAAGAGTGAACGGGACGCCCGTGTGGGGGAGTTGCTGGAGCTGGTCGGGCTGCCGGGCGCCGGGCGCCGGGCCGTGGCCGCGCTCTCCGGCGGGGAGCAGCAGCGGGTGGCCCTCGCCCGTGCGCTCGCCCCCCGGCCGCGACTGCTGATGCTGGACGAGCCCCTGGGCCAGCTAGACCGCTCGCTGCGGGAGCGTCTCGTCGTCGAACTGCGGGCGCTTTTCGGGCGGTTGGGCACCACCGTGCTCGCCGTCACACACGATCAGGGCGAGGCCTTCGCCCTCGCCGACCGGGTCGTGGTGATGCGGGACGGGCGGATCGCCCAGTGGGGCACGCCACTTGAGGTGTGGCAGCGGCCGTCGGACGCCTTCGTGGCCCGTTTCCTCGGCTTCGAGAACGTGGTGGAGGCGAACGTGGACGGCGAGGTCGCGGTCACCCCGTGGGGCAAGGTGCCGGTCCCCGTCGGCTCGGCCCAGGGCACTCGCACCCTCCTCGTGCGGCCCGCCGGAGTCCGTCTCGTCCCCACCGCCGAGGGACTGCCCTGCACGGTGACCGCCCGCACCTTCAAGGGCACCCACGTCACCGTCCATCTCCAGCCCGACAACGCCCCCCGCCTGGAAGCGGCCTGCGCCCTGCGCGCGGCACCGGAGGTCGGGGACGAGGTGGCCGTGGAGTTCGACACGACCGAAATCGTGGTGCTTGATCGACCACAGGGCACCTAGTGTGCGGGCATGACGCTGCTTTCCTACGACCGTTACTGTGACGAAATCGCTTACCAAGTCGACGAGTTGCGCTCCCTGCTCGCCTCCGGCGCCGATCTGTCCGGCACCGTGCCCACCTGTCCGGACTGGACGCTGGAGGAACTCGTCCGGCACATGGGCGGGGCCCTGCGCTGGGTGGAGGCGCTGGTCCGGACCCGCGCGCTGGAGAACGTCCCGGACGACGCGGTCCCGCTCGCCAAGGGGCCGAAGGAGCAGGGCGACCCGGCCGCGCTGGACGCCTGGCTGGCGGAGACCGGCCGGATGGTCGTCGACACCCTCCGCGAGGCCGGACCGGACACGAAGGTGTGGACCTGGGCCGGGATCCTCGACACCGGCTTCTGGGCCCGTCGTATGACCCACGAGATCACGATCCACCGGGCCGACGCCGCGCTCGCCGCGGGCCGACCCTACGAGGTCGCCGCTGACGTGGCCGCCGACGCCGTCGACGAGTGGCTCCAGATCGTGGAGTTCATCCAGCGGAAGAAGGCGACCCCGGATGCCCAGGAGCTGCGCGGTCCGGGCCGCAGCATCCATCTGCACGCCACCGACGGCGACCCCGGGCTGAACGCCGAGTGGGTCATCGAGCTGGCCGAGGAGGGCGTCACCTGGCGCCGCGGCCACGAGAAGGCGACCGTCGCCCTGCGCGGGCCGCTCACCTCCGTGCTGCTCGCGTTCTACAGCCGGCTGCCCCTGGACAGCCCCGAGCTGGAGGTGCTCGGCGAGCGGGAGCTGCTGGAGTTCTGGCTGGCGCGGGCGACCTCCGGGTGAACGACCGTGGCCCGCCCCCGAGTTCGGGAGCGGGCCACAGTGGTGCGCTGGTGGGGCGTCAGCGGTTGCTGTTCGCTCCACGGCGGCGCATGCCGAAGAAGACCGCGCCACCGCCGACGACGACCAGGGCGGCCGCGATGCCGGCGATCATGCCGGTGTTGGAGTCGGCACCGGTCTCGGCGAGGTTGGAGTCACCGACCGCGGGCGACGGAGCGTTGTTCTCGGTGCCGGCGGGAGCGGTGGTGCTCTCCGAGGCGGACGCGGTCGGGGCCACGGTCTCCGACTCCGACGGCGACTCGGACGGCGTCTCCGACTCCGTCGCCGAGGGGGCCGGCGTCTCCGGCGCCGACGGCGTGGCGGGAGTGCTCGGGGTCTCCGTCTTGCAGGCCGTGGACGGAGTGGTCAGGTTCGGCTTGATGTCCTCGTTGACCAGCTTTCCGTCCTTGCCGGCCTTGACGTGGACGCGGTAGGTGGCGTTCGGCTGCCAGTCCTCGGCGAAGGTGATCGTGGTGCCCTCACGGGAACCCTTCACCGTGAGCTCACCGACCTCGCGGGCGTCGGCGCCGTTGTTCTGGAGGAACACGGAGACGACGGCCTCGGTGCGGGAGGGGTCCTTGTCGGTGACGACGATGACGCCCTTCTCGCCGTCGCACTTGGCTTCGGCGGAGAACTCCTTGATGTTGCAGGCGAGCGCGTTGCCCGCGGCGCCGAGAGCGAGAGCGGCGGACGCGGAGGCGACACCGAGGATGCGCACGGTACGTGCGGTACGACGGGATATGGACAAGATGGCCACTTTGCCCTTCACGGGATGCCCAATTGCGGGGGGTTTGAGGGGGGTTGAGGCAACGACGAAGTTGAGCTCCCAGCAACCCCAGGAGGCTCAGATTTATAAGCGCTCCGTCGGGAGTGTCAATCCGTGAGCCCCTCACCGGCGTTGACTTTACCTCATTATTAACTACGCAAATGTTTCAACGTGTTGGCGTGAGTCCGGGCATGAGTCTGGGCGGGTGCCGACGCACCCGCCCAGACCGCTCCGCCTCAACCCCCCGTGGGCTCAGCCCTGCACCGCGGCCGGGTCCATCCACATGACCTCCCAGGTGTGGCCGTCGAGGTCGTCGAAGGAGCGGCCGTACATGAAGCCCTGGTCCTGGGCCTCGCCGGTCGCGGTGCCGCCGGCCGCGACCGCCTTCTGCACCAGTTCGTCGACCTTCTCGCGGCTCTCCGCGCTCAGGCAGATCAGCACCTCGCTGGACTTCGTCGAGTCCGCGATCTCCTTCTTGGTGAAGTTGGCGTAGTGCTGCTTGCTGAGCAGCATCGCGATGATCGTGTCGCTGATGACGACACAGGCGCATTCGTCGGTGGAGAACTGGGGGTTGATGGTGTAGCCGAGCTCGGTGAAGAACTTCCTGGACGCGGCCACGTCGTTCGTCGCCAGGTTCACGAAGATCATCTGCTGGTACATGGCGGGGTCTCTCCCATCGAGGTTCGTTGCCGTTCGCAGGGGTAGACCCGGGGGCCGCACGAAACTCATCGGCGGCCCCGGGATTTCTACCGCGCGTCTTCTCAGGGTCGGCGGATCGGTGGCTCAGGGGACCAGCGGCAGGGCGGCGAGATCGGCGACCATCAGGGTCAGCGGGATGAACAGGGCCAGCAGGGCTCCGCAGCGCAGGAGGGCGGCGGAGCGGAGGACCGCGGCCGGTGCGCCGAGCCGCAGCAGCGCGGCGACGGCATCGGCACGGGACTGCCTCGCCTCGACGGCGGCGATCAGCAGGGTGGTCACGGCGCAGCCGGCGACCAGCAGCGTGCCCAGCGTCGTCAGCGGGCCGAGCGTTCGGGCGGTGCTGTCGTAGGCCGCGATCATGGCGTACGTCCCCGACGCCACCGCGCAGACCACGCCCAGCGGGCGGCCGACGCGGCCCGCCTCCTCCATCAGGACGCGCCCGGCCAGGAGCCGCAGGGCGCCTGGGCGCGCGGACTGGAGCACACGGCCGCACAGGTGGGTGAGCCCGGGGCCGGCCAGGGCGAGGCCGACGGCGGTCATCAGCCAGCCGATGAGGACCGGGGCGGAGCCGGACGCCAGGCCGCCGGGGAGGGCCGGGCCGGAGGCGGCGCCGGGGGTGGTGGACCGTCCGGCGTACGCCTCCACGGTCAGGCCTGCGGCGAGTACGGCGATGCCCCAGGGGAGTCCGGTGGGCGGCTGCCGAGGGGCCGGGGGCCGTTGGGGGTCGGGGTCGTCGGGCGCGGGTTCGTGACCGGCGTCCTCGGGGGCGCCTGACAGGTTGTCCCCGGTCAGGGCGGCCTTGCTCAGATCGGCGCCGGTCAGGTCGTCCCCGGTCCGTACCGTGCCGTCGGCCGTGTCCTGGGGCCGGACCGCGCACGCCGTCGCCGAGCGGCCCTGCGTCGCCGACCGGTCCTGCCGCCCGGCGGACCTGTCGCCCAGGCGTGCCCCGAACCGGCCGTACGCCCCGAACGTCTCCCGCGTGCCGGTGCGCCGGTACGCCCCGAAGCGGCCGTATCTCCGGCCGGTGTTCCGGGCCGTCGTGAGCCTCGTCTCCCGGGGGCACAGCACCAGCGCGACCGCCACCGAGGCGAGGACGGGGACGACGGCCAGCAGCGTCAGCGCCGCCGGCACCGGCAGTGGCTCCCCCGCCGCCAGGAAGGCGGGTGCCGCGCCGTCGAACGGCAGTCCCGTCACGTCGCCGCGCAGGTACATGAAGACCAGCAGCGCGAGCAGTGAGCCGAGCCCGCAGGCCAGGGCGGTCGTGGCCGCCGCGACGGCCATCAGACGGCCCGGGCCGAGGCCGAGCGCCGACAGGCCCGGCCGGGGACGGGTCCCCGGGTCGGTGCGGGCCACCGCGATCGCGAGGTACACCGTCGCTGCCAGGGGCAGCACGCACCAGGACAGCCGCAGCGCCGCGGCGGCCGAGTGCTCCGGGTGGCCGAGCGCGTAGCCGAGGCTGGACAGCAGCAGGAAGCCCGTGCCCGCCGACGCCGCCGCGACCGTCAGGCGGCGCAGCTGGACGCCCGGGCGGGCGACGCGGATCAGACGGAGAGCGAGCACGCGGCCCGGCCTTCCGCGGTGTCGCCGACCGGGGGCAGGTGCACGGTCTTCACGCACCGCCCGTCGAGCACCGCCACCGTCCGGTCCGCGAAGGCCGCGGTCTCCGGGTCGTGGGTGGCGAGCACGACCGTGATGCCGTGCGAGCGGGCCGCGGTGGTGAGCGTGCGCAGCACGTGGGCGCGGTCGGCGCGGTGCAGCGGGGCCGTCGGCTCGTCGGCGAACAGCACCGTGGGGGAGGGGGCGAGCGCGCGGGCGATGCAGACGCGCTGCCGTTCGGCCTGGCGCAGCCGGTGCGGGCGCATACGGGCCAGGTCGCCGACGTCGAGGCGCTCCAGCCACTCCTGGGCGGCCACCTTGGCCCGCCGCCGGCTCGTGCCGCGCAGCATCAGGGGCAGGGCCGTGTTCTCCCAGACGTTCAGCTCCGGTACGAGCACGGGCGCGGGGTCGACCCAGCCGAAGCGGTCGCGGCGCAGCCGCTCACGGGCCAGCGGGCCCAGGGTGTGCACCGGGACGCTGTTGAACCAGACCTCGCCGCGCCGCACCCGCGTCAAGCCGGACAGGCACCGCAGCAGGGTCGACTTGCCGCTGCCGCTCGGCCCGCTCACGGCGAGGATCTCACCCTGCGCGACACCGAGGGAGACGCCGCCGAGGGCGGGCGAACCGTCGTCGTGGGTGTAGTGCAGGGCCCGCGCCCAGAGCACCTCGTTGTCGGGTGGGACGTCCATGGGCGTACACCTCGGTTCTCATCGGGAATGCCGTGCCGTGCGTCCCCCGTACGGGCGAACGAGTGTGAAGACCTCGGGTCACGGAGCCGGTCCGACGCAGAGTGACGCGTCAAGGGCACGCTAGGCAGCCCCTGGGGAGAGCCCGGACAGCACACGGCCCCGGGCCGCCGTTTCCCACTCGAACGGACGGCACCGGGGCCGGTGTTGATCAGCTGATCGCAGGTGTGCGCCTTTCGCGCGGCGGTCGGGCCGCCGCGGTCACAGCTTGGTCCACGCCTCCGACAGGGTCGCGCGCAGGATCTGCTCGATCTCGTCGAAGGTCTCCTGGTTGGAGATCAGCGGCGGGGCGAGCTGGACGACCGGGTCGCCGCGGTCGTCGGCACGGCAGTACAGGCCGTTGTCGTACAGCGCCTTGGACAGGAAGCCGTACAGGACGCGCTCGGTCTCCTCGTCGTTGAAGGACTCCTTGGTGTTCTTGTCCTTCACCAGCTCGATGCCGTAGAAGAAGCCGTTGCCGCGGACGTCGCCGACGATCGGCAGGTCGTGCAGCTTCTCCAGGGTGGAGAGGAAGGCGCCCTCGTTGTCCAGCACGTGCTGGGTGAGGTTCTCGCGCTCGAACAGGTCGAGGTTGGCCAGGCCCACCGCGGCCGAGACCGGGTGGCCGCCGAAGGTGTAGCCGTGCAGGAAGGTGTTGTCGCCCTTGTAGAACGGCTCGGCCAGGCGGTCGGAGATGATGCACGCGCCGATCGGGGAGTAGCCCGAGGTCATGCCCTTGGCGCAGGTGATCATGTCCGGCACGTAGCCGAACTTGTCACAGGCGAACATGGTGCCCAGGCGGCCGAAGGCGCAGATGACCTCGTCGGAGACGAGCAGCACGTCGTACTGGTCGCAGATCTCGCGCACCCGCTGGAAGTATCCGGGCGGCGGCGGGAAGCAGCCGCCGGCGTTCTGCACCGGCTCCAGGAAGACCGCGGCGACCGTGTCCGGGCCCTCGAAGAGGATCTGCTGCTCGATCTGGTCGGCGGCCCAGCGGCCGAAGGCCTCCGGGTCGTCGCCGAAGATCGGGGCGCGGTAGATGTTGGTGTTCGGGACCTTGTGCGCGCCCGGCACCAGCGGCTCGAACGGCGCCTTCAGGCCCGGCAGGCCGGTGATGGACAGGGCGCCCTGCGGGGTGCCGTGGTAGGCGACCGCACGGGATATGACCTTGTGCTTGGTGGGCTTGCCGGTCAGCTTGAAGTACTGCTTGGCGAGCTTCCAGGCGGTCTCGACGGCCTCACCGCCGCCGGTGGTGAAGAAGACCTTGTTCAGGTCGCCCGGCGCGTAGTCCGCCAGGCGCTCGGCCAGCTCGACGGCCTTGGGGTGGGCGTAGGACCAGACGGGGAAGAACGCCAGCTCCTGCGCCTGCTTGAACGCGGTCTCGGCCAGCTCCGTGCGGCCGTGACCGGCCTGGACCACGAACAGACCCGCGAGACCGTCGAGGTAGCGCCTGCCCTTGTCGTCGTAGATGTAGGTGCCCTCGCCGCGCACGATCGTCGGCACGGGGGCGTTCTCGTACGAGGACATGCGGGTGAAGTGCATCCACAGGTGATCGTACGCGGTACGGCTGAGGTCCTTGCTCACGGTTATCGGGTTCCCCACATGTAGGTCTGCTTCTTGAGCTTGAGGTAGACGAAGCTCTCGGTGGAGCGCACGCCGGGCAGTGCCCGGATGCGTTTGTTGATGACGTCCAGCAGCTGGTCGTCGTCCTCGCAGACGATCTCGGCGAGGATGTCGAACGAGCCCGCGGTCATCACCACGTACTCGACTTCCGACATGCCGGTCAGCGCGTCTGCCACGGACTCCGTGTCGCCCTCGACGTTGATCCCGACCATCGCCTGCCGGCGGAAGCCCACGGTGAGCGGGTCGGTGACGGCGACGATCTGCATCACGCCCTGGTCGAGCAGCTTCTGGACGCGCTGGCGCACGGCCGCCTCGGACAGGCCGACGGCCTTGCCGATGGCGGCGTACGGACGGCGGCCGTCCTCCTGCAACTGCTCGATGATGGCGAGGGAGACGGCGTCCAGGTGCGGGCTGCTCCCGTTCCTGGACTCGCGGGAGTCCCTCTGCTCTGCGCTTCGACTGGGCACGACCTCACTGTGCACGACGTATCGACAGTTCCGCAAGGCCGATGCAATGAAATTCGTTGTTTGCGAGACCGAGACGTGCGGATTTCGCAGAACTCGCGGCGGCAGGGGTGTTGAAAACGTGGCTCCCCGGACTAGGGTGGGTGACTCAGCGATGGGACATCTTGAACAGGATCAGGAGGGCCGGCAGTGAGCACCGAGCTGCGTCGTCTGCGCAACTACATCGACGGTGAGTTCCGGGACGCCGCCGACGGACGGACCACCGAGGTGGTCAACCCCGTGACGGGCGAGGCGTACGCGACCGCGCCGCTTTCCGGGCAGGCGGACGTGGACGCCGCCATGGCGGCCGCGGCCGCGGCCTTCCCGGGCTGGCGCGACACCACCCCGGCGGAGCGCCAGAAGGCCCTGCTGAAGATCGCGGACGCCTTCGAGGAGCGCGCCGAGGACCTGATCGCGGCCGAGGTGGAGAACACGGGCAAGCCGATCGGGCTGACCCGCTCCGAGGAGATCCCGCCGATGGTCGACCAGATCCGCTTCTTCGCGGGTGCGGCCCGGATGCTCGAGGGCCGCTCGGCCGGCGAGTACATGGACGGGCTGACCTCGATCATCCGCCGCGAGCCGATCGGCGTCTGCGCGCAGGTCGCGCCGTGGAACTACCCGATGATGATGGCCGTGTGGAAGTTCGCCCCGGCGCTCGCCGCGGGCAACACGGTCGTCCTGAAGCCGTCGGACACCACCCCCGCCTCCACGGTCCTGATCGCCGACATCATCGGCTCGATCCTGCCCAAGGGCGTCTTCAACGTCATCTGCGGCGACCGCGACACCGGCCGTCTGATGGTGGAGCACCCGACCCCGGCGATGGCCTCCATCACCGGTTCCGTGCGCGCCGGCATGTCGGTCGCCGAGTCGGCCTCCAAGGACCTCAAGCGGGTCCACCTGGAGCTGGGCGGCAAGGCCCCGGTCGTGGTCTTCGAGGACACCGACATCGACAAGGCCGTCGAGGACATCTCGGTCGCCGGCTTCTTCAACGCCGGCCAGGACTGCACGGCCGCCACCCGCGTCCTGGTCCACGAGTCCATCCACGACGCGTTCGTCTCCGCGCTCGCCAAGGCCGCGGCCGAGACCAAGACCGGGCAGCCGGACGACGAGGACGTCCTGTTCGGTCCGCTGAACAACCCCAACCAGCTCAAGCAGGTGGCCGGCTTCATCGAGCGGCTGCCCGCCCACGCCAAGGTCGAGGCCGGCGGTCACCAGGTCGGCGACAAGGGCTACTTCTACGCCCCGACCGTCGTCTCGGGCCTGAAGCAGGACGACGAGATCATCCAGAGGGAGGTCTTCGGCCCGGTCATCACCGTGCAGTCCTTCTCGGACGAGGACCAGGCCGTGGAGTGGGCCAACGGCGTCGAGTACGCGCTGGCCTCCTCGGTGTGGACCAAGGACCACTCCCGCGCCATGCGGATGTCCAAGAAGCTCGACTTCGGCTGCGTGTGGATCAACACCCACATCCCGCTGGTCGCCGAGATGCCGCACGGCGGCTTCAAGAAGTCCGGCTACGGCAAGGACCTGTCGGCGTACGGCTTCGAGGACTACACGCGGATCAAGCACGTCATGACGTCGCTCGACGCGTGACGCCGACCACGCGTCACTGACCACGTGACGCGCTGATCGCGTGGCTCGCCCGCTCGCGGCCCCGGACGGAGGACGGACCGTCCGGGGCCGCGCTGTGTCCGGGGCCGGGCAGGGGGCGACGCGGTGTGTCCGAACGGCCGGGCGGGGTCGACGTGGTGTGTGCGGGCCGGGCGGTGGTCGACGCGGTGTGTCCGGGGCCGGGCCGTGATCGACAAGGTGTCGGCTCCCTCCCGGCGTGCTCGACGCTGCGTCGATTGTCCGGCCGCGGTCACGAGCGGCATCCTGGGCCGGTGCCCAAGACTCCGAAGACGCCCCCGCTCTCCCGCCGCTCCCTGCTGCGCGCCCTGGGCGGCACGGCCGCGCTCGGTGCGCTCGCCGGCTGCGGGGTGCCCGCCGCCTACGTCCAGCCCGGTGACCGCGCCATCCCGGACCTCTCCGCCACCGATCACCGGCTGACCTGGGCGAACTGGCCGCTCTACATCGACACCGACGACAAGAACCCGAACAAGCGGCCCACCCTGGAGGCCTTCGAGAAGCAGACGGGCATCGCCGTCGACTACGTCGAGGAGATCAACGACAACGACGAGTTCTTCGGCAAGATCAGCCCGTCCCTGATGAACCATCAGGATCCGGGCCGCGATCTCATCGTGATCAGTGACTGGTTGTGCGCGCGGTTCGTCCGGCTGGGCTGGGTGCAGGAGATGGACCGCGCCCGTCAGCCGCAGGTGGCCGAGTACCTCGACCCGCTGCTGCGTGACCCCGCCTTCGACCCGGGACGCAAGTTCACGATGCCGTACCAGTCGGGCATCACCGGCATCGCCTACAACCGCCGCAAGCTCGGCCGCGAGATACGCCAGGTCTCCGACCTGTGGGCGAGCGACCTCAAGGGCCGGGTCACCCTGCTGTCCGGCCTGGACGAGGCGTTCGCCCTGTTGATGCAGGCCAACGGCGTGGACATCACCAAGTGGAAGACCCACGACTTCGACAAGGTCTGCGACCAGGTGGAGCGGCAGGTCCGCAAGGGCCACATCCGCCGCTTCACCGGCAACGACTACACCAAGGACCTGGTCAGCGGGGACGTCCTGGCCTGCCAGGCCTACTCGGGCGACGTGATCCAGCTCCAGGCGGACAACCCCGACATCCGCTTCGTCGTGCCCGAGGAGGGCGCGGAGCTCTGGTCGGACTCCTGGATGATCCCCAACCGGGCCGGCCACAAGGCCAACGCGGAGCGCCTGATCGACTACTACTACGACCCCGAGGTGGCCGCGGAGCTCGCCACCTGGGTCAACTACGTCTGCCCCGTCCCGGCGGCCCAGGCCGTGCTCGCCGACTCCAAGGACCAGGACACCGCCGAACTCGCCGAGAACCCGCTGATCTTCCCCGACGCCACCATGCGCAAGCGCCTCGCCATCGCCCGCGACATGTCGTCCGAGGAACGCGTGGAGTTCGCCAAGCGCTGGAACGCGATCGTGGGCCTGTAGCAGACTCATCTCTGTGAAGCACTCGCCGAGCGACCAACAGGTGGGTCCCGCCGTCACGTTCGGGCTGCTGGTGGCCTGGGCCCTGCACGACGCGGAGGAGTTGGCCACCGTGCAGCGGTCGTTGCGACGCCATGTACCCGTGCTGCGGGAGCGGTTCCCTCAGGTGCCGGAGGCGGTGTGGCGGCGGTTCGGATCGGTGGACACGCGTGAATTCGCCGTGGCCGTGGGGCTGGTGGGCACGCTGGTCGCCGCCGCGTCCGCCGCGGGCCGGGCGACCGGCGGGCGTTCCGCCGTGTACCAGACCACGCTGAACGCCTTCGGACTGCACGGCCTGGTCCACCTGGCCCAGGCCGCGGTGGTGCGCGGTCACACCCCCGGCTCCGCGACCTCGCCCGTCGTGGTCGTCCCCTTCACCCTCTGGGCCCGCGCCCGCCTGCGCCGCGCCGGTGTCCTGCGCCCCACACGCCCCCGGGACCTTGCCCTCGGCCTGGCCCTCGCGGGCGCGGCCGCCCTGGCATCGCAGGCGGCGGCCCGCCACCTGCTGGGCGAGCGGCCCGCTACCTGAGTGCCGCCGGCGCGATGCGCTCGGCCACCGGGTTCATCGACTCGCCCTTGGCGTCCGTGGAGTTGACCGAGTGGACGAGGGTGCGGCTCAGGTCGCGGGTCGCGCCGAGCGCGGTGCTGTGGCCGTAGCGGGCACCGGACTTGATCCAGTGGAGAGGCCCTACGGTGCCCCTGTCTGCGCGGTGCGCAGGGTGTGCAGCAGGTCGACGCGGTTGGTCGTGATGGAGTCGGCGCCGAGGTCGAGGAGGCGGCGCAGGGAGCGGCGGGTGTCGGGGGTCCAGACGGACAGCAGGTAGCCGTCGCGGTGGACGCGGGTGGCGAGGTCCCGGTCCACCAGGGTGAACCGGTAGTTCAGCCACCGGGGCCGCACCGCGTCCAGCAGCCCGGCCCGCGGGGGCGCCAGGCTCGTCCAGGTCAGCGCGATCTCGGCGGACTGGTCGGCGGCACGCACCGCGAGCATGGCCTCGGCGCCCGCGCAGTAGTACACGCGGTCCCGCGCCCCGCACGCGTCGACCACGTCGACGATCCGCCGCACCGCCCGCGGGCGGGCCGGGCCCGGCAGGTCGATCATCACCCGGCCGGTGCCCGTCGCGGCGAGCGCGTCCTCCAGCGTGGGCACGCGGCCGTCCGTCACGTCGCGCAGCTCTGCCGCGGACAGCGCGTGCAGCGGCCGGTCATGGGCCCACAGCCGCTTCAGCGACTCGTCGTGCAGCAGCACCGGAACACCGTCCCGGGTCAGCCGTACGTCGATCTCGACCGCGTCCGCGCCTTGACCGAACGCGGAGCGCAGCGAGTCGACGGTGTTCTCGCGGAAGCGGTAGGGGTCGCCGCGGTGCGCCACGGCGGTCACGGTCTGCATGAGCCCCATTGTGTCCCGCCGTGTCCCGCTCAGGGCGCGAGCCACCGCGCGGTGTAGGCGTCGATCTCCTCCACGATGCTCGCCTTGCCGGCCGTGTCCAGGAAGGAGGCGTGCACCGCGTTCTTGGCCAGCTCGGCCAGGCCCCGCTCGTCGAGGTCGAGCAGCCGGCCGGCCACGGCGTACTCGTTGTTGAGGTCGGTGCCGAACATGGGCGGGTCGTCGGAGTTGACCGTGACGAGGACCCCGGCGCGGACGAACTCCTTGATGGGGTGTTCCTCCATGGTGCGCACGGCCCGGGTGGCGATGTTGGAGGTGGGGCAGACCTCCAGCGGGATGCGGTGCTCGGCGAGGTGGGCGAGCAGCTTCGGGTCCAGGGCGGAGCTGGTGCCGTGGCCGATGCGCTCGGCGCGCAGCTCGGTCAGCGCGTCCCACACCGTCTCGGGCCCGGTGGTCTCGCCCGCGTGCGGGACGGAGCGCAGCCCGGCGGCGATGGCCCGGTCGAAGTAGGGCTTGAACTGGGGCCGCGGTACGCCGATCTCCGGCCCGCCGAGCCCGAACGACACCAGGCCCTCGGGGCGCAGCCGGTCGTCGGTGGCGAGCCGGATGGTCTCCTCGGCCGATTCGAGACCGGCCTCACCGGGGATGTCGAAGCACCAGCGCAGTACGGTCCCGAACTCGGCCTGGGCCGCCTTGCGGGCGTCCTCGATCGCGTCCATGAAGGCGCGCTCGTCGATGCCCCGCCGGGTGGAGGAGAACGGCGTGATGGTGAGCTCCGCGTAGCGCACCTGCTGCCGGGCCAGGTCGCGGGCCACCTCGTAGGTCAGCAGCCGGACGTCCTCCGGGGTGCGGATCAGGTCCACGACGGACAGGTACACCTCGATGAAGTGGGCGAAGTCCGTGAAGGTGAAGTAGTCGGCCAGGGCCTCGGGGTCGGTGGGCACCTTGGAGTCGGGGTGGCGGGCGGCCAGCTCGGAGACGATCCGGGGGGAGGCGGAGCCGACGTGGTGCACGTGCAGTTCGGCCTTGGGCAGTCCGGCGATGAAGGCGTGCCGGTCGCGCGGCGCGTGCGGGTCGAGCAGTGCGTGCGGGTCACGGGGTGCGTGCTGGTCGGTCAACGGGTCCCTCCCCGGGAAGGGCGCCGGGGGCCCTGCGGGCGCGGCGCGGGTGATCGGCTGATCGGTGAGCACCGTCATCGTAGGCGCACGCCTCGCCGTGGCGGCCGCGGGCCGCGTTCCCGACCGGGGGCGGTGCTGCCCGGTGCCCGGCGGCCCGCCTGCGACGACGAGGCCTTAGCATGGCGGGGCGATCGATCGAGGGGGAGACGACGAGATGACGGACGGAACGCAGGCCGGCGGGGGCGCGGGCGCCGAGGATCCGTGGGCGCCGCCCGGCAGCAGGCCTTCTCTGGAGAAGAACACGTCCGACCCGGCGCAGTCCCCCGGGCCCGAGCAGCCGCCCGGCTTCGCCCCGCCGTCCGTGCACGACCAGGAGACGATGGTCTCGATGCCGGGGGCCGGTTTCCCGCCGCCCGGCTACGGCGCTCCCACCGCGGACTCCGCCGTGCCGCCGCCACCCGTCGCTCCCACCGGTCCGGGCATACCCACCGGTCCCGTACCCGGCGGGTACGGCTACCCCGGCTACCCCGCCTATCCGGGAGCGAGCCAGGGCTGGCCCGGCATGCCGATGCCCCCGGACAACGGGATGGGCACCGCCGCGATGGTGCTCGGCATCCTGTCCTGCAGCATGTTCTGCTTCTACGGCATCTTCGGGGTGGTGCTCGGCGTCCTCGCCGTCATCTTCGGCATCAAGGGCCGCCGGAAGGCCGAACGCGGCGAGGCCAACAACCACGGCCAGGCCCAGGCCGGCCTGATCACGGGAATCATCGGCATCGTCCTCGGCCTCGCCGTGATCGCCCTGCTGATCGTCGGCTTGTCCTACGCCGGCACCGTCGAGGGTTCCTCGACGTCCTACGACGAGGGCCTTGGCCGCACCCCCGTGCCGGCCGTGGCGGTCCTGGCCGAACGCTGACCCCGACCCCGGGTCGGCCGTGACCGGCCTGTCCGACCTCTGACCCTGATCGGCCTGCCCTCCGCGCGGGCCGGTCACAGCACTAGCGCACGCGCGTACCGGCCCGCAGCCGCTCGCGCGCCTCCATCAGCGCGAAGCCCAGCAGGTTCGGCCCCCGCCAGCGCTCCGGATCGGCCGCCGCCTCGTCGCCGGCGGCCAGTCCGATGCCCCATACGCGGTCCACCGGGCTGGCCTCCACCAGCACACGGTCGCCCGTGGCCAGCAGGAACTCCCGCAGCGCCGGGTGGGCGGCGAACTTGTGGACGCCGCCCTCCACCACGATCCGGAACCGCTCCCGCTCCCACACGTCCTCGTCGAAGCCGCGCACGAGCCGCCCCGCCTTCTTGGCCTCCGCCGGATGCCGCGCGGCCAGTATCCGCCGCTCCGCCTCCGCGTCCCCGAACAGCCGCGCCTTGCCGGCCATCATCCAGTGCTCCGCGGTCGCGTACGGCACCGCGTCCACCGTGAACGGCGACGGCCACCACTGACTCAGGCAGCTCGGGCCGATCCGGCCGTCCGGGTGCGGCCGATGCCCCCAGAAGTGCAGGTAGCGCACTCGGGTCCCCGCGCGGACTTCCCTGGTCAGAGCCTGCCAGGAGTCGATGTTCCCCATGCACGCGAGTGTGGCACGCACCACGGACACACCGTCCTGCCTTTTCCGTTCCTACTCGACACCTGGTCGACAGATTCCGTTGCGTAACCAAAAGGCAACAACGGAATCACTTGTTGGAGTCCCTGGGCTCTGTCAGGATCGGCACTCAAATCGAGCTGGAGCTACGCCACCCGCCCTCGGTGACCGAGGGGCAACGGCGGAGGAGAGCGACATGCACAACCCGGGCACCGCCACCCCGGACCGATTCCCGGCGCAGGACCGTTTCGCTGACGGAGCGCAGTACATCGCCGGAAGGCTGACCAAGGGCACTTCGGGCCGCAGTCACGCGGTCGTCGACCCTGCCACCGGCGAGGAGGTCTACACGTACGAACTGGCCGGCCCCGAGGACGTCGACGCCGCGGTGGCCGCCGCGCGCGAGGCGTTCCTGGGCTGGGCGGGCGCCACGCCGGGCGACCGCTCGGACGCGCTGCACCGCTTCGCGGCCGTGCTCGCCGACCGGGCGGAGGACTTCGCCCGCGCCGAGTCCCTCCAGTGCGGCAAGCCGCTGAAGCTGACCCGCGAGTTCGACGTGCCGGGCACGATCGACAACGCGGCCTTCTTCGCGGGCGCCGCCCGGCATCTCCAGGGACAGTCGGCCGGCGAGTTCTCCGGCGACCACACGTCCTACGTCCGTCGTGAGCCCATCGGGGTCGTCGGCTCCATCGCGCCCTGGAACTACCCCCTCCAGATGGCTGCCTGGAAGATCCTCCCGGCCGTCGCCGCGGGCAACACCATCGTGCTCAAGCCGGCCGAACTGACGCCGCTGACCTCGCTGATGTTCGCCCAGGCCGCCACCGACGCGGGCATCCCCGACGGCGTGATCAACATCGTCACCGGTACCGGCAGGGTGGCCGGCGAGCACCTGATCGGCCACCCCGACGTGGCCATGACGTCCTTCACCGGCTCCACCGCCGTCGGCAAGCGTGTCGCCGAGATCGCCACCGCGAGCGTCAAGCGGCTGCACCTGGAGCTCGGCGGCAAGGCGCCCTTCGTGGTCTTCGACGACGCCGATCTGGAGGCCGCCGTCAACGGCGCGGTCGCGGGCGCGCTCATCAACACCGGGCAGGACTGCACGGCCGCCACGCGCGCGTACGTGCAGCGCCCCCTGTACGAGGAGTTCGTCGCGCGGACGGCCGCCCTGATGGCGACCGTCCGGCTGGGCGACCCGTTCGCCCCCGGCACCGACCTCGGCCCGCTGATCTCGCACGTCCATCGCGACCGCGTCGCCGGTTTCGTCGACCGGGCGCGTGCCTACGCGCGCGTGGTCACCGGTGGCGAGGCTCCCCAGGGCGAACTGAAGAACGGCGCGTACTATCGCCCCACCCTCGTCGCGGACGCCGCGCAGGACAGCGAGATCGTCCAGTCGGAGATCTTCGGTCCGGTGCTGGTCGTTCTGCCGTTCGACAGTGATGATGAGGGGATTCGGCTGGCCAACGACACTCCGTACGGTCTGGCGGCCTCGGCGTGGAGCCGGGACGTCTACCGGGCCAACCGCGCGACGCGGGAGATCAAGGCGGGGTGCGTGTGGGTCAACGACCACATTCCGATCATCAGCGAGATGCCGCACGGCGGTTATAAGCAGTCCGGCTTCGGCAAGGACATGTCCTCGTACTCGTTCGAGGAATACACGCAGATCAAGCACGTCATGTTCGACAACACTGCGGTGGCCCGCAAGGACTGGCACCGCACGATCTTCGGGGACCGATAGCAACGACCAGGCCTTGAACCAGGCCTTCCCGAAAGGGCACCACGCGCATGGAGCAGTACGAGCCCGACCGCCTCACCCCGGCCCAGCTGGCCGCCGTGCGGCGCAGCTTCCGCAACGGCAGGGCCTCCTTCAGCCGACGCTCGATGCTGCGCGCCTCGGCGGGCGGCGCGCTCGCGGTCGGGGGACTCGGGGCGCTGAGCGCCTGCGGGATCCCCCCGGCCGGACAGGCACAGGGTGGTACCTCCGCGGAGGACCACTCGGCCAAGGAGAAGATCCTGAACTTCTCCAACTGGCCCGTGTACATCGATGTCGACGACAGCGGAAAGAAGCACCCCACGCTCGACACGTTCACCCAGCAGACCGGCATCAAGGTCAAGTACAACGAGGACATCAACGACAACAACGAGTTCTTCGGCAAGGTCAAGCCGGAGCTCGCCGCCGGCCAGGACACCGGCCGGGACCTCATCGTCCTCACCGACTGGCTGGCCGCGCGGATGATCCGGCTGGGCTGGGTGGAGAAGCTGGACCCGGCGAACCTGCCGCACGCCTTCGCCAACCTGTCCGAGCAGTTCCGCAGCCCGGACTGGGACCCGGGGCGCGCCTACTCCTATCCGTGGCAGGGTGTCTCGAACGTCATCGCCTACAACAAGAAGGCGCTCGACGGCATCGAGGTGAAGTCGATCTCCGACATGCTGGACAACCCCAAGCTCAAAGGCCGGGTCGCCTTCCTGTCGGAGATGCGCGACACCATGGGCATGATGCTCATCGACATGGGCAAGGACCCGGCGAAGTTCACCGACGACGACTACGACGCGGCGATCGCCCGCCTGCAGAAAGCCGTCGACAAGGGGCAGATACGCCGCTTCACCGGCAACGACTACACGTCCGACCTGACCAAGGGCGACGTCGCCGTGTGCCTCGCCTGGGGCGGTGACATCGTCCAGCTCCAGGCGGACAGCGCCAACGTCGACTACATCATGCCGGAAGCCGGATTCACGACGGCCACCGACAACCTGCTCGTTCCGCGCGGGGCCCGCCACAAGGCGAACGCCGAGCGGTTGATCGACTTCTACTTCCGGCCCCTGACCGCGGCGCAGCTCTGTGCCTACACCGCCTTCATCAGTCCCGTCGACGGCGCGCAAGCGGAGCTGGCCAAGATCGACAAGTCTGCGGCGGAGAACCCGCTGATCATCCCTACCAAGGACATGGTGGCCAGGTCCCACTCCTTCCGCGCCCTGAGCGACAAGGAAGAGGCGGCCTACGAAGCGAAGTTCGCGAAGCTCACAGGGGCGTGACGACAATGATGACGAAAGACAACAGCGGCGACGTCCGCCTCTCCCAGATCGGCAAGCGCTACGGCGCCTTCACCGCCGTGCACCCGCTGGACCTGACGGTCCCGCAGGGGTCCTTCTTCGCCCTGCTCGGCGCCTCCGGCTGCGGCAAGACCACCACCCTGCGCATGATCGCCGGCCTGGAGGAGCCCACGCAGGGCTCCGTCCATCTCGGCGACCAGGACGTGACGCACCTGCCGCCGTACAAACGCCCGGTGAACACAGTCTTCCAGTCCTACGCCCTCTTCCCGCACCTCGACATCTTCGAGAACGTCGCCTTCGGTCTGCGCCGGCGCGGCATCAAGTCGGTGAAGAAGCAGGTCGAGGAGATGCTGGACCTGGTGCAGCTGGGCGAGCAGGCCCGCAAGAAGCCGCACCAGCTCTCCGGCGGCCAGCAGCAGCGCGTCGCGGTCGCCCGCGCGCTGATCAACCACCCCAAGGTGCTCCTGCTGGACGAGCCGCTCGGCGCCCTGGACCTGAAGCTGCGCCGGCAGATGCAGCTGGAGCTCAAGCGCATCCAGACCGAGGTCGGCATCACCTTCATCCACGTCACGCACGACCAGGAGGAGGCCATGACCATGGCCGACACGGTCGCCGTGATGAACGGCGGCCGGGTGGAGCAGCTCGGCTCGCCCACCGACCTCTACGAGAACCCGCAGACCACGTTCGTCGCGAACTTCCTCGGCACCTCCAACCTGATCGAGGCCGAGGTCGACTCCCGCAGCGGCGAGGAGCTCGTCCTGAAGGCGGGCGGCGGCAAGCTCTCCCTGCCCCAGGCCCGCTGTTCCGCCCCGGCGACGACCGGCGGCAAGGTGCTCGTCGGCGTCCGCCCGGAGAAGATCTCCCTCACCCACGCCGACGACGCGGGCGAGATCCCCGACGGCCGCAACCGCATCACCGGCCGGATCTCCGAGTCGAGCTTCATCGGCGTCTCCACGCAGTACGTGATCGACAGCCCCGTCTGCCCCGGCTTCGAGGTCTACGCGCAGAACATCGACCGCGACGCCCGCCTGGTGCCCGGCGCCGAGGTGGTTCTGCACTGGAACCCGGCCCACACCTTCGGCTTGGACGCGGCGCAGTCCCTGCTTGCCGGGACAACGGGCTCCGCGGGCGTCGAGAGCGTCGAGGAGGACGCAGCCTGATGGCCGCCGTCACCGAGGCGCCCGCGCCGCCCACCACCCAGCAGACGAGACCGCCGCGCAGGTGGGGCCGCTTCACGCCGTACTGGCTGCTGCTGCCCGGCATCCTCTGGCTGGTCGTCTTCTTCGCGCTGCCGATGATCTACCAGGCGTCCACGTCCGTGCAGACGGGCTCCCTGGAGCAGGGATACAAGGTCACCTGGCACTTCGCGACCTACTGGGACGCGCTGTCCGAGTACTGGCCGCAGTTCGTGCGCTCGGTCCTGTACGCGGCCTCCGCGACGATCCTGTGCCTGTTGCTCGGCTACCCGCTGGCGTACCTCATCGCCTTCCGCGCGGGCCGCTGGCGCAACCTGATCATGATCCTGGTGATCGCGCCGTTCTTCACCAGCTTCCTGATCCGGACCCTGGCCTGGAAGACGATCCTCGCCGACGGCGGCCCGGTCGTGGGCGCCCTCAACGCGCTGCACGTCCTGGACGTCACCAACTGGCTCGGCTGGACCGCCGGCGACCGGGTGCTCGCCACCCCGATGGCGGTGGTGTGCGGTCTGACGTACAACTTCCTGCCGTTCATGATCCTGCCGCTGTACACCTCGCTGGAGCGCATCGACTCGCGGCTGCACGAGGCGGCGGGCGACCTGTACGCCAAGCCGTTCACCACCTTCCGCAAGGTCACCTTCCCGCTGTCGATGCCGGGCGTGGTCTCCGGCACGCTGCTGACCTTCATCCCGGCGGCCGGCGACTACGTCAACGCGGACCTGCTCGGCTCGACCGACACCCGCATGGTCGGCAACGTCATCCAGACGCAGTTCCTGCGGATCCTGGACTATCCGACGGCGGCGGCCCTGTCCTTCATCCTCATGGCCGCGATCCTCGCCATGATCACCATCTACATCCGCAAGTCCGGCACGGAGGATCTGGTTTAAATGGCCTTCGTCAACTGGCTCAAGCGCCACTTCGTCGTCATCGCCGGACTGCTGACGCTCGGATACCTGCTCCTGCCGAACATCGTCGTCACGGTCTTCTCCTTCAACAAGCCGAAGGGCCGCTTCAACTACCAGTGGCAGGCGTTCTCCATGGACGCCTGGAAGGACCCGTGCGGTGTCGCCGACATGTGCGGATCGCTGTCGATCAGCCTCCAGATCGCAGTCTGGGCCACGATCGGCGCCACCGCCCTCGGCACGATGATCGCCTTCGCGCTGGTCCGCTACCGCTTCCGCGCGCGGGGCACCGTGAGCTCGCTGATCTTCCTGCCGATGGCGATGCCCGAGGTGGTCATGGCGGCCTCGCTGCTCACCCTGTTCCTCAACATGGGTGCGCAGCTCGGCTTCTGGACCGTCCTGATCGCGCACATCATGTTCTGCCTCAGCTTCGTCGTCGTCGCCGTCAAGGCGCGCGTGATGTCGATGGACCCGAGGCTGGAGCAGGCGGCGCAGGACCTGTACGCCGGACCGGTGCAGACCTTCGTCCGGGTCACCCTGCCGATCGCGGCCCCCGGAATCGCCGCGGGCGCGATGCTCGCCTTCGCGCTGTCGTTCGACGACTTCATCATCACGAACTTCAACGCGGGCTCGACCGTGACCTTCCCGATGTTCGTCTGGGGCTCGGCACAGCGCGGCACACCCGTCCAGATCAACGTCATCGGCACGGCCATGTTCGTCATCGCCGTACTGCTCGTCCTGGGCTCCATGGCCATCGGCCGTCGCCGTACCAGGCAGAAGGCGTAACACCCGCCTCACCGAAACAACGAAATTGACTCTGTAGGGAGTTGAAATCATGGCCCCTGGCGCCATGAGCCGTGAGCACGACTGGACCACATCCCTCTCCGAGGCCCAGCCGGTCCCGTACTGGCTGGACGACCCCGGCAGGCCCCGCCCGGAGCCGGCGCTGACCGGAGCCGAGACCTGCGACCTGCTGGTGGTCGGAGGTGGTTACAGCGGACTGTGGACCGCGCTGATCGCCAAGGAGCGCGACCCCGCCACGGACGTGGTGCTGGTGGAGGGCCGCGAGGTGGGCTGGGCCGCCTCCGGCCGCAACGGCGGCTTCTGCGCCGCCTCCCTCACGCACGGCCTGCCCAACGGTCTCACCCGCTGGCCGGAGGAGATCCACAAGCTGGAGGAGCTGGGCGCCCGCAACCTCGACGCCATCGAGGAGACGGTCGCCCGCCACTCCATCGACTGCGAGTTCGAGCGCACCGGCGAACTCGACGTCGCCACCGAGCCGTACCAGGCCCGGGAACTGAAGGACTGGTACGCGGAGATGCAGGAGCAGGGCCTGGCCGAGGGCTTCGAGTTCCTCGACCGGGACGCGGTGCGCGAGCAGGTCGCCTCACCGACCTTCGAGGCCGGCCTGTGGGACCGCCGGGGCGTCGCCATGGTCCACCCGGCCAAACTCGCCTGGGGCCTGAAGCAGGCGTGCGTGCGCCTCGGCGTGCGCGTCTACGAGCGCACGCCCGCCCTGAGCCTGAGGCCGTACGGCGCCGGAATGTCCGTACGCACGCCCTACGGCCGGATCAGGGCCCGCCGGGTCGCGCTCGGCACCAACGTCTTCCCCAACCTGGTCAAGCGGGTGCGCTCGTACACCGTCCCGGTCTACGACTACGCCCTGATGACCGAGCCGCTCAGCGCCGAGCAGATGGCGTCGATCGGCTGGAAGAACCGGCAGGGCCTCGGGGACTCGGCGAACCAGTTCCACTACTTCCGGCTGTCGGCCGACAACCGCGTCCTGTGGGGCGGTTACGACGCGATCTACCCGTACGGCGGCCGGGTGCGCGCGGAGTACGACGACCGCCCCGAGACCTACGCCAAGCTGGCCGGGCACTTCTTCACCTGCTTCCCGCAGTTGGAGGGCGTCCGCTTCACCCACGCCTGGGGCGGGGCGATCGACACCTGCTCGCGCTTCTCGGCCTTCTTCGGCACCGCCCACCAGGGGAAGGTCGCCTACGCGGCCGGCTACACCGGCCTCGGCGTGGGCGCGACCCGCTTCGGCGCCGAGGTGATGCTCGACCTGCTGGCCGGTCGGCGCACCGAGCGCACCGAGCTGGAGATGGTCCGCAAGAAGCCGCTGCCCTTCCCGCCGGAGCCGTTCGCCTGGACGGGCATCGCGCTCACCAAGTGGTCACTGGCCCGCGCCGACGAACACGGCGGCCGGCGCAACCTGTGGCTGCGGACGATGGACCGCCTGGGCCTGGGCTTCGACAGCTGACACCTGAGAGGAGACCTCCCTCCCTCACGACGCGCCCCCGCGCGTCCACGGGGCAGGGAGGTCTTCGCATGCCCACGCGAAGACGGCAGCGGCCAGGGCCCTGGACATGTCGCTGATGCCACAGGTCTTGACAACCGAATTGGTCTGGACCAAATTGGGCGCGCTCCACCCTCCCCAATCCCCCCATGACCGGAGGCAGTTGTGGATCGCGACATACAGCCATCAGCCAGACCGGCCGGCCGGGCCAGGCGCCGGCTGCTCGCCGTGCTGACGGCCACGTTCCTCGCCCTGCCCGGCGTCACCGCGCTCACGACGACCGCGCGAGCGGCCGACGCGGACATCCTGCGCAACGGCGGCTTCGAGGCGGGCCTCGACGGCTGGACCTGCTCGGGGTCCGGTACGACAGTGAAGTCCCCGGTCCGCAGCGGCAGTTCGGCGTTGCAGGCGACCCCGGCCGGCAGTGACAACGCCCAGTGCACCCAGTCGGTGTCGGTCCAGCCGAACTCCCAGTACACGCTGAGCGGTTACGTCCGCGGCTCCTACGTCTACCTGGGCGCGAGCGGCACCGGCACCACCGACGTCTCCACCTGGACCCAGTCCGCCCCCGACTGGCAGCAGCTCACCACCACCTTCCGCACCGGCGCGCAGACCACCAAGGTCACGGTCTACACCCACGGCTGGTACGGCACGGGCGCCTACAACGCCGACGACCTCTCGCTCGTCGGCCCGGGCGGCAACATCGGCCAGCAGCCGCCCGCCGCTCCCACGGGTCTGAGGACCGGCACCGTCACCTCGACCAGCGTGGCCCTGTCCTGGTCCGCGGTGGCCGAGGCCACGAGCTACACGGTCTACCGCGACGGCACGAAGGCCCAGACGGTGACCGGCGCCTCCGCCACGATCACCGGTCTGTCGCCCTCCACCGCGTACGGCTTCCAGGTCGCGGCGGTGAACGCCGCGGGCGAGTCGGCGAAGTCGGCGACGGTGACGGCGAAGACGGCCGCGGACTCGGGCGGCCCGGGCGGCGGCACCACGGACCTCCCGCCGCACGCCCTGGTCGGCTACCTGCACGCGAGCTTCGCCAACGGCTCCGGTTACACCCGCATGGCCGACGTCCCCGGCAGCTGGGACGTCATCGACCTGGCCTTCGGCGAGCCGACGTCGGTCACTTCGGGCGACATCCGCTTCAACCGCTGCCCGGTCACCGAGTGCCCGAACGTCGAGAGCGACGCCGAGTTCAAGGCGGCCATCAAGGCCAAGCAGGCGGCCGGCAAGAAAGTCCTGATCTCCATCGGCGGCCAGAACGGCCAGGTGCAGCTGACCACGACGGCGGCCAGGGACATGTTCGTCTCGTCCGTTTCGCGGATCATCGACGAATACGGCCTCGACGGCCTCGACATCGACTTCGAGGGCCACTCCCTGTCCCTCAACGCGAACGACACGGACTTCCGGAACCCGACCACGCCCGTAGTGGTCAACCTGATCTCGGCCCTGAAGACCCTGAAGGCGAAGTACGGCGCCAAGTTCGTCCTGACCATGGCCCCGGAGACCTTCTTCGTGCAGATGGGCTACCAGTACTACGGCACGGGCAAGTGGGGCGGCCAGGACCCGCGCTGCGGCGCCTACCTCCCGGTGATCCACGCCCTCCGCGACGACCTGACCCTGCTCCACGTCCAGGACTACAACTCGGGCCCGATCATGGGCCTGGACAACCAGTACCACTCCATGGGCGGCGCGGACTTCCACATCGCCATGACCGACATGCTCCTCACGGGATTCCCGGTGGCCGGGGACGCGACGAACGTCTTCCCATCCCTGCGCCCCGACCAGGTCGCGATCGGCATGCCGGCCTCCACGAACGCGGGCAACGGATACGTCTCCCCGTCCGAGGTCACCAAGGCCCTGGACTGCCTGACCAAGAAGGCGAACTGCGGTTCCTCCACCACCCACGGCACCTGGCCGGCCCTGCGCGGCCTGATGACGTGGTCGGTCAACTGGGACCGGTTCGGGAACTGGCAGTTCCAGAACACCTTCGACGGCTACTTCGGACGCGGCCGCTGAGCTGTGAGCCGGTTCACTCCAACGAGCGGTCACAATCCGCGTAATGGCTGATGGGACACCTCCCTCTCCCTTGTGGCGCGGCCCGCGTCCACGAACGATGAGGGAGGTCTTCTCATGACTGGGGCGAAGACGGAGGTCGCCTGGCTGGCATCGGTCGCGCCGGACCCCGAGGCCTGCCGCTGGGAGTGGGAACGTAATCCCCGGGGGATCGCCCTGCTGCCCGCGGGCAAGGCCTGGGACGTCCTGATCCTGCCCGGGGTGCTCGGCGGTCCGACGCTCGACGTCCTGACCCGTTTCCTCGGCCGGCCAGGGCCGGTGCTGGCCGATTTCGGGGACGAGCGCACGGGCTTCTTCGTGCCGCCGGGCACCGCGGCCCGCTGGCTCGGCACCGGTGTCCGCACCGCGGGGCTCGGCACCTGGATCGTCGTGCCGTATCCGGGGCGGAGCACCGGCAGGGTGCGCTGGCTGGTCACCCCGGACGGCTCGGGCACCCTCACCGACCCGGCACTGCTGGAACTGTCGATGCACGAGGCGGCCGCGGCCCTGGCCCTCGAGGAGAAGGGCTGACACGGGGAGCCGACCCGAACACGCGGATGGGACACCAGTACTAGGGGGCGGCGTCAGTGGTCGCGGCGACGCCGATCAGCAGCCACAGTGCGGAGAGCAGCACGGAAGCCAGGCACCAACTGGCCACGACATCCAGGGGCCAGTGGTAGCCGCGCCGCACGAGCCCGTACGACACACCGAGCACGAGAGCGACGCAGACGGTGACGAGGAGGCGGCGGGCGATGGCGGTGCGCAGCCAGGGCAGGAGCACGAGCGCCGCGGCACCGTAGGCGACGGCGGCGGTGGCCGCGTGCCCGGAGGGGTAGTACCCGGCGCCGGGCGGCACGGCCGCTGTGCCGTGCCGGGCCGTCCACTCCTTGAGCGGCACGACGAACACCGGCACCAGCACGATCAACCCCGCCGCCCCGAGCGGCCCCAGCCACCACCGGTGGGTACCCGTGGCCCGCCCCCGCCGGATCACGTACCCGAGTACGACCACGAGCACGGGAACCGCGACCTGCACGTTCCCGAGGTCCGCGAGCAACTCGGATGCCCGGTCCGGATGCAGCAGAGCACGGCTGACCTCCCGGTCCACCCCCAGAAGCGGCCCATGGCTGACGACCTGCCAGGTGATCAGCGAGAAGCCCACGACGGAGACGCCTACAAGCCAGAGGAGAAGGAAAGAAACCCGCGAGGACACCACACGCACAGCTTCGCACCCCCCCCGGTCTGTCCTCAGCCCGGCAGATGTCGCCATGCAGATCAGCCCGTTCAAAGAGCGCGTTGGCTTCTCCCATGCCCTCCAGGGCCGTGTCCCGGCGGGCCAGGTCCTTCTCCAGCCGGGGCCTCACCGAAGCGCCGCAGGATCGCACCCTTCTTCCCGGTCGGGGCGGCGTCGTGCTCGGCAATCATTCACCGCACAGGGGCATCAATGAACTCGAGGCAAGCGGTGACGGGTTTCAGTCAAAGCCTGGGTGATACCAGCCATCTTCAAATCAAGTACGCCCCTTTTGTAGGGAAATTCCATGCTTCGCCAATACGTAAGGACTCAACCAGAAAGGTACTTGCGGCGCATACGGGGCACAGGGAAATCCTTGCCGTTTCATAGAAACCGCTTTAAGTTGATCTTCGCTGCGCAGCACAGGGAAAACTTCACAGCCTTTATTGGGCTCACCAGGAGGAAACCATGCGTCGTGCACTTCGCTCTGCTGTGGTGGTGACCGCGGCCCTTGCTTCTCTGGGTATGGGGGCAACCGCTTGGGCCGCCACCACGTCCACCAGCCTCTCCAACGGAAAGTTGACGTTCGAGTCGACCAACGGAAGGAGTGTTTCCGGCAACTCCAGCCTGTTCTACTCGGCGGTGTCGTACCAGAAGACCGGGGGCAGCGCGGTCTCGGTGAAATTCCTCGTAGACGTCGGGAGCAAGGAGTACGTGTCACCTGTTTACAGCGTTTCCTCGGGGCAGACCAAGTCGTACAGCTTCGGCGGAAACCCTGTACCCAGCTCCTGCCGCTCTGTCGGCGGAATGGACGTAGCGGGCCAGGGCTACTTCTGGACCCCCGCGCTGAACCCCTGCTGATGTTTGCCTGAGCAGCCGGGATGCCTCCAGAGGCATCCCGGCTTCCGCGTCGTTTCTGTGGCCGGGTGAGAGAAAGAGAAAATGATCGAAGCGTCGATCGGCGCATTGGCCAACCTGATTCCGGTATTCGTCGTTGCGTCGATCCTGGTTGCTGTCCCTGTTTATCTGCTGGCGCGAGCGAAGCGGAAGCCGGCTGTCGCTACCACCTTGTGGTCCATCTCCTTGGTGGGTGTACTGGCTGTCACTTTGACGCCAGGGGGAGCCGGAGTCGCAGAAAGCGGCATCGTCTGCTACGTAGGACCGTCTCTGGCCGGCACGCTGTCCACGACTCCCGGCAAATTGAACGTTCTGCTCTTCGTCCCCGTCTGCTTCTTCGGGGTCTGTGCCTTCCGTCGGCCTTTCGGTGTTCTCGCAGGCGGGTTGCTCCTGACCGCGGGGGTCGAACTGCTGCAGAGTCTGCTCCCGCTCGGACGATCATGCGTCTACTCCGATCTGGCAGCAAACGCACTCGGCTCCGGAATCGGCGTACTGTGCGCGGTTTCCTGGCAAGCACTCAAAAGGCAGAAGCCTTTGTTCGGGCTGCACGACGTACGGCAGGGCGGTCTGGCTCTGGGGGTCGGTGGGGTCGCTCTCGCCGCCATATTCTATTTCGGCGTAACGCCGGTATACGGTGGCCAGGAGTCCGTGGGTGCGACTGGCGCACAGGAAGAGTGGGCCCGATCCGTCGTTGATCAGGTGTACGGAAAAGGCGCCAATATAGTTCAGGTGCAGCAGCGGGAGGCCATCCCGGGTTTTCCGGGAAAAGTGGACATAACGACCGATAAAGGAAGCATGACTCTTCTGTGGCCTGACCGGAAGATTCAAAGCGCCTTCTCAGTGAACAACAAGGACGACGCCGGAACGCTTACTCCCGAAGAGTCCAAGAAGTCCGCAGAAGAATTTGCGAAGAAGTGGTACGCGGATGAAGTCAAGGGGAGTGAAGCCACTTTTGATCCGCTGGCGAAGGGAAAGGCGCCCTACGTCCTCAGTTATCGCAGGTACCGGAACGGCGTGATGCTGCCGCTGCGCCTCGATATCACGGTGACCTCGTCGGGGAGAATCATGGGTGTCAATGCTCAACTCGTTGATGACCCAGAAATGCCGGAACCGAGGCTGGATGAAGCAGCCGCGAAGAAGCGCGCCGAGCAATTGACCAAGCTCAAAGCGGGAGATCCCGCGTTCATGATCGCCCAGGAAGTTCTTGGTGACTGGCGTCCAGTCTGGATCGTGAACCTGATACGTGAGGGCGAGACCGAGCCCAAGGGTGCGGCAATTTACCTCGACGCGGTGTCAGGCGAACCGGTTCAACGCCAGGAATGATGCCGGCCCGCAGGCCAGAGGCCGTGGCCGACGGCTGCCAGGCCGGTGGGTCCCGCGGTCAGCACTCGGGAAGAACCGTTCTGCGCGGAGGGATCGGCCTGTCTCCGCCTCGGCAGGCGGGGAAGTGTGGTCGCCTGCTCTGAGCGAGGTGGCGGGGCGGCGGGGCGCGTATGCCGTAGGGCCGGCGCAAGGGGGGATGCGCCGGCCCTACGGGAACGGTCCGTCTGTTGTCGGCCGCCCGGATCGGAAGGCCGCGCGCCCCGGGGGGTTTGGGGCGGGCGACTGTCCGATCATTGAGGAGAACCGGAACCCGTGGGTTCCGGGTGTGTGCGCGAGGCACGACCAGGTCGAAGCTGGGGAGGCTACGGCCTGAGGCCGCCCACAGTCCCCTGTGGGCGGGTGTATCTCTCATCCGGGAAGAACCTACGGCAGCCGGTGGGCGGAGGACAGCGGGAACGGCGTCCTGCCATCCACCTCGCACACCTTCTTCACACGCTCTGCCGCCGGCTGCGTCAGGCGTGCATATCCGCCGCTCAGATGCGCGTGAACGCCTGCTCGATGATGTCGAGGCCCTCGCTCAGCAGGTCCTCGCCGATGACGAGCGGGGGCAGGAAGCGCAGCACGTTGCCGTAGGTGCCGCAGCTCAGGACGAGCAGGCCCTCGGCGTGGCAGGCCTTGACGAGCGCCGCCGTCGCCTCCGGGTTCGGCTCCTTGGTGTCACGGTCCTTGACCAGCTCGATGGCGATCATCGCGCCGCGGCCGCGGACGTCGCCGATGATGTCGAACTTGTCCTGCATCGCGATGAGGCGGGCCTTCATGATCTCCTCGATCCGCTTCGCCTTGGCGTTGAGGTCGAGTTCCTTCATGGTCTCGATCGCGCCGAGCGCGCCCGCGCAGGCCACCGGGTTGCCGCCGTAGGTGCCGCCGAGGCCGCCCGCGTGCGCGGCGTCCATGATCTCGGCGCGGCCGGTGACGGCGGCCAGCGGCAGGCCGCCGGCGATGCCCTTGGCGGTGGTGATCAGGTCCGGGACGATGCCCTCGTCCTCGCAGGCGAACCACTGGCCGGTGCGGCAGAAACCGGCCTGGATCTCGTCGGCGACGAACACGATGCCGTTGTCGGTGGCGAACTGGCGGATCGCGGGCAGGAAGCCCTTGGCCGGCTCGATGAAGCCGCCCTCGCCGAGCACCGGCTCGATGATGATCGCGGCCACGTTGTCCGCGCCGACCTGCTTGGTGATCTGGTCGATGGCCTGCTTGGCGGCCTCGGGGCCGGCGTTCTCCGGGCCGGTCGGCCAGCGGTAGCCGTAGGCCACCGGCACCCGGTAGACCTCGGGCGCGAACGGACCGAAGCCGTGCTTGTACGGCATGTTCTTCGCCGTCAGCGCCATGGTGAGGTTGGTGCGGCCGTGGTAGCCGTGGTCGAAGACCACGACGGCCTGGCGCTTGGTGTGGGCGCGGGCGATCTTGACGGCGTTCTCGACGGCCTCGGCGCCCGAGTTGAACAGCGCGGACTTCTTGGCGTGGTCACCCGGCGTGAGCTCGGCCAGCGCTTCGGCGACGGCCACGTAACCCTCGTACGGCGTGACCATGAAACAGGTGTGGGTGAAGTCGGCGAGCTGCGCGGAGGCACGGCGTACGACGGCCTCGGCGGACGCGCCGACCGAGGTCACCGCGATGCCGGAGCCGAAGTCGATGAGGCGGTTGCCGTCGACGTCCTCGATGATGCCGCCGCCGGCACGCGTGACGAAGACCGGCAGCGTGGAGCCCACGCCCTGCGCGACCACAGCGGTCCGGCGGGCCTGCAGCTCCTGCGACTTCGGGCCGGGGATGGCGGTGACGACGCGGCGCTCCTGCTCAAGTGCGGTCATGGGGGCTCCCTGATGAGATCTTGCGTACGGCGGCGTTTTTTGGACGCTTTTCCTTCTTTTCTCGCAGGTTAGGGCGGCGGGGAGGACGTGGGCATGCTCCATGTGGGCGTTGTCGGCGCCCGCGGTTGTCCGCGGTGGACATAGGAGGGACGCGGGCCGGAAAACGCGGGCACCGGCGCCGTGACCTGCGGCGTGCCGCGCAATCGGTGAACTCCCCTTGCGCGGGCGTTAGATTGACTCGCTGATGGTGGACGGAACGGCTGGTCAGGGGGCAAGGGCGATGGACGACGGGACGCAGGACGCCCGGGGTACGCACGCGAACCCCGTGCCACGCCCGGCGATGCCGCGGGACGCCCCCGCGACGCCACCCCGGCCGAGCAGCCCCCCGGCCGCGTCCGGCGCCTACGAGCAGTATCCCCAAGAGGGACCTGGGCACGGGCGGCTCCCCGAACGGCGGCCCGCCGTCGCCGAGTGGCTCGACACTCCCCGCCCGGCCGCCGCGCCCGGCATCTGGCGCTTCGGGCACCGCCCGCCCAAGGCCGCGAGGACGCCGGACCGGCTGCCGTCGATCACCGTCGTCGGGCTGCTGATCCCGCTGGTCGTGGCCCTGCTGGTGTGGTCGCTGTGGCGACAGGGCGCGCTGCCGTACCAGTGGGCGCCGCTGAAACTGTTCACCCCGGACGACTGGTGGTGGGGCGGGACCGTCTCCCCCAAGGGGATGCAGGGCCGCGAGGCCATGGTGGTCTACGACGGCGTGTTCTTCGCCGTGCTCGTCTACGCCGCCGGACGGCTGGGCAGCTGGCCCGACGTCGTACGGCACTTCGTCGGCCGCCGCCCGCAGCCCGCGCGGGCCCTGTTCGCCGCCGCCGGCGCCCTGATCGGGCTCAGCCTCGTTTTCCCCGGCGCCTTCCCGGGCGTCGGCTGGGACCCCCTGCCGGTCGTCGACCCCGTCTTCTCCCTGATCGTCCTCGTCTCGGGCGGCTACGGCCTGTTCGCCTCCCAGCTGTTCACCGACGCCCTGTACGCGCTCATCACCCTGCTGGTCGTCTGGCCGTTCGCCCGGGTCGGCGCCTGGTGGGCGTACGCCGGGGAACTCGCCGCACGCCGCCGGGCGGCCGCGGACCCCGTCGCCCCGCCCGCGGCGGACCTGCCGCGTTCGCAGTGGCCCGGACCGCGCCAGGCCGGGCAGTACCAGGCGGCCGACCTGCTGGCCGCCGAAGTGGCCGCCGGCCGGATGAACGACGTGGACTGCGCCCGGGTCGAGCGGGCGTGGGAGGCGGCCCGGCGGGAGGCACGCCCGGCCGCCTTCACGGAGACCGTGCTGCGGCAGGGCGCCGCCGCCTGGACGCACCCCTCCGGGGCGCGCGACCTGCCGGGCCGCACCGCCCGCCACGACCTGCTGGAGGGGCAGGTGCGCATCGGACGGTGGGCGGGGGAGCGGACCCCGCGCGACTACGAGGGGGCGGGTGCCGCCCTCGGCGCCGAGACACTCGCCACCTCGCTGCTGCTGGTGGGGCCGTCCGGGTCCGGGAAGACTCGCCACGTCACCGGGCCGGTCACCGAGGCGCTCACCCTCCAGGCCCTCACCGGAGCGTGCGCGGTGGTCGCCGTCTGTGCCGCCGGGACCCCGCTCGGCCCGGACTCCGCGTACGACGTGGTGGTCCGGATCGGCGACCCCGCCTCCGTCCACGACCTCGACCCGTACGCCGGGTCCGACGACCCCGACGAGGCCGCCGCCTTCCTGGCCGAGGCCCTGGCCGGCGACCTGGACACCGTCGGCGGGCAGAGCGCCGCCACCGCGCTCGCCCAGCTGCTCGGCCCCTACCGGGCGGCGCACGGGCACTTTCCGCCACTGCCGGCGCTGCGCGAACTGCTGGAGGGCGATCCGGGCGCGCTGGCGTCCCTGCGGGCGGCACTGTCGGCGGACGAGCACGCCGTGATGCGGCGTGAACTCGACGCCCGGATGCGGCAGGCCCGCTCCGCGGCCGACGCCGGACCTGCCCTCGCGGACCGGCTCGCGCTCCTGGACCGGCCGGCCTTCGCCGAGTTCTTCGGCGCGGCGGGGCCCGGCGGCCGGCCCTTCTCGCTGCGCGCGGTGGCCCACCATCCGCTGCGGGTCCGCGTCGACCTGCCCGAACGCGGACACGAGGAGGCGTCCCGGCTGATCACCCGGCTGGTCCTGGCCCAGTTCCACACCGTCGTACGGGACACCCGGCGCCCCCACTTCGCCTGTCTGGTCCTCGACGACGCCACCGGGGCCGTCACCGCCGAGTCGGTGCGCCGCGTCCAGGGGCTGCGCTCCCAGAACGCCGGCGTCGTCCTCGCGCTCCGGTCGGTCGCCGACGTGCCCGAGGCGCTGCACGGTCCGCTGCTGGGGGCGGTCGGCTGCCGTATGGCGCTCGCCGGCGTGACGACCTGGGACGGCAGCCGGTTCGCGCAGGCCTGGGGGACCGAATGGGTGGAGACCAAGGAGGTGGCCAAGCACACCGTCTTCGCCCACCAGCCGATGACCCGCGCCATCCACGCCCTGCGCAAGCTGGTGACCGGACGGGCCGTGACCACGGACGCCGTGACGACCCGGCAGGTGGAGCGGGAGCGCTGGTCCGCCTCCCAGCTGGCCCACGAGGTCCCGCCCGGGCACGCGGTGCTGTCGCTGACCGGTGTCCGGGGCGAGCACGCGCCGCCGCTGCTGGTGGATCTGCGGGGCTGAACGGAGCGGGGGCGAACGGAGCGGGGGTTTTTTGCGAACGCGGCGGGTACGGGCACGGCCGTAACGCGTTGACCGTACGGTGAGGCAGAATCGGCATAGGCCGTTCATACGTGACGTCCAAAAGATCACAATGATCATCCGATCTCCACCTCCGCACAAGAAGCCGTAGAAGAACCCCGCAGAAGAACCCCGCAGACCAGAAGGCCTCATGCCCCCGACGCTCGCCTCGCTCGTCCACCACTCCGCGCTCAAGCTGACCGTGCGCGCGGGCGGGGACCGCCTGGACGTACCCGTCCGCTGGGCCCACGTCAGCGAGCTCGCCGACCCCGTGCCGTACATGGAGGGCGGGGAACTGCTGCTGATCACCGCGCTCAAGCTGGACGCGGAGAATCCCGACGCCATGCGCCGCTATGTGAAGCGGCTGGCCAAGGCGGGGGTCGTCGGGCTCGGCTTCGCCGTCGGGGTCAACTACGAGGACATCCCCGCGGCGCTCGTCGACGCCGCCGAGGAGGAGGGGCTGCCGCTGCTCGAGGTGCCCCGCCGGACCCCGTTCCTCGCCATCAGCAAGGCGGTCTCGGCGGCCATCGCGGCCGACCAGTACCGGGCGGTCACGGCCGGGTTCGCCGCCCAGCGGGAACTGACCAAGCAGGCCCTGAACGCCGGACCGGAGGGGCTGCTCGCGGCGCTCGCGGCCCAGGTGGACGGCTGGACGGCGCTCTACGACGCCTCGGGCGCCGTCGTCGCCGCGGCACCCGAGTGGGCCGCACGCCGTGCCGAACGGCTCACGGCCGACATCGACCGGCTGCGCGACCGGTCGGCCCCCGCGTCCGCCGTGGTCGGCGGACCCGAGACCGAGGACCGCGTCGAACTGCACTCCATCGGCACCGGGCGCCGCCCGCGCGCCGCGCTCGCCGTCGGCACGGCCGCCACCCTCGGCACCGCCGAGCGGTACGCCGTCCACTCCGCCGTGGCCCTGCTGACGCTGACCACGGAACGCTCACGCTCGCTGCACGCCGCCGAGCAGCGGATCGGCGCCGCCGTGCTGCGCATGCTCCTCGCCGGGCAGCCCGACCATGCCCGCGCGGTGGCCGGCGACCTGTACGGCGGCCTGCTGGACGCCCCCTTCCGCATGATCGTCGCCGAGTCCGCCTCGGCGTCCGCCGCGCGGGCGCACGCCGGTGCCCACGCGCGCGTGCAGTCCGCCGCACCCTCCCCGGCCGCCGTACTGGCCGCCGCCGGCACCGGCGCCGATCCGCTCACCGTGCTGGCCGAGGTCGTGGAGGCGGCCGCCGCCCGGTCGGGGGAGGCGGTGCTGGTGGTGCCCGACGGGGAGCGCCTGGTGGTGCTGGCCGCCGACGGGGGCGCGGCGGTGGCGGCGTGCGGCCAGTACGCCGCGGCGCTGGAGGCGGCGCGGGCCGATAACGTGCGCGAGCAGTCGGGCGGGGAGGAGGGCGAACTGGTCGTCGGGCTGTCCGGGCCCGCCGGGCCCATCGCGGCCGCCGCCGCGTACAAGCAGGCCGAACAGGCGCTGTCGGTGGCGCGGAGGCGGGGACGGATGCTCGTCGAGCACGACCAGCTCGCCTCCGGATCGGTGCTGCCGCTGCTGGCGGACGACGCCGTCAGGGCGTTCGCGGACGGGCTGCTGCGCGCGCTGTACGAGCACGACGCGACGGGCCGCGGCGATCTGGTGGCCTCGCTGCGGGCCTGGCTGTCCCGGCACGGCCAGTGGGACGCGGCCGCCGCCGACCTCGGCGTCCACCGGCACACCCTGCGGTACCGGATGCGCCGGGTCGAGGAGATCCTCGGCCGCTCCCTGGACGACCCGGACGTGCGGATGGAGCTGTGGCTGGCACTGAAGGCCACCTCCACGGAGTAGGGATCCCGCCGGACACCGCGCCGGACACCGCTCGTACGCCAATCCGGCGCACCCCCGCCTCGCACTGCTACGACTCGGACAAACGACCCCGGGCCGCCTCCGCCCTACCGTGGACGACGAAAGCCAAGTACATCTCCTACGCGGAAGGGCCGGGACTCCTTGATGACTTCCACCCACGCCTTCTGGCTCGCCGGCCGCCAGGTCACCGGCGAGGACACCTTCGACGTCACCAACCCGTGGGACGGGCGGCTGGTCGGCAAGGTCGGCGTGCCGACCGACGCCCAGGTCGAGGAGGCCGTGGCCGCCGCGTACGCCGTGCGGGACGAATTCGCCGCCACCCCCGCCCACGTGCGGGCCGCCGCCCTCGACCACGTCAGCAAGCGGCTGGTCGAGCGCACCGAGGAGATCGCGCAGCTCATCTCCGCCGAGAACGGCAAGCCGATCAAGTGGGCGCGCGGTGAGGTCGGCCGTGCCGTGTCCGTGTTCCGGTTCGCCGCGGAGGAGGCCCGCCGGTTCAACGGCGGCGACGCCCAGCGCCTGGACACCGACGCCGGCGGCCAGGGCCGCCTCGCCTTCACCCGCCGCTTCCCCAAGGGCGTCGTCCTCGGTATCGCGCCGTTCAACTTCCCGCTGAACCTGTGCGCCCACAAGGTCGCCCCGGCCATCGCCGCCGGCGTGCCGATCATCCTCAAGCCCGCCCCGGCCACCCCGCTGTCCGGGCTGATCCTCGGCGAGCTGCTGGCCGAGACCGACCTGCCGGCCGGCTCCTGGTCGATCCTCCCGGTCGCCAACGACAAGATGCCGGCCCTCGTCCAGGACGAGCGCCTGCCGGTCATCTCCTTCACCGGTTCCGAGAAGGTCGGCTACGCGATCATGGACTCGGTGCCGCGCAAGCACTGCACCCTGGAGCTCGGCGGCAACGGCGCGGCCGTCGTCCTCGCCGACTACGCGAGCGACGAGGACCTGGACTGGGCCGCGGGCCGTATCGCGACCTTCTCCAACTACCAGGGCGGCCAGTCCTGCATCTCCGTGCAGCGCGTGATCGCCGACGCCTCGGTCTACGAGCGTCTGCTGCCGCGCATCGTCGCCGCCGTCGAGGCCCAGGTCACCGGTGACCCCTCCGACCCGAAGACCGACGTCGGCCCGCTGGTCAGCGAGGACGCCGCCAAGCGCGTGGAGTCCTGGGTGCAGGAGGCCGTCGAGGCCGGCGCCACCCTGCACGCCGGCGGCAAGCGTGACGGCGCCTCGTACGCCCCGACCGTCCTCACCGACGTTCCCTCCGAGGTGACGATCTCCTGCGAGGAGGTCTTCGGCCCCGTCCTGACCGTGCAGAAGGTGAACGGCGAGGCCGAGGCCTTCGCCGCCGTCAACGACTCCAAGTACGGCCTCCAGGCAGGCGTGTTCACCCACGACCTGCAGACCGCCTTCCGCGCCCACCGCGCCCTGGAGGTCGGTGGCGTGGTCGTCGGCGACGTCCCCTCCTACCGCGCCGACCAGATGCCGTACGGCGGCGTCAAGCAGTCCGGTGTGGGCCGCGAGGGCGTCAAGTTCGCGATGGACGACTACACCTACGAGCGCGTCCTGGTCCTGACGGGCCTCGCCCTGTAGGCCTGGCGGTCCGCCGACCGACGACGGCAGGAGCCCGCTGTGCGGGGGCTCCTGCCGTCGTCGTGTGCCCGCGTGCTGACGGAAGAGGGCGGCTCGAGGACCGGCGACCGGACCGGCGGACCGTCTTCCCGGCCGTTGCCGCCGCCACCGGAACCGAACGCGGCGGCGACCAGAGAAAACGTGCAGAACGACCTGAGGGCCACGCCGTTAGACTCATTGGAAAGCGGCCGATCAACCTCCCTCGGACAGGAAGCACCAGGGGTGCCCAACACACTGCAGGAAATGATCAAGAACAAGCTGGACCAAAAGGGATGGTCCTACAGCGATGTAGCGCGCCGGGGCGGTATTTCTCGCTCGACTGTTCACCATCTGGCGACGTCGGCGAGGCTGGCGCAGATGCCTCAGCAGACCACGCTGGAGGGTCTGGCCAAAGGCCTGGGCATACCGGTGGCACCCGTGCTGCGCGCAGCGGCCGAGGCCGCAGGTGTCAATGTCTACTTCGAGAACGCGCCCGAGATCTCAGATCCGGAGGTGGAGATCCTCATCGCGAGCGTGCAGAAACTCAGTCCCGCGGCCCGCCGGCATGTGGCTGTGCTCGTCGAGTCCTTGCTGCAGGCAGGGGAGTCCTAGAGCAGGGTGGATCACCTGGAGCGGGGTGGATCAGAACCTCTCCATTCCTGCCATTTTGATCCAGTTGATCAGTGTCCGCACTGTTGCGTAGTCGAGTTCTGCCACCCTGACAATCGCTTGTAAGCCGTTGGAGTCCATCGGCACGCACGCCGCATCCAGGGCGCAGTACAGCAGCACTTGATGGGCCTGCGTCGCCGAAAGAGGCCTTCCTGCATCCATTCCGGCCCTTAATTCCTCGGCGATTGGCAGGGGTGGTGTGACGTCCATGTCTCCAGACTTTTCTCGAGTCTTCGTGGATCATCCTCTTCGTTGTGGTCCGTGAGTTCGCGGCGCACTCTTTCCCAGAATGCCTCGACCACTGCGTGTTCGTACCAATCGCCGATGGTCCCAGGAGCAGGCCCGTGCCTCAGGGTCTGCGCACGCCTGGTGAAAGAGCATCCGACAAGGTTTCCTTTGGCGGTGTCAGGGGCCTGCTCCATGGCGGCCTCATGAGAAATCGCTTTGTCGAGGGCGCGATCGATGAGCGAGGCGCTTGCCTCGGGGCCCGCGCTCCAGCTCACCAGGTGATGCGATGTCGAGTCGAGGACGACGGCGGCGGACACAGCGCCCTTCGGTGTTCTGTAGGTGAATACGTCGACGACCCAGCGCCGGTTGGAGACCTCGGAGACAGCGGGTGGCGCGCCCTCGTTCAGCCTGCCGGCCCGGCCGCGGATGCCGGCCTGAACCATGAGAAGCTCCACCGTTCCATGGCTGACACTGATGCCGTAGCGGCGGCCGAGCTCCTGCCGGATGCGGCGGTAGCCAAAGGTCGAACCGGAGGAGTCGTAAATGTCGAGAATGATCCGGGTGAGCCAGGCGTGCCGCAATGATCGAGCCGACGGAACGCGGTCACGCCACGCGTAATAGCCGGACTCCGACACGCCGAGCAGCTCAATGATTCCGCTCGCCGGGAAGCCCTCTTGCGCCATCGCGGAAATCACTTCGTATCGTCTTTTGGGGGCACCACTTCCGTCATGAGGTCGATGGCTTTCCGGCACGCCGCGATCTCGCCCTCCAGCTTTTCGATGCGAGCCTGCGCCTGCTTCAGCTTGGACGGAGACATGAGATGAGCGCTGCTCACTGGACCTCGCTTCCTGACCGTAATTTCAGCACTCAGGGCTGCGGTGGGAGTCCACAGCCCTGAGCGTATTGCGGGACCTACCGGACGTAGCGGTGCATGGTCACGGTCGGTGCGAAGTCGGCCAACGAGTCGCCGCCGCTGCCCCTTGGCGCGCGGGCCGCCTCACGGTCGAGGATCGACTTCACCTTGCGGGCCAGTTCGTCCGCCTGTTGCGTGATCTCGGAGATCGGCAGACGAGACGTCTTGAGGGCCTCGACCTGGCGGTTGATCGAGTTGAGCTCGCTGCGGCCTTCACGGCTGAGGCTGAATCCCCGTGGCGTGGCCACGATGAATTGATATGCCCCGGAGAACGTCTGGCACGACGGGCAGTGTTCGTTGACGCCCCTGCTGATGTTGGAGGCGTTGACGAGACGCGCGTTTCGGCCGGCCGTGGTGACGATCTGGTAGGAGAGGGCGATCGAACGGCAGGGGGCGTCGATGGAGCAGCCTGCCGATACCGCCGTCGCCCGGTTGTTCGCCGTCACGGCGACGGACGGGCCGTATTCGTGGATTTTGAAGGATTCGTCGAACTGGTTCCTGTGGGCCCTGTCGGCGTGGCTCTGCGCCATGTCGACCGCGATGGCGACGCTCTGGGAGATGCGGGAACTGCCGGGGCTGGCACCCGCCGAGGTCGTACTGGCCGTCACGGCCAGTCCGGCGGTCGCGGCGATGCCGAGGCCGATCGCTGTTTTGGAGGAGGTCTTGGGACGAGGCTTGCGATGGTTCATCGTTCTCTCCTGCGGATGAGGTGGTGTAAGGGGTCAGGAAGGGCTGGGGCCGGATGGGTCTGTCGCGGAGGGTGAGGGGGATGCGGTGACGGACTCGGAGGGAGGGGAAGAGGGGGATGCGGAGGTCGTCCGGCTTTCGGAAGGGTGTGGGGACGGCGTGGTGGGAGTGCTGCCGGCTGGTGTGCTCGGGGTGGGGCCGGCCTCCGCCGTGGAGGCGGCCGGTGTACCGGAGTGAGGCGCCGGGGCGGTTGCCGAGGGGACGGGCGGGGTCGCCGCGGAGTGGGATGAAACGGTTCGGGGCGACGAGGTGCTGTCGCGTCGAGCGACCCGCTTCCCCGGCGTGGCGCCGGCAGGATGGCCCGCCCGGGAGTCCGTGGGGGTGGGGTGCGGGGCTCGAACGGTGGGCACGCCGGGTTGCAGGACTGGAGTGACCGGGGCTGATTCGGGAAGTGGCTTGGGCGCGAGTCCCTGCACCCAGGCGGTTCCGAGAACGGCGCAGCCGGCGACGACCGCGGCTGCCAGAGCCAGACGCATGGCCGGCTTTCCCTCTGTCGCTCTCATGGCGGCGCGGTACAGGCGGGCCGCCAGCCGGCCCGCGAGATAGGCGCCTCCTGCCATCGGGCAGAGCAGCATGAGTGTGCCGATGACTCCGACCAGTCCGGCAGCCATCTGCCCCGCCGTGAACGCCGAGTACGTGCCGAGACATTGGGCCGAAAGACTGCGCAGTGCGGTGGCCAGGAGGCGTGGAAGGTTCCACAGGGCGTACCCGGCCTCTGCCAGGAGCAGGGGAACCATGGTCAAGACCCACACCGTCACGATGATCCGGGCGGAGCGCTTGAGGCCGACCGCACCTGCGACGGCGCGCTTCCGTCCGGGCAGCATGCTCAACAGGATGGGCTTGACCTTGCCGTACAGGTCGGGAACACCGGCCAGGTCGCCGAGGATGTAGTAGCCGTCGAGCCGCACCGCCGGCACCAACTGTTCGAGGATCTCGAAGTGCGTGAGGTAGACCGCGGCAAGGAAGAAGGACTGGCCTGTGAGAAGGTAGCCCGCGGTGAGGGCCAGCATGAAGATGATGTTGAAATACACGCCCCCCAGCCCGGTACGCAGGCGGCCGGTCTTCCCGATCCGGTACACGTCGGTGACGTCCGTGTACATGGATGGCCAGATCAGGAAGATGCCGCATCCGATCTTTCCGGGTACGCCCCCGCTGTACCGGCAGGCCGACGCGTGCCCGAACTCGTGAAAGACGAGGGAGGCGACTGTCAGCGCGAAGAGGATGAGCATCCACAGCGGCTGTTCGAGCACTTGCAGCACGGGCGTGATGGCTCCATGAACACCGAAGAGCCAGAAGTCCATGGCCGCGGTGCCTGCGAGCGTCAGTGCCACGACAAGTGGCCGGTGCAGCCAGGAGAGCGCGGCGGCGATGCGGGCCACTTGCGCCTCACGGAAGATCACTTTGTGGCCACGGAGGGCGAGGAGCAGGTCCGAGCGCGGGGCCGGGGGCTCTTCCGGCAGGTCTCCGAAGGGGACCGTGATGCCGAGGGGAGTGAGCTTTCGCTCCACCAGGTGGACGACGTTCTCCGTGGTGACTTCAGCCCCGTAGCGCCCACTCACCCGATGGGAGATCGCTTCGGCGTCGCGTACGCCGTCGATGGAGCTCACGACGAGGTACAGCAGGCGCGACAGCTGGATGACCTGACCGTCACCTCGGCGGACAATGTACTTGCGCTCGGTGAAGCCAGATCCCTGGTATTCCCCGAGGGTCTGCAAGCCGTGGCTCAGCCGGGGAACCGGCGCGGCGCTCCACGGCATGAAGGTGCCGGCCGCATCGGTGTGCATCGAGTGGGTGAATGAGTCCGGCGTGCCGTTGACGGCCGCTTCCTGTGGGAATCCGTCCCAGGGGTGCGGAACCTGAACCAGCGTTCTGAAGCCGCTGTGTTCTTCGGACGCCGTCATTCTCTTCTCCAAGGCGCGTCTGATGTTCTGACGAACGGTCACAGCACTGGACAGCAGGCGTGCCGTATGCGATACCGGGCCTGGAGCGGGTGCAGGGCCAAGTCCGTCGACCTGGCCCTGCACACCGCCCGCGGGGTGTTACTGCTGAATGCTGATGGCCTGCTGCGCCTCGGACTGGGCGACGGCCCAGGGCGAGCACTGGTTCAGCGCGGCCGACTCGTTGTGAGCGTCCACGTGCGCGGCCTTCTTAGTGATGCTCGTCATCTTGGTGAAGTTGAAGGAGAACTTCCCCAGCGCCTCCCGGCCGGGCAGCAGTTCCGCGGTCTCGGCCTCGAGCTGGTCCATGTTCATGGGGACACCTTTCATTGAAGGGTTGTTGAGGGGTTCTGGCGGCAGAAGTCCGGCAGTGGGGTCATGCGGAAACCCTGCTGTGGAGCCGGAGGCGGCGGAACCGCTGGAGGAACCAGCAGGCACGCACCGACCGCGCCGTCCAGAGACTCCGAACGGTTTGTCCGGAGGTCCCGGACAGTAGCGGAAGCGGAAGCGGAAGTGCAAACCTCCTATATGCGACATGCGTTCAAAAGCGCACGGTCGTTCACTTCCAGGTACCCACTGGGACGGGGTGCGCCGGCGCCCCGGGGGCTGTGTGCCGACCTGTACGGGCTCCGAGGGGTGAGCCAACTCCGCAAAAGTCGGGGCAGATCAATGACGGTTGTCGCGCTCTGCGGGCGGTGAAGTAACAGGTGGCGGGGATCCCGCTCCGCTTTTCCACTCCTGGAAATGCGGGTCATTCAAGAGCGGGAATTCCCCTGCGGAAGTCATTGATTCAGTCCGGCGAACTGGTTGGACGGCTAATCTCGCCACGCCCAATAATTCGTCTGGACGGGTGTTTCGAAAAGGCGGGACATCGCTGCTTCACGCACGCTCGATAAGGCGGCTGAGCTGCTGCTTCTCGAATCCCGGTCGGCTGTCCCCTCGTGCCTGACCGCACACCGGCTTCAGTGATGGGCCCAGCAATTCGATGTAACGTCGCATGCAGCGGCAGGGAAACATCGAATTCCTGCTGTTCGAAAGGAGAGTAAGTGAAGACCATTGCGAGATCGGTGGCGGTCGCGCTTCTGACTGCCGGCGCCGTCGTGGTGCCTGCCTCCGCAGAGGCGATCGCGGCTCCGTTGCATGCCCCAGCCTCCGCGACGTTGGCCGCCCCCTCGTTCGACCGGGGCGACCACTACGGCGGCTACGGGTACCGCCACGGCTTCGACCTGCGGCGAGACCGTGGCTACTGGCGTCATGACGACTACCGGTACCGGTACTGCGACCGCCACTCCAGGTGGGACCGGGACTGCGACCGGGACTGGCGTTACCAGTCGAACCGATGGGACTGCCTCCCCTACTGGCGCCGCTAGTCCCGCTCCTGTGAAAGGCCGAGCCGCCCGCCGTCCAACCTTCCGACGGCGGGCGGCTCGCCTTTTGCTGAAACGGGAGTGATCTCGGAACTCGGTGGTGGAGGGATTCTCTTATTTGCGCCCGGTGCTCAGTCGACGGTCAGCCTGTAGACCGTCAGGGCCATTCCGTCGACTGAAAGGCAGGAATCCATCTGACTTATTGTCAACCTGGGGATATCTCTGCTGATGGTCTGAAGTTCGGCCGCGCTGAGAACGGCGGTGGCCACCTTGATCAGATCGGTCAATGTTGCCTCGGACACTTCCTGGCCTGCGTCACCGGGGAGCAAAATCACCGTCTCACCAGTGCTGCCGCGGACGACAGCGGTCATTGAAGTTCCTCGTACGACGAGCACCTGCTACCCCTCTCGCCAGCGCACCATTTCCGACCCGCTGATCCTGGCGCGGCAGGAGGGAGGGTATCCGGTTCACCCCAGTGCGACGGCCTCCCAGCCGTCGGCCGCGTCGAGCTCCTCTTGGAGTCTGATCGCGTGGACGATACTCGCGTTGAGTGTCTTGCGAATGATGGGATCGGAGATCCCCCACGCGTTCATGGCCTCGTTCGGGGACAGTGCCGCTGACGCCGCTTCCCGGCTTGCGGTCCGGGGACCTCGTTGTTCAGGAATGAGGCCGCTCTCCACCAGCATCGCCCGGTGATCGAGGTTGAGGACCGTTGCCCACTTCGCCAGCTGTGAGGGGAGCGGCAGGGTTCTGCCGTCCAGCGTCCGGCTGATGGTGGTCAGACTCAGTCCGGTCAGGGCCGCCAGTTGCGCTCGGCCGCCCCTGCGCCGGCGGATGTCGTACCCGGCCGCGGTCGCGGCCGCGGAGAGGTAGGCGCCGACACGGCGTGCTTGAGCCTGTCGCCCGGTCCGGGTCCCCTGATGGAGATCTTCCGTAGTCCGCATGTCCGGAGGGTAGCGCGCATGCATGTAGTTTCACGCTAGTTGCATGCGTGCACCTTCGCAGGTCAAAGGCCTAGATCGGCATTCCTCCAGGCCAACTCATCGGTCTAGTACTTATGTGCGAATAAAAATAGCCTTGCGTCACATCAGCCTGGCAACTTCCATACGTCCGTGCGTGTGGGTTAGCCGCACGGATGCAAGTCCCTTAGGGGGTCTTCTGACCATGCTCCGCCTCCATATGGCCAAGCTCCTGGTGAAGGCCAAGGAGCTTGGTGACGAAAGTGTTGCCGACGTGGCGCAGCGCACCGGTATCAGCAGGTCGACGCTCCACCGACTCGCGGCCGGGACGAAAGAGCCGAGCCTGGCCACGCTCTGGACGCTGCGCGACGCCTATGGGGTCGGGCTCGACACTCTCGTGTACGACGACCCGCTGACCACGCGGCGCACCGCCGTTTCACGCCGGTGGCCGGCGCCCGCTCCAGTCGGACGCCGGCGCGGGTCCGGCTGACGGCCCACGGAGCCCGCGGGGGCGGTCTCTCCTCGTCACCCAGCCCAACACCGTTCCTCCACTCACGATCGGAAGCAGGCTTTGATTTCTCATGCCCAGGCCGTGTCCGGCGGCCTCACAACGAGGGAACCGGCCCTCATCACCCGCGCCCAGCAAGGCGATCCCGAGGCGTTCGGCGAGCTGTACCGGATGTACCACGACGTCGTCGCCGCGTTCATCGGCCTCCGCGTCAGATCGAACCCGACGCTCGCCGAGGACCTCACCGCCGATGTCTTCATGAAGGCGTGGGCCAAGATCGGCACCTTCCGGTGGACCGGCACGTCGATCCGTGCCTGGCTGTGCACGATCGCCCGCAACGTGGTCGCCGACCACTTCAAGGTCGCCGCGACACGGCGCCTGACCTTCGTGGACCAGATCACCCACGTGTGGGACGCCTGGGTGACCCCGGTGAGCACCGCCGAGGACACGGTCCTGTCCACCCTTGCCGCCGCCGACCTGCACCATGCCCTGTCCGGGATCACACCACGCCAACAGGCCGTCATCCGGCTCCGGTTCCTCCGCGAGCTGACCGTCAGCGAGACGGCCCGCACCATGGGCACCACCGACGCCGCCGTCAAGACCCTGCAGTGGCGCGCGCTCGACTCCCTCCGCAGGGCCTATGTGGAGGCGGGAGCATGACGACCACTCCCGACAGCCGTGGCGATGTCGAGATCGAGCGCGAACTGACTGATCAACTGGCGCAGTTGGCCCGGAGGTTCATCGCCGGCCTCCAGGCGCAGGGTCGCCTGGTGGAAACGGGCGGCGCCGAAGCCCTCAAGCGGCTGCAGGACCAGGACGAAGCGCAGCGCGGCCTGCCCGAGGCGGACCAGCCGGCCGCCGTCGTCACCGAGGCCGTCGTCGGCCCGAAGCAGCCCACCCCGGCACTCCGTGGCGCGATCGCCCCGCCCGGCACCGGCCTTGACGCGCCGCCGGCGTCGGACACCGCGGCAAGTGTGCCGCAGCCGGCCGTCGTGCCCGTCGCCGAGCAGACCCCCGCGATCAGGCCCGCCGCCGCTCGGTCCACGAGCACCGAGGAGCAGGCCGCGGCCGACTGGACTCCGGCGCAGGCTCGTACCGCCGCTGTAGCGGCCAAGCTGCGGGCCGAGAACGCGGGCCGGCTCGAGACCACGCACATCACCTGGGACCACGAGCGCGTCATCATCCACATCCACGCCCTCTCACTCGACCACTGGGAGTACTGGCTGACCGCCATCGGCGCAGCACTCGACGCTCCCACCCACCGCGCCGGATGGGCCCAGACCGCGGCCGGACAGATCGACGCCGTCGACGTTCACCTCACCGCGTACCAAGTGCCTCATCTCCTCGACAAAGCCGCGGAGGCCGCCGGCGAACCGTTCTTCATGGGAGGCCGCGTCTACGACCTCGCCCGCGGCCAGGTCGACCGGCACGGCCAGATGTGGAGCTACCTCGGCCAACGCCGGGAGGACGGCATGCCGCTGCTGACCCTCTGCGGCACCAGCGGCCCTCCTTACCCGCTCACCTCGATCCTCACGGCCAACGGCCCCCTCTCCGCCGTTGAGACGCAGACCGCCGCAGCCTCGTCACCGGACGCCGAAGACATCCAGTGAACACCGGCCCCGATCGCGGTGAGCCGCGTCCAGGGGACTCACACGGCCCGAGACGGGCCGGGACGGGTCGTTCTCAACTCGTGAAGCCGATCCGCGCGAGGCGCAGGGGGCCGCGCAGCCCGAGCCGCAGGTCGTGTACGCCGGCGGCGGTGGCCGGGGCGGTGAGGGTGGTGTAGTCGTACGGGTCCGACGTGGGAGTGTCCAGGACGACAGACGCGAGTACCGGGCCGCCGTCCAGGGACAGTTCGATGGTGCCCCCGCCCGCCACCTCCACGCTCACCCGTGTCACGCCTGTGCCGAAGTCGCAGTCACGGTAGAAAAGTTCGCCCGGCCTGCCGGGAGCGGGCGTCACCGCGTCGCCCGTCGTCCTCGTCCGGTCGACGATCTCGATGCCCGACTGCTCGTCGAAGCCGGCGGCGTTCAGGCCGTGTTCCAGGACCGGGCGCGGCGTGCCGGCCTCGCCGTCGAGGGTGAGGGTGGTGCGGAGGCGGACGTCCTCGCTGGAGGCGCCGACGAGGAGGTCGTACGGGCCTGGCTCCAGACGCCGGCGCCCCTGTGACACGTCCCAGAACTCCAGTGCGGAGAGCAGGACTTCGAAGGTCAGGTCGGTCTTTTCGCCGGGCGCTAGCGTGATGCGGCGGTGGGCGGCCAGCTCCCGGCGCGGTCGCGGGACCGACGGGTTCGCGGCGCGGGTGTAGAGCTGGGCGACCTCGTCCGCGGTGACGCCCCCGTGGTTGGTGACCGTGAAGGACACGCGCACCGTGTCCCGCTCGACCCGGACCGCCAGGTCGCCGTATCCGAACGACGCGTACGACAGCCCGTGTCCGAAGGGGAACAGCGGGGTGCCCTCGAAGTACAGGTACGTCTGGCGGCTGCCGATCACGTCGTAGTCGAGCAGGTCCGGCAGGTCGGAGTCGTCCGCGTACCAGGTCTGCGGGAGCCGGCCGGCGGGGGAGGAGTCACCGGCCAGCACCCGGGCCAGGGCGGTGCCCGCCGCCTGGCCGCCGTGGGCGGTCCACAGCACCGCTCGCAGGGGCGCGGGGTCGACCGCGTACGGGTACGCCGAGACCAGCACCAGCGCCGTGTTCCGGTTCGCGGTGCGGGCCGCGCGCAGGAGCCGCTCCTGGTGCTCGGGCAGCCGCAGGGTCGTACGGTCCTGCGTCTCCCGGCCGTTGATGTGCGGGTCGTTGCCCGCCACCACCAGCACCACGTCGGCCCGGTCGGCCGCGCGCGCCACCGCCTCCTCCCCGCGCTCGGAGACGACCAGTTCGAAGACCTCCGCGACCTCCGCGTCGTCCGGCCCGTTCTCCTCGGCGATCCTCACGCCGTCGGCGGTGACACGGACGTGGCGACCGGTCCCGAGGTGCCGCAGGCGGTGCCCGCCGCCGTGCGGTTCGAGGCGGAACGTCTCCTGCACCACCCAGCCGCCGGGCTGGTCGGCCGAGGCGCGCACCCAGCCGTCGTCGGCCACCGAGAGGTAGTGGCCGTCCGGTGCGCGCAGGGTCAGGACGCCCGCGCCCCAGTCCATCAGGGACAGTACGGTGCCGGTGGCGTCGGTGGTGAGCGGCGGCAGATCGGTGCGGCCGGCCAGCAGGGCCGGGTCCAGCGCCCCCTCCGCGCCGCGCGCCGGACCTTCGGCCTTCCCGGGCGGCACGTGCAGGAAGCGGCCGTCGGCCGTGCGCAGCCGCACCTGGTCCACACCCTCCGCGAACTCGACGCGCTCGGCGCCGAACCGCTCGTACAGGCCCTCCAGCGGTGTGGACCGGCGCAGCAGCGTCCCGCTGTACCAGTCGAGCTTGCACTCGTCGGCGAGCGGGCCGACCACGGCGACGCGGGTGCCGGCGGCCAGGGGCAGCAGCCCGTCGTTGCTCAGCAGCACGACCGCCTGCTCGGCGGCCTCCAGCGCGAGGGCCCGGTGCTCGGGCGTGTCGAACTCCCCGGTGCCGGCGTGCGGATCGTCCCGCGGGTCGAACTCGCCGAGCCGGAAGCGCACCGAGAGCTGCCGGCGCACGGCCGTGTCGACGTCGGCCTCGGTCAGCAGGCCCTGCTCCAGGGCGCCCCGAACCCGCGCCACGGTCTTCGCCGGATCCGTGCCGTGGTCGGTGAAGCTGTCCACGCCGGCCAGCAGCGCGGCCGCGGTGGCCTCCTCGTGCGTGGCGAAGTAGTGCTCGGAGTCGACCAGGTTGGAGGGCGCGCCCGCGTCCGAGCAGACCAGCAGGTCCTCGTCGGTCCAGGTGCGCAGATGCTCGCGCAGGTACGGCGAGACGTGGTTGGGGCGGCCGTTGACCAGGTTGTAGGCGGGCATCACACCGGCCACCGCGCCGGCCGCCACCGCCTCCCGGAAGGCCCGCAGGTCGTACTCGTGCAGGACGCGCGGGCGCACCGAGGAGGACGTGGTGTCCCGGCGGGTCTCGTTGTTGTGCGCCAGCCAGTGCTTGAGGACCGGTGCCGTGCGCCAGTACGTCGGATGGCCGCCGCGCAGGCCGCGTGTGTAGGCGACGGCGATCGCCGACGTCAGCTTCGGATCCTCCGAGTAGCCCTCCTCGTTGCGGCCCCACAGCGGGTGGCGCAGCGGATTCACCACCGGGGCCCAGACGTTGAGGCCGACGCGGTCGTCGTGGGCGCGCATCGCCCGGACCTCGCGGGACACCGCCTCGCCGATCCGGCGCACCAGGTCGTCGTTCCAGGTGGCGCCGAGCCCGACGGCCTGCGGGAAGACCGTCGCCGGGCCCATCCACGCCACCCCGTGCAGCGCCTCCTGACCGGTGCGGAACGCGGCGACGCCCAGCCGCGGAACGGCGGGCGCGAACTGGTGCAGGAAGGAGACCTTCTCGTCGAGCGTCAGCCGCGCCAGCAGATCGTCGACGCGCTTCGCGAACGGCACCCTCGGATCGCGGAACGGAGGCGTGTGAGGCGTTCGTACGGTCACGTGGGGGTCCCCTAGCGCTTGAACGGCAAGCCTCTTTCGAAGCGCTTCGATGCTCAGGTGACTCGGGGGCGGGTGTCAAGACGGTCCAGGGCAACAAGTCCGGTTCCCGGCCCGTACCTCAAGGGGCGTATGAGACCAGTCCGGTAGGACCCGCCTCGGAGCAATCTTGGATCCGACCCTTGTGCGCCCTCAGGTGTTCACTTAACCTCGCAGCAACATCGAAGCGCTTCGACTCAGTTCGACCTCCCCGTACGGACAACTCCTCGTGCGGACACGGCGGACACCCCCGGTACGGACATTCCTCCGAGGACCGCTTCAGCTCAGCCAGTTCCACTCGAGACATCGAGCATCGACAGATCGATACATCGAGACACCGCAGCCGACGGCCCCACCGCCGGGTGTCCTGGTGCGCCACGAAGGGTTGACGCAATGACGCCGAACGCCGCCTCCGCCTCGACCGGCCCCAGCCGGAGAAACTTCCTCGCCTCCACGGCGGTCGCCGCCGCAGCGGTGGCGGGAGGGATGCCGCTGCTCACCGCCTGCGGTGGTGGCGACAGCGGCTCGCGCGGCGGCACCACGTCGGGCAAGGGCGCCAGGAAGCTGCTGCCGGCCTACGTCGCGAACAACGTCGTCTCGCCCGACATCCCCGCCAAGAACGGCTCCGCCGTCGGCTTCACCCGCCCGCTCGACCTCGCCGGCCTCAAGACCTCCGTGCCGAAGAAGCTCGGCAAGGGCGGCAAGGTCAGCGTCATGTCGCCCTTCTGGGGCTCCCCGCCCAAGCAGGACAACGCGTACTACCGGGCGATGAACGACCTCATCGGCGTCGACGTCGTCTGGCAGAACCAGGACGGCAACACCTACGACCAGAAGCTCGGAGCGGTCCTCGCCTCCAGCAGCATCCCGGACGTCGTGGTGGTCCCCGGCTGGAACATGGGCGGCAAGATACCCAGCGCCATCACCAGCAAGTTCGCCGACCTCGGCCCCTACCTGTCCGGGGACAAGGTCAAGGAGTACCCGAACCTCGCGGCGATCCCGTCGGACGCCTGGCAGCGCTCCATCTTCGGCGGGAAACTGCGAGGCCTGCCGATGCCCGCCTCCTACGTCACCAACATCGTGCCTCTCTACCGCCAGGACCTCTTCGACAAGGAGGGGTACGAAGTCCCGCGCTCGGCGGACGAGTTCCTGGCGCTGGCCAAGGAGATCACCAACGCCCGGGCCAAGCGGTGGGCCTGCGGCGACATGAAGTGGACGGCGTTCAACGCCTTCGGCGTGCTCTCCGGCGGCGAGAAGCCCCTGGGCTGGGACCTCGTCGACGGCAAGCTGGTCAACCGCGTCGAGACCCAGGAGTACCTGGAGGCGCTGGAGTGGACCCGCAAGCTGTTCGCCGCCGGATACGTCCACCCCGACTTCGAGCTGGGCAAGAGCGCCTCCACCGACTCGGGCCCCAAGTTCGCCGCCGGCGAGTTCCTCATCTACAACAACGACATCTCGCAGTGGTACGGCAGGGCCGCCGAACAGGCCGGCCAGAACCCGGACTTCAAGGTGTCGGGCATGGACGTCTTCGGCCACGACGGCGGCCACCCCACCCTGTGGGCCACCCAGCCCGCCAACATCTTCGCTTTCGTCAGCAAGAAGGCCTCCGAGTCGGTCGTCCGTGACGTGCTGGCCGTCGCCAACGTCACCGCCGCCCCGTACGGCACCAAGGAGTACATGCTCACCAACTACGGCGTCGAGGGCACGCACTACACCCTGAAGGACGGGGTGCCCGTCAAGAACGACAAGGGCAACAACGAGGTCATGAACGCCTACGTCATGGTCGCGAGCCCCGCCCCGACCCTCGCCCACCCCGACCTCCCCGACATCACCAGGGCCCAGGTCGAGTGGCAGCAGCGGATGGGCGCCTTCACCAGGAAGTCCGCCTTCTACGGCATGCAGATCACCGAACCCTCCCGCTGGACCAACCTGTCCAACGACTTCGAACAGCTGGAGGACGACATCGTCCGCGGCCACAAGAAGATCGCCGACATGCAGCAGGCCGTCTCCGACTGGAAGAGCAAGGGCGGCGACAGGCTGCGCGACTGGTACAGGAAGATCCTCGACGAGAACGGTTCGGCGGCAGGCTGACCCGGGCGCTGAGGCAAGGAGACCGGCCGTGTCCCACAGCACGGTGCCTCGGAACAGGACCGAGGCCGACACGACGGCGAGGACGGCGGGGGCGTCCGGCGGCGCCACCGGAACCCGGGACGATCCGCACCGGGGGAGGCTGAGCCTGCGCGTCAGGTTCGGACGCGACCGCGTGGTGCTCCTGATGACGCTCCCGGCCGTCGTCCTCGTCCTGCTGTTCAACTACATACCGATCCTCGGCAACGTCGCCGCCTTCCAGGACTACGACCCCTACATCAGCGACAACGGCGTCGTCTCCATCCTGCACAGCCCCTGGGTGGGCCTGGAGAACTTCCAGGCGATCTTCGCGGACTCGGCCTTCTGGAACGCGGTGCAGAACACCCTGGTGCTGTTCTTCCTCCAGCTCGTGCTGTACTTCCCCATCCCGATCCTGCTCGCGCTCCTCATCAACAGCGTGGTCAGACCCCGGGTGCGGGCGGTCGCGCAGGCCGTGCTCTACCTGCCGCACTTCTTCTCCTGGGTGCTGGTCGTCGCCGTCTTCCAGCAACTGCTCGGCGGCGCCGGACTGCTCTCCCAACTGCTGCGGCAGCACGGCTACGACGGCCTCGACATCATGACCGACCCCAGCACCTTCAAGTTCCTCATCACCGCGCAGAGCGTGTGGAAGGACGCCGGCTGGGGGATCATCGTCTTCCTCGCCGCGCTCGCCTCGGTGAGCCCGGACCTGTACGAGGCCGCGGCGATGGACGGCGCCGGACGGTGGCGCCGCATCTGGCACGTCACGCTGCCCGCGCTGCGCCCGGTGATCGCGCTGCTGCTCGTGCTGCGCGTCGGCGACGCCCTCACCGTCGGCTTCGAACAGATCCTGCTGCAACGCGACGCCGTCGGCCCCGGCGCCGCGGAGGTCCTGGACACCTTCGTGTGGTGGAACGGCGTGCGCAACCAGGACTTCGGCTACGCGGCCGCCGCCGGACTGATCAAGGGCGTGGTCAGCCTCGGACTGGTCCTCGCCGCGAACAAGGTGGCCCATCTCATGGGCGAGCAGGGGGTGTACCGGAAGTGACCGCCGTGATCGGCAAGCCCGTACGCGAACACCGCCGGTGGACCGCTCCGGCCCGGCCGGTGTGGGAGGAGAAGCCCACCGGGGCCGGTCTCGCGGGCAAGGGACTGGTCCTGACCCTGGCCTGTCTGGCGATCCTGTTCCCGCTGTGGATCGTCGTCGTCACCAGCCTCTCCTCGCGCAAGACCATCGACGAGGCCGGCGGTCTGGTCATGGTGCCCAAGGGCGTCACCTTCGTCGCCTACCGGGAACTGCTCGGCGGCGGCCAGGTCACCCGCGCCGCGGTCGTCAGCATCCTGGTCACCCTGGTCGGCACGCTGTTCTCGATGACCGTGTCCGTGCTGTGCGCCTACGGCCTGTCCCGCACCGGCTCGCTCGGCCACCGCTGGATCCTGATGACGCTGCTGGCGACGATGTTCTTCAGCGCCGGCCTCATCCCGACCTACCTGCTGGTGCAGACCCTCGGCCTGACCGACACCTATCTCGCGCTGATCCTGCCCAGCGCGGTGAGCGTGTTCAACATCCTCGTGCTGCGCGGCTTCTTCATGAACATCTCGCCGGAACTCGTCGACAGCGCCCGCATCGACGGCGCGGGCGACCTGCGCATCCTGTGGCAGATCGTGATGCCGCTGTCCCGCGCGGTGCTCGCCGTGATCACGCTGTTCTACGCGGTCGGCTACTGGAGCGCGTGGTTCAACGCGTCCCTGTACCTCAACGACCAGAGCATGCTGCCGCTCCAGAACGTCATGATCCAGCTCGTCCAGAAGCAGCAGGCCCCGGTGGGCCTCGCCCAGTCCATCAAGACCGGTCAACTGTCCGGGCTGGCCGTGCAGATGGCGGTCATGGTGATGGCACTGCTGCCGGTGGCGGTGTTGTCGCCGTTCGTCCAGAAGCACTTCAGGAAGGGGATGCTCACGGGGGCCGTCAAGGGATAGGCGGCTTCTGTGCGGGGCCCTTCGTCCAAGGTGAGGACACTGTCATGCAGACGACCAACGGCCGCATCCTCTTCGGCGGCGACTACAACCCCGAGCAGTGGCCCGAGGAGACCTGGCACGAGGACGTCCGGCTGATGAAGGACGCCGGGGTCAACTCCGTCACCCTCGGCGTGTTCTCCTGGTCGAAGCTCGAACCACACCCCGGCGCCCGGGAGTTCGGCTGGCTCGACACGGTGATGGACCTCATGGAGGCGAACGGCGTCGGAGTCGTCCTCGCCACCCCCACCTCCTCGCCCCCGCCCTGGATGGGCCGGCTGCACCCCGACACCCTGCCCCGCGACGAGGACGGCCGCACCGAGTGGTGGGGCGGCCGGCAGCACTTCTCGCACTCCAGCGCCACCTACCGCCGCTACGCCGCCGCCATCACCGAGGACCTGGCCGCCCGCTACGCCGGCCACCCCGCCCTCACGATGTGGCACATCAACAACGAGTACTGCACCCACGACCACGGCGACGAGGCAGCCGCAGCCTTCCAACGCTGGCTGCGCACCGCGTACGGCACCCTCGACGCCCTCAACACCGCCTGGGGAACGGCGTTCTGGAGCCAGGGCTACGACAGCTGGGACGGCATCCTGCCCCCGCGCCGCGCCCACTACCTGAAGAACCCCGCCCAGGTCCTGGACTTCCGCCGCTTCACCTCCGACATGCTCCTGGAGTGCTACCGCGCCGAACGCGACATCGTCCGCCGGCACACTCCGCACCTTCCGGTCACCACCAACTTCATGCCGCTGTGGTCCGGCCAGGACGGCTGGCGCTGGGCCGCCGAGGAGGACGTCGTGTCCGTCGACCTCTACCCCGACCCGCGCGACCCCCTCGGCGCCCAGTACGGCGCGCTCGTCCAGGACCTCACCCGCTCCCAGGCCCGCGGCCCCTGGATGCTCATGGAACAAGCGGCAGGCCCGGTCAACTGGCGTGCCGTCAACCATCCCAAGCCGCCCGGGCTCAACCGTTTGTGGTCCCTTCAGGCGGTGGCCCACGGAGCCGACGCCGTCTGCTACTTCCAGTGGCGTCAGTCCCGGCAGGGCGCGGAGAAGTTCCACTCCGCGATGGTCGGCCACGCCGGCGAGCGGGGCCGTACGTTCCAGGAGGTCAAGCGGATCGGCGCCGAACTGCGGCGGATCGGCGCCGAGGTCTCCGGCACCCACGGCACCCGCGACATCGCGATCCTCCACGACTGGCACTCCTGGTGGGCCTGCGACCAGGACGGCCGCCCGTCCACGCACGTCGAGTACCCCGAGGTCCTGCGCGCCTGGCACCGCGCCCTGTGGGAAGCCCGTCTCGCCACCGACTTCGCCCACCCCGAGCACGACCTCACCGCCTACCGGCTCGTCGTCGTCCCCCAGCTCTACCTGCTCACCGACGCCGCGATCGACAACCTCCTGGCGTACGTCGCCGGCGGCGGCACCCTCGTGTGCGGTTTCCTCACCGGGGTCGCCGACGAGGACGACCGCATCCGCCCCGGCGGCATGGATCCGCGGCTGCGTGAACTGTTCGGCATCCGCACGCTGCACGAGTGGTGGCCGCTGGACGCGGGGGAGAGCGTCGCGTGCGCGGGCGGACTGCGCGGGACGCTGTGGTCGGAGGAGATCGAGGCCGACGGCACCGCCGACGAGACGGTCCCGTACCAGGGCGGCGAGCTCGACGGGCTGCCCGCCGTGCTGCGCCGGGGCCGCGCCTGGTACGTCTCCACCCTCCCGGAGCCCGAGGCGCTGCGCGCCCTGCTCACCCGCGTCGCCGCCGGTGCGGGCGCCCGCCCGGTGCTGGACGGGCTGCCCGACGGGGTCGAGGCCGTCCGGCGCGGCGAGCTGCTGTTCCTGCTCAACCACGGGCGTGAGCCGGTGACCGTCGACGTGCCGGGCACCCACCACGACCTGCTCACAGGGGCGGCCGTGACCGGTCGCACGACGCTCGGACGGTACGGAGCGGCGGTGCTGAAACCGTGACCGGCGGACTTCGGCACGGAACCTGGGAACCTCTCCCGGCCGCCCGCTGGGAGGACGCCTTCCTCAGCGGCAACGGCCACCACGGCGCCCTCGTGTTCGGCGATCCGGACGACGACCGCGTGATCGTCACCCATCACACCCTCGTCCGCCCCAACGGCGGCGAGCACGCCAGGCCCCCGTTCCTCGCCGATGAACTGCTCGCCCTCCAGGACCGGTTGCTCGCCGGTGACCGCACCGCCGCCGAGTCCTTCACCGACGGCCGGCCGTTGCAGTGGGTGCAGCCCTTCCACCCGGCCTTCGGGATCCGGCTGACCCGCCCGCCCCACGCCCGGCACGTCCCCCAGGTTCCCGGCTCCGCTCGAACAGGGAGGACCCCCATCCGCCGCTCGGTCGACTTCACCAGCGGCGAGGCGACGGCGGTGTGCGGGGACCGGATCAGCCGCGTCTTCGTCTCCCGCGCCGACGACGTGATCGTCCAGCACGTCACCGCGCCCGGTCCCACGCTCGACGTCCGCCTGGACCACCGGCTGCCCGGCGTGCCGCCCGGCCTCGGCGTCGGCCACGGGGCGCTGCTCACCGCCGAGGGCGCCGTACTGACCCTGCACGCCCGCTACCCCGGCAGCGACCGCGCCTACACCGGCGTGCTGCTGATCGCCGTCACCGGTGGCACCACGGCGCTCGCCCCGCCCGGAGTGCGCGTCACCGGCGCGGACTCGGTGCTGCTGCTCACCCGGGTGCGCCGGCACACCGGTGAACCGGCCGTGACCGAGGAAGCGGCGGCCCTGCTCGACCTGTTGACCGGGAGGACGTACGACGACCTCCTCGACCGTCATCTGCCCGCGCACCGCACCGCCTACCATCGCGTGACCCTCGACCTGCGCGGCGAACCCTCCGAACGCGCGCTGCCGGGATCAGAGTTGCTCAAACGGCCAGGCAGCGCGGCCCTGGCGGAGCGGCTGTTCGCGGCGGGCCGCTACCATCTGCTCTCCGCCAGCGGCCTGCTCCCGCCCCGGCTCACCGGACTGTGGACCGGGGACTGGGACACGGCCTGGTCCGGCGCGTTCACCACGGACGCCAACCTCAACCTCCAGACCGCCTCCGCCGCCGCGGCCGGCCTCCCCGAGGTCGGCGAGGCCCTGGCCCGGCTCGTCGAGGCACAACTCCCCGACTGGCGGGACAACGCCCGCGCGATCTTCGGCACCAGAGGGGCCGTCGCGCCCGCGCACACCGACGGCGAGTCCGGTCACGCGTACCACTTCAGCCGTGAGTACCCGCTGCACCTGTGGACCGCCGGCGCCGACTGGCTGCTCAAGCCGCTCGTCGACCTCGACGAGACACGCGGCGCCCAGGACCCGCGCACCGCCGCCGCGCTCGCCGAAGCCGCCCGGTTCTACGAGGACTTCCTCATCCGCACCGACGAACACGGCCACCTCGTGGTCGTCCCCTCCTACTCGCCCGAGAACCGCCCCGCCAACGCGAGCTGGGGCACGCTCAACGCGGCCATGGACCTCTCCGCCGCCCGGCACGCCCTGCGGACGGCCGCCGCCTACCACCCCGGCACCCCCGAGGCCGATCGCTGGCAGACCCTCGCCGACCGCCTCCCACCGCACCGGATCAACGCCGACGGCGCCCTCGCCGAATGGGCATGGCCCGGCCTGGCGGACGCCTACGACCACCGCCACCTCAGCCACCTCTACGCCGTCTGGCCGCTGGACGAGATCGACCCCCACGACACCCCGGACCTGGCCGCCGCCGCCCACCGCGCCCTCGCGCTGCGCGGCGCGGAGAACGACTCGGCCCACGGCCACCTCCACCACGCCCTGATCGCGGCCCGCCTCGGCGACGGCGACCGCGTCGCCCGCGCCCTCCGGTACGTGCTGGAGGGCGACTACTTCCACGCCTCCCTGATGAGCGCCCACTACCCGGACCGGAACGTCTACAACGCCGACGCCGCCCACGCCCTGCCCGCCGTACTGATCGAGACGCTGGTGCGGTCCACCCCGGACAGGCTGGTCCTGCTGCCGGCGCTCCCGTCGGCGTACCCGGAGGGCGAACTACGCGGGATCCGCACCCGGTTCGAGGCCGAAGTCGACCTGGCCTGGAGCCCTGACGCGGCCACGGCGCTGCTGCGCCCCACCCGCACCCTCCGCATCGACCTGAGGACTCCCTCCGGCGCACGACCACTCGACCTGGTCGCCGGAGAGGCCCGCGCCCTCGACCTGAGGACGTGGTGACCCCCCCCGCAACTCCCCCCACCCATGGAAGGGATACCACCATGGCAACACGCACCCGGAGCAGGCTCTCCACGGCGCTGCTCGCGCCCGCCCTCGCCCTCGGCGCCACCGTCGGCCTCGCCTCCGCCCCCGCCCAGGCCGCCGTCTGGAACTCCTGCGACCAGTGGGGCAACACCACGCTGAACGGCTACACGCTGTACAACAACATCTGGGGTTCCGGAACCGGCAGCCAGTGCATCTGGGCCAACTCCGGCACCAGCTGGGGCGTGTGGGCGAACCACCCCAACACGGGCGGCATCAAGTCCTACCCGAACGCCAAGAAGGTGGTCAACAAGCCGATCACCTCGCTCGCCTCGCTCACCAGCGCCTACAACGTCACCGTCCCGTCCTCCGGCGCGTACAACACCTCGTACGACATCTGGGACACCGGCTACAAGTACGAGGTCATGCTCTGGGTCAACAAGACCGGTGCCGTCGGCCCGCTCGGCAGCTCCCAGGGCAGCGTCACCCTCGGCGGCTCGACCTGGAGCGTCTACAAGGGCAACAACGGCTCGAACGACGTCTTCTCGTTCATCCGCAGCTCCAACTCCAGCTCCGGCACGGTGGACATCCTGCCCATCCTGAAATGGATCAAGGACACCAAGGGCTGGTTCGGCAACGTGACCATCGGGGACGTGCAGTTCGGCTACGAGATCACGTCGTCGTCCGGCGGGCTGGACTTCACCACCAACAGCCTCACGGTCAGCAGCAACTGACCCGGGGCCCATGAGTGTGCGGCCGGTCCCGCATAGGGGAGGGACCGGCCGCACGTCCGCGTCCGGGCCGCGCTACCCGGCGACCGGCAGCTCGGCGCCGTCCCGCAGGAACAGCGGGATCCGGTCCAGGGGAGCGTCGACCGTCACGGCCGTACCGCCCGCGTACTCCCGCCCGGTCCACGCGTCGGTCCACCGCGCGCCCGCCGGGAGGTACGCGGTGCGGGCCGTGGCCCCGGCCGTCAGCACCGGGGCCACCAGCAGATCCCGGCCGAGGAGGTAGGCGTCGTCCGCCGTCCACGCCGTCTGGTCCGCGGGGAACTCCAGGAACAGCGGCCGCATCACCGGCAGCCCCTCCTCGTGGGCCTCCCGCATGACCTCCAGCACGTACGGCTTCAGGCGCTCGCGCAGCCGCAGGTACTTCTCCAGGACGGGGTACGCCCGCTCGCCGTACGACCAGACCTCGTTGGGGCCGCCGGTCATCTCCGGGCCCAGCGGCATCCCCGGGTCCCGGAAGCCGTGCAGCCGCATCAGCGGGGACAGCGCGCCGAACTGGAACCAGCGCACCAGCAGCTCCTGGTAGGCGGGGTCGTCCGGGTCCCCGCCGTGGAAGCCGCCGATGTCGGTGTTCCACCAGGGGATCCCGGACAGCGCGGTGTTCAGGCCGGCCGCGATCTGGCGGCGCAGGGTCGCGAAGTCGGTGCCGATGTCACCGGACCACAGGGCGGCGCCGTGCCGCTGACTGCCCGCCCACGCCGAGCGGTTGAGGGTGATCACCTCGTCCACGCCGGCGGCGCGCAGGCCCTCCTCGAAGGCGCGGGAGTTCTCCGCCGGGTAGAGGTTGCCGACCTCCAGACCGGGGCCCGCCCAGTAGCGCAGGTTCTCGGCGAAGCCCGGCTTCAGCTCCGGCTCGCAGGCGTCCAGCCAGAACGCCGTGATGCCGTACGGGTCCAGATAGTTCTCCTTGATCCTGGACCACACGAACGCACGAGCCTCGGGGTTGGTGGCGTCGTAGAAGGCCACCTGTACGGTCGAGGCGACCTGCTTGTCCGGCCAGTCGGCGTGCGCCATCGGACCGTACTGCGTGCCGATGAAGTAGCCGCGCTGCTCCATCACCGGGTGGTTCTCGCTCAGCGGGGACACCGACGGCCAGACGGACACCACCAGCTTGATGCCGAGGTCCGCCAGCTCGCGCACCATCGCCGCCGGGTCCGGCCACTCCTCGGGGTCGAACTTCCACTCACCCAGGTGGGTCCAGTGGAAGAAGTCGCAGACGATCGCGTCGATGGGCAGGTTCCGCCGCTTGTACTCCCGGGCCACTTCGAGGAGTTCGTCCTGGGTGCGGTAGCGCAGCTTGCACTGCCAGAAGCCGGCCGCCCACGCGGGCAGCATGGGCGTACGGCCGGTCACCGCGCTGTAGCGGCGCTGGGCGTCGGCCGGGGAGCCCGCGGTGATCCAGTAGTCGATCTGGCGGGCGGAGTCCGCCACCCAGCGGGTGCCGTTCCCGGCCAGCTCCACGCGGCCGATGGCAGGGTTGTTCCACAGCAGGGTGTAACCGCGGCTGGAGGTGAGCACGGGGATGGTCACCTCGGCGTTGCGCTGGACCAGGTCGACGACCAGGCCCTTCTGGTCCAGCCGGCCGTGCTGGTGCTGGCCGAGGCCGTACAGCCTCTCGTCGTCGTAGGCGGAGAAGCGCTGCTCCAGGCGGTGGTGGCCGTTGCCGACGGCGGTGTAGAGCCGGGGGCCGGGCCACCAGAAGTGGGCGCGCTCCTCCGCCAGCAGTTCCGTGAGGTCGTCCGTGCGCAGGAAGCGGATCAGGCCCGTGGCGTCGACGTCGACCGTGAGCGCGCCGACGGTCAGGCGTCCCCGGCCGTCCTCGATCTTGACGGTGCTCTCGGTGGCCGGCGCGTGGGCGAGGAGCGCGCCGGGCAGGTCGTCCAGGACCGGGCCCCCGAGCCGGGCGCGCACCCGGACCGCGTCCGGCCCCCACGGCTCTATGCGTACGGTCTCCTGGCGGCCTCTCCACTCCAGCACGCCGTCCCGGTCGCGGAACGTGCCGACCGTGGGGGAGGACTGGGCGAGGCTGACCGGGCCGTGCGGGGGCTGGGTCTCGGCATGCTGGTTCACGAGTGCTCCTTGAAGGAGTGCGTGGGGGCGGAGGCGTCCTGGGCGGGCCGGGGTCGGAGCGGACCGGTGTCAGGAGCCGGAGGGAACCGGCCCGGAACTCGCCCGGACCGTCAACTCGGGCGCGATGAGCACCACTTCGTCCGTGCCGTGCCCGTCGAGCTTGGCCACCAGGCGCGCGACCGCGTGCCGGCCCATCTCCTGGGCGGGGATGCCCACCGAGGTCAGGCGCACCGAGGCCTGGACGGCGACCTGGTCCGGGCAGATCGCGACCACCGACACGTCCTCGGGGACCGCGCGGCCCTGCTGGCGCAGCAGGGCGAGCAGGGGTTCGACGGCGGACTCGTTCTGCACGACGAAGCCGGTGGTGCCCGGGCGCTCGTCGAGGATCCGGGCCAGGGTCACCGCCATCGCGTCGTACCCGCCCTCGCACGGGCGGTGCAGCAGGCCCAGGCCCAGCTCGCGAGCCCGGGAGCGCAGACCGTCGAGGGTGCGTTCGGCGAAGCCGGTGTGCCGTTCGTAGACCGCGGGAGCCTCGCCGATGACGGCGATGTCACGGTGCCCGAGCAGCGCCAGATGCTCCACGCACAGCGCGCCCGTCGCACCCCAGTCCAGGTCCACGCAGGTCAGGCCGGTGGTGTCGGCGGGCAGCCCGATCAGGACCGACGGCTGGTCGGTCCCGCGCAGCAGCGGCAGCCGTTCGTCGTCCAGTTCGACGTCCATCAGGAGCATGGCGTCGGCGAGCCCGCTGCCGGTGACCCGGCGCACCGCGTCGGGGCCCTCCTCACCGGTGAGCAGCAGCACGTCGTAGCCGTACGTGCGGGCGGTGGTCGCCACGGCGATGGCGATCTCCATCATCACCGGCACGTACATGTCGGTACGCAGCGGGATCATCAGGGCGATGATGTTGGACCTGCTGCTCGCCAGGGCGCGGGCGCCCGCGTTCGGGTGGTAGCCGAGTTCCCGGATGCTCTCCTCGACCCGCTGCCGGGTGCTCGCGGAGATGGACCGCTTGCCGCTGAGGACGTAGCTCACCGTGCTCGCCGAGACTCCGGCGTGCTGGGCGACCTCGGCGAGGGTGACCATCCAGCTCTCCAAGCTTTGTGAAGCGCTTCGACAGTGCGCGGTGCTGACATCGGGGTGTGAGAGTGGTTCGACAGTAACCCCGGCGGAGGTGGGTGTCCATAGCCTGTCGAAGCGCTTCGATTGTTTTCTTCCCCAGGTTCGGAGCTGGGCCATCCGAACGGAGTACACGAGTGGTCGTCACGCCCCGCACACATGATGCTGGGGTGGCATCACACCGAAACAGACGGTGGACTGCGAACGTCCGTGCGCGTGGGGTGGTGGGTCCGCCCGGTATCGGGTACATACGATCCAGTAGCACCGGTCGGTAACGTACCGCCCCCACATCCCTATTCGCGGCGAGGTGAGCCTCATGTCCGCACCAACGTCCAACAAGCCCACTGTCACCGAGCGCGAGGCCCGCCAGGTGGCGGAGGCCGCCCGGGAGCAGGACTGGCGCCGGCCCAGCTTCGCCAAGGAGCTGTTCCTCGGCCGCTTCCGGCTCGACCTCATCCATCCGCATCCGCTGCCCGCCCCCGACGACGCCCAGCGCGGCGAGGAGTTCCTCGCCAAGCTCCGCGACTTCTGCGAGACGAAGATCGACTCGGCCCGCATCGAGCGCGACGCGCGGATCCCGGACGAGGTCGTCACCGGGCTCAAGGAGCTCGGCGCGCTCGGTATGAAGATCGACACCAAGTACGGCGGCCTCGGCCTGACCCAGGTCTACTACAACAAGGCCCTCGCCCTGGCCGGCTCCGCCAGCCCCGCGATCGGCGCGCTGCTCTCCGCGCACCAGTCGATCGGTGTGCCGCAGCCGCTGAAACTCTTCGGCACCCAGGAGCAGAAGGACACCTTCCTGCCGCGCTGCGCCCGCACCGACATCTCCGCCTTCCTGCTCACCGAGCCGGACGTCGGCTCCGACCCGGCACGCCTGGCGACCACGGCGGTCCCGGACGGCGACGACTACATCCTCGACGGCGTCAAGCTGTGGACGACCAACGGGGTCGTGGCCGACCTCCTCGTCGTCATGGCGCGCGTGCCGAAGTCGGAGGGCCACCGGGGCGGCATCACCGCCTTCGTCGTCGAGGCCGCCTCCGAGGGCATCACGGTGGAGAACCGCAACGCCTTCATGGGCCTGCGCGGCATCGAGAACGGCGTCACCCGCTTCCACCAGGTCCGAGTCCCGGCCGCTCACCGCATCGGCGCCGAGGGCCAGGGTCTGAAGATCGCCCTGACCACCCTGAACACCGGCCGGCTGTCCCTGCCGGCGATGTGCGCGGGCGCGGGCAAGTGGTGCCTGAAGATCGCCCGCGAGTGGTCCGCGGCCCGCGAGCAGTGGGGCAAGCCGGTCGCGCAGCACGAGGCGGTCGGCTCGAAGATCTCCTTCATCGCGGCCACCACCTTCGCGCTGGAGGCGGTGCTCGACCTGTCGTCCCAGATGGCCGACGAGAACCGCAACGACATCCGCATCGAGGCCGCCCTCGCCAAGCTCTACGGCTCCGAGATGGCCTGGCGGATGGCCGACGAACTGGTCCAGATCCGCGGCGGCCGCGGCTTCGAGACGGCCGCGTCCCTCGCCGCCCGCGGAGAACGCGCGGTGCCCGCCGAGCAGATGCTGCGCGACCTGCGCATCAACCGCATCTTCGAGGGCTCCACCGAGATCATGCACCTGCTGATCGCGCGCGAGGCGGTCGACGCCCACCTCTCGGTCGCCGGCGACCTCATCGACCCCGACAAGAGCCTCTCGGACAAGGCGAGGGCGGGCGCGAACGCGGGCGTCTTCTACGCCAAGTGGCTGCCCAAGCTGGTCGCGGGCCCGGGCCAGCTCCCGCGCTCGTACGCCGAGTTCCACCCGCCCGGGCACGTCGACCTCTCCGGCCACCTGCGCTACGTCGAACGCCACGCCCGCAAGCTCGCCCGCTCCACGTTCTACGGAATGTCCCGCTGGCAGGGCCGGATGGAGACCAAGCAGGGCTTCCTCGGCAGGGTCGTCGACATCGGCGCCGAACTGTTCGCGATGAGCGCGGCCTGCGTCCGCGCCGAGCTCCTGCGCACCCACGGCGACCACGGCCGCGAGGCCTACCAGCTCGCCGACGCCTTCTGCCGGCAGTCCCGCATCCGCGTCGCCGAGCTCTTCGACCGTCTGTGGACCAACACCGACGACCTCGACCGCAAGGTCGTCAAGGGTGTCCTCGGCGGCGCCTACACCTGGCTGGAGGAAGGGGTCATCGACCCGTCGGACGACGGCCCCTGGATCGCGGCGGCGGACCCCGGCCCGAGCGGGCGGGAGAACGTGCACCGGCCGATCAGGTGACGGCCGGCCGACGGCCCCGACACGCGGTACGGCCACCTGTCGGCGGACTCCACCGGCCGCCCGGAGGCATCGGCCACCGGGCGGCCGACCGCGTCCGCCGCCGAGGGCGCGCCGCGCCGCGTCCCCGGCGCGGCGACCGGCGACTCACTCCCCCTCCGGGAGGGACGCGCTGTCCGTTCGGGGAGCCGCTGCCGCCACAATGGGGGGATGAGCGACAGTCCAGCCCCTCTCGCCGACCCGCACCTCGTCTTCGACCCCGTCGCCGGGGACGGGCCCAAGGACGTGGTGGTCCTCGGGTCCACCGGGTCCATCGGCACCCAGGCCATCGACCTCGTACTGCGCAACCCGGACCGCTTCCGGGTCACCGGGCTCTCCGCCAACGGCGGACGGGTCGGTCTCCTCGCCGAGCAGGCGTACCGGCTGCGGGTGCGGACCGTCGCCGTGGCCCGCGAGGACGTCGTACCGGCCCTGCGCGAGGCGCTCGCCGCGCAGTACGGGACGTCCGAGCCGCTCCCCGAGATCCTCGCCGGACCGGACGCGGCGACCCAGCTCGCCTCCTCCGACTGCCACACCGTCCTCAACGGCATCACCGGCTCCATCGGCCTCGCCCCGACCCTCGCCGCCCTGGAGGCGGGCCGCACCCTCGCGCTCGCCAACAAGGAGTCGCTCATCGTCGGCGGCCCGCTGGTCAAGGCGCTCGCCAAGCCCGGTCAGATCATCCCGGTGGACTCCGAGCACGCCGCCCTCTTCCAGGCGCTCGCGGCGGGGACACGGACCGACGTGCGCAAGCTGGTCGTCACCGCGTCCGGCGGGCCCTTCCGCGGCCGGACCAAGGCCGAGCTCGCCGACGTCACCGTCGAGGACGCCCTCGCCCACCCGACCTGGGCGATGGGTCCGGTGATCACGGTCAACTCCGCCACCCTGGTCAACAAGGGTCTTGAGGTCATCGAGGCACACCTGCTGTACGACATTTCCTTCGATCGCATTGAGGTCGTCGTGCATCCGCAGTCGTATGTCCACTCGATGGTCGAGTTCACTGACGGATCCACCCTCGCCCAGGCGACGCCCCCCGACATGCGCGGGCCCATCGCCATCGGCCTGGGCTGGCCCGAACGCATTCCGGACGCCGCGCCCGCCTTCGACTGGAGCAAGGCGTCGACCTGGGAGTTCTTCCCGCTCGACAACGAGGCCTTCCCCTCCGTGGGGCTCGCCCGGCACGTGGGCCGGCTCGCCGGCACCGCCCCGGCCGTGTTCAACGCGGCCAACGAGGAGTGTGTCGACGCGTTTCTGCGCGGCACACTGCCCTTCAACGGGATCATGGAGACCGTGACACAAGTGGTCGAGGAACACGGCACACCCCGCACGGGAACTACGCTGACTGTGCCGGACGTCCTCGAAGCGGAGACCTGGGCCCGCGCCAGGGCCCGGGAACTGACAGCGCGGACGGCGACAGCGGAGGCGCGTGCATGACGTCCTTGATGATGATCCTCGGCATAGTCGTCTTCGTGGTGGGCCTGCTGGTCTCGATCGCGTGGCACGAGCTGGGGCATCTGTCCACCGCCAAGCTCTTCGGCATCCGAGTGCCGCAGTACATGGTGGGATTCGGCCCGACGCTCTGGTCCCGCAGGAAGGGCGAGACGGAGTACGGCATCAAGGCCATCCCGTTCGGCGGCTACATCCGCATGATCGGCATGTTCCCGCCGGGCGACGACGGCCGGATCACCGCGCGCTCCACCTCGCCCTGGCGCGGCATGATCGAGGACGCCCGCTCGGCGGCCTTCGAGGAGCTCGGCCCCGGTGACGAGAAGCGCCTGTTCTACACACGTGCCCCGTGGAAGCGGGTCATCGTGATGTTCGCGGGCCCCTTCATGAACCTGATCCTCGCGGTCGCGCTGTTCCTGACCGTCCTCATGGGCTTCGGCATCTCGCAGCAGACGACCACCGTCAGCTCGGTCTCCCAGTGCGTCATCGCGCAGAGCGAGAACCGCGACAACTGCAAGAAGACCGACGCCCCGGCGCCGGCCGCGGCCGCGGGCCTGAAGGCGGGCGACAAGATCGTCTCCTTCAACGGGGTGAAGACCGACAACTGGAACCAGCTGTCCGACCTGATCCGCGCCAACCCCGGCAAGGAGGCGTCGATCGTCGTCGACCGCAAGGGCCAGGACGTCACCCTGCACGCGAAGATCGCCACCAATCAGGTCGCCAAGAAGGACTCCCACGGCCAGATCGTGCAGGGGCAGTACGTCAGCGCCGGATTCCTCGGCTTCAGCGCCGCCACCGGCATCGTCCGCCAGGACTTCGGCCAGTCCGTGACCTGGATGGGCGACCGGCTCGGCGAGGCCGTCCACTCCATCGCGAGCCTGCCCGGCAAGGTGCCGGCCCTGTGGAACGCGGCCTTCGACGGCGCTCCCCGCCAGCCCGACTCCCCGATGGGCGTGGTCGGCGCGGCCCGCGTCGGCGGCGAGATCTTCACCCTGGACATCCCGCCCACCCAGCAGCTGGCCATGGCCCTGATGCTGGTCGCCGGCTTCAACCTCTCCCTGTTCCTGTTCAACATGCTTCCGCTGCTCCCGCTGGACGGCGGGCACATCGCGGGGGCGCTGTGGGAGTCGCTGCGGCGGAATCTGGCGAGGGTCCTGCGCCGGCCGGACCCGGGTCCGTTCGACGTGGCGAAGCTGATGCCGGTGGCCTACGTGGTGGCGGGCGTCTTCGTCTGCTTCACGATCCTCGTCTTGATCGCGGACGTGGTTAACCCGGTCAAAATCTCTTAGCGGACCCCTGACGAAGGCGGCCGGACGGATCTCCCGTCCGGCCGCATTCCATTGAGTGGGTTTTGACGGGTGGGATGTGCTGGGGCACATGGACGTGCCGTAATCTCGATGCCTGGAGCCCGCCGCTGAACGAGGCCGGACCTTGATCCACGACTTGGGGTTGCACAGCAGATGACTGCGATTTCTCTCGGCATGCCGTCCGTTCCGACCAAGCTCGCCGAGCGCCGCAAGAGCCGGCAGATCCAGGTCGGCTCCGTGGCGGTGGGCGGGGACGCGCCGGTGTCGGTGCAGTCGATGACGACGACGCGT
>NZ_JBIAXS010000007.1:0-237967 GCF_042896885.1 Streptomyces sp. NPDC001231
GGTTGATAGGCCGGATCTGGAAGCACCGTGAGGTGTGGAGGTGACCGGTACTAATAGGCCGAGGGCTTGTCCTCAGTTGCTCGCGTCCACTGTGTTGGTTCTGAAACCACGAACAACCCCACGCATACGTGTGTGGTGCGGTTGATTGTTTCATAGTGTTTCGGTGGTCATAGCGTGAGGGAAACGCCCGGTTACATTCCGAACCCGGAAGCTAAGCCTTACAGCGCCGATGGTACTGCAGGGGGGACCCTGTGGGAGAGTAGGACGCCGCCGAACAAATTTTAACGAAAGGGCCCACACCGAAAAGGTGTGGGCCCTTTCGTTTTGGTGCATTACCGTGGCCCCATGAGCAGCCCCAGCAGCACCGAGCAGTACGTCGTCCGTGCCGTGCGGACCGAGGAGTGGCCCGCCGCGAAGGCGCTGCGGCTTCTCGCGCTCCAGGACCCGGTGGCCCATCTCGCCTTTCTGGAGACGTACGACGACGCCATGGCCAGGCCGGACTCGTTCTGGCAGGAGCGGACGGCCGGGGCCGCCGTGGGGTCGGGCGACGCCCGGCAGTTCGTCGTGGAGGGGCCGGACGGCGAGTGGGCCGGAACCGTCACCGTGCTCGTGGAGGAGGCCGGCACGACGGACTGGGCCGGGTTCCCGGTCGAGCGGCGGCAGGGACATGTCGTCGGTGTCTATGTGCGGCCCGAGCACCGCGGGTGCGGGCTGACCGAGGTGCTGTTCGACGAGGCCCTGCAATGGGCCTGGGACACCGGCGTGGAGCGGGTGCGGCTGATCGTGCACGAGGACAACGGGCGGGCCCTGCGCTTCTACCGCAGGATCGGCTTCCTGCCCAGCGGGGTCACCGTGCCGCTGACCGCCGGTTCGGCGGAGTCGGAGCTGGAGTACGTCCTCGAACGCCCCTGAGGGCCCTGGTCACGCCGGGAGTTCGTCGTGCGGCCAGCGGGCGCGTGCCTGCTCGCGGGAGCGGAGCAGGGCCAGCGTGGGCAGCCCCTGGTCGGCTCCGTCGGCCAGCAGCCCCGGGAGCTGGGGCAGCGGGGCGACGGCGGCCACATCGTCCAGGACGAGTGTGAGTGGTGGGTCGAGGCGACCGGAGGATGACCGTTCGGCCATGCGCCGGCCGCGCTCGACCACGCTTGAGGCGAGTGCCGTCAGGAGGGGCATCGCACCCGGGTTGGTCCGGGGATCCTCGAGGGATTCGCCGACCACATAAAGCGTGCCCCCTTCGTTCACGAAGGAATCCAAGGCGACGGCATCAGTTCGGTTTGGAGTGCAGGCCTCACGGATGTTCACCGTGAAAAGTGAGGCCAGTGCGCGACTGGTCAACTCCTGGGCGAGGTCGCGCCGTTCGGGGTACGAGGTGAGCGAGGCCTCCAGCTCGCCGGCCGATCCGGCGGCGGCCTTGGGGTTCGTACGGAGGATTCGCACGGCCTCCTGGACCTGTGTGCCCTGCGCCCAGCGGTGGACGTGGCGGACGGCGCGGCCGTCTATGGCGGCGGCGTGCAGGAAGCTGCGCAGAAGGGTTTCCGCGGTGTCGCCGGTCGCCTGGTCGACCTTGGCGGTGGGGCGGACCGGGGCGAGCAGCGCGGCGGCTCTGGCGGCCGCGGTCGCCTTGTCCTCGCAGCCCGCCGTGGGGGACCAGTGGAGGCGGGCCGGGGTGTCGCAGAGGTGGGCGGGGTCGTAGAGGAGGACCGGGCCCAGCTTGGCCCGGGAGTCCTTCGTGTCCTGCCACAGGGCCGGGTTCGACGTGATGACGAGGGCCGGGCCTGCCGCGTCCCGGATCGCCTGCGCCGCGGCCGCCTGCCGGGCCTCTCGCGGTGCGACCAGGACCTTCTCCCGTCCGCCGATCGGTCCGCCATGGCTGCCGGCGGCGAAGGGGACGAGGGGCTGTGCGGGGGGCGTCGCGGGTGCCGGCCGGTCCGCGGGCCGGGGTTCCCCGACCGGCTGCTGGGCTTCCACGGTCTGCGGGGTCTCCGCGGGCTGCTGGGCGGCCACGAGCGGCCGGCCGGGCTCCGGGGCCGTCCGCTGGGTGGGGACCTCCTGGGGAACCGGCGCAGGCACCTCCTGGGGTTCCGGCGCCGCCGCCCGTTCCCGGGCCGCCGCTCTCTCCGCCCGTCTGCGGGCTCTCCCGGCTCTCCACCGGGCCACCGTGCCCAGCACGAACACGGTCAGCACGAACAGCACCATCAACTGGCCGATGAACAGGCCCCAGAACAGCCCGTACCCCGACAGCCGCTCCGGCGCGGTGTCCGGCCAGGCGCCGGGAATGTCGTGCGGGTCGGCGACGAGGTGGCGCATCGCCACCGGTGTGCGGGTGAAGGCGACTCCGGAGGGCCAGGAGCCGTTCGCGAACAGACCGGCGAGTCCGGTGGCCGTCCACACCAGCAGGGTCATGCCGAGCAGGAAGGCCAGGACGCCGACCAGCAGGCCGTCGGGAACGCCGCCCTGGCCGTCCCGCCGGCCCTGGCGGCCCTGTCCGTGGTCGCGGTCGTCCGGTCTCACGCGTGCGTCCCCTCTAGGCCACCGTCGACTCCGAGGAGCCGTCCAGGTCGGCGATGTGCTGTCCCATGAAGGCCGCCGCCCGCTCCTCGGCCTCCGACTCCGCGGCGCGCAGGGTGTCGTCGGAGAGGCGGTCGCTGGAGGACTCCGTCATGGCGCGGTCGGTGAACACCAGCGGCCGTTCGGTCTCGGTGACCAGGTGTTTGACCACCTGGACATTGCCGTTGACGTCCCACACCGCGATACCGGGCGTCAGGGTCGGGATGATCTCGACCGCCCATCTGGGCAGGCCGAGCACCCGTCCCGTCGCCCTCGCCTCGTCCGCCTTCTGGGCGTAGATCGTCCTGGTGGAGGCCATCTTCAGGATCGCCGCGGCCTCCTTGGCCGCCGCTCCGTCCACCACGTCGGACAGGTGGTGGACGACGGCCACGAACGACAGACCCAGCCGGCGGCCGAACTTCAGCAGCCGCTGGAACAGCTGGGCCACGAACGGGCTGTTGATGATGTGCCAGGCCTCCTCGACCAGGAAGATGCGCTTCTTGCGGTCGGGGCGGATCCAGGTGTGCTCCAGCCACACGCCGACGATCGCCATCAGGATCGGCATGGCGATGGAGTTGCGGTCGATGTGGGACAGGTCGAAGACGATCAGGGGCGCGTCCAGGTCGATGCCGACCGTGGTGGGGCCGTCGAACATGCCGCGCAGATCGCCGTCGACCAGGCGGTCCAGGACCAGTGCCACGTCCAGGCCCCAGGCCCGTACGTCGTCTATGGCGACGTTCATCGCCTCGGCCGACTCCGGTTCGGGGTGCCGGAGTTGTTCGACGATGTCCGACAGCACCGGCTGGCGTTCCACGATCGTCTCGTTGACGTACGCGTGGGCGACCTTCAGCGCGAAGCCGGAGCGCTCGTCCAGGCCGTGGCCCATCGCGACCTCGATGATGGTCCGCAGCAGCGCCAGCTGGCCCGTGGTCGTGATCGACGGGTCCAGGGGGTTGAGCCGGATGCCGTGGTCCAGGGCCGCCATCGGGTCCAGCCGGATCGGCGTTATTCCCAGCTCCTCCGCGATGAGGTTCCATTCGCCCACCCCGTCCTCGCCCTGGGCGTCCAGCACGACGACCTGGCGGTCGCGGAAGCGGAGCTGGCGCAGGACGTAGGTCTTCTCCAGCGCCGACTTGCCGTTGCCGGACTCGCCGAGGACCAGCCAGTGCGGCGCGGGGAGTTGCTGGCCGTACAGCTGGAAGGGGTCGTAGATGTAGCCCTTCCCGGAGTACACCTCGCGCCCGATGATGACGCCCGAGTCGCCCAGGCCGGGCGCGGCGGTGGGCAGGTAGACCGCCTGGGCCTGGCCCGTGGACGTTCTCACCGGCAGCCGGGTCGTCTCCACCTTCCCGAACAGGAAGGATGTGAAGGCGTCCGTGAGTGCGGTCAGAGGGTCCCGCATCAGAGCATCAGCCCCTACCGTCGGATTCCGGTGGCGAACGGAAGCGTGTTCACGAAGGCACGGTGGTGCTCGCGGTCGCACCACTCCAGTTTCAGGTAGGACTTCCCGGCCGAGGCTCTGATCGTCCGCTTGTCGCGGGCCAGGGACTCGGGGGAGCGGGAGGACACGGTGATGTAGCCGACCAGGTTGACGCCGGCCGCGCCGCTGGCGAGGTCCTCGCCGCGCTGGTCGAGGCGGCTGTGGGCGGCCACGTCGCGCGGGTCCACGGTGCGGTTCATCTTCGCGGCGCGGCTGGCCTCGGCGACGTCGTTGGTCTTCTCGGTCAGCATGCGCTCGATGGCGACCTCGGTGGGTTCGAGGTCCATCGTGACGGCGACGGTGCGGATGACGTCCGGGGTGTGGACGAGGAGGGGCGCGAGGAAGTTCACGCCGACCGGGGTCATCGGCCACTCCTTGATCCAGGCGGTGGCGTGGCACCAGGGTTCGCGGGTCGCCGACTCGCGGGTCTTGGCCTGGAGGTACGTCGGCTCCATGGCGTCCAGTTCGGCCGGCCAGGCGTTGCGCTTGGTCATCGCCTGGATGTGGTCGATGGGGTGGTCCGGGTCGTACATGGAGTGGATCAGCGAGGCCAGCCGCCCCTGACCGAGCGGCTGGCGTACGCGGATGTCCGCTTCCTGGAGCCGGGAGCAGATGTCGGTCAGCTCGCGGGCCATGACGACCGCGAGTCCGGCGTCCCGGTCCAGTTTGCGGCCCGCCTGGGGCCGGGCGGCCCGGGCCATGGCGTGGGCCTCGGCGGCGAGTTCGCGGGTGTAGTGCATGCAGGCGACGAGGTAGGCGCGGTGCTGCTCGCTGCTGGTGGACACCATGGACTGCAGTTGGTCGTAGGACCCCTGGAGCCACCGCGGCGCCCGCTCGTCCCCGCGTACGGTGACGTCCTTGGCGTGGGCGTCGGGGTCGGCGGGGAGGGTGCGGGCGAGCATCTGCAGGCGGGTGACGAAGCCGTCGCCGTTGGCCACGTGCTTGAGCAGGGTGCCGAAGCGGTCGACGAGGGCCTCCTGGTCCTCGGAGTCGCGCAGGCCGACGCCGGGGCCCTCGATCTCGATGGCGGCGGTGACCGTCTTGCGGTCGGCGTGCAGCAGTACGGCGATCTCGTCCGGTCCGAACGGCGCGGCGAGCCAGGTGATCCGGCCGATGCCGGGCGGCGGCCCGATCTCGACCTCCCGGCCGTCCAGGTCCGTTCCGGCCTCCATCACGCCCGAACGGTAGACGGCGACGCTCTTGACGGTGCGCTTGTAACTGCGGTTGATCTCGAACCACTTGTAGAACGTGCGGTGCCGGTACGGCACGTAGACCGCGGCCAGCGACAGCAGCGGGAACCCGGTCAGCAGCACGATGCGCAGGGGCAGCACCGGGACCAGCAGGCCGCACATCATGCCGATGAACGCGCCCGCGATGATCAGGACGATCTCACCGGTCTCGCGGTTGCGGCCGACGATCGCGTTCGGCCGGGCGCGGCCGATCAGATATGTACGGCGGGGCGTGACCGTGTGGGACACATGGGAATCGGTCGTCAACGCCCTTCACCTCCCGTGCGGTTGGTACTGCTCTTGCGGGTGCTTCCGGCGTGAGGGGTGTTCACCGGGCTGGGCGCGCGGGGAGCGGGCGCGGCGGAGGGGACGGATCCGCCGCCGTCCGGGACGCGCGCGCTGTGCGCGGCGACGCCGCCGGAGACCGGGTTGGCCGGGCGCGCGGACGACTGGCCGCCGCCACCGCCATTGCTGTCGGCCCGCGTGCTGTGGGTCTTGATGCCCTGTGCGACCAGGCTGGCCGGGGAGCTGATGACCGCGGCGGCCTTGCCCTCGGCGCCCTGCATGATGCGGTTGTTGCGGCCTGCCGCGATCTCGTCGCCGAAGCCCGGGACGAACCGGTAGATCATGGCGCTGGCGAAGATGGCCAGCAGGATGATCGCGAGGCCGGAGACGACCGCGGAGAAGGCGCCGGGTCCGTTGTCGCCCGAGGACAGCGCACCGGCGAGCCCGAGCACGATCACGATGACCGGCTTCACCAGGATCACCGCGATCATGATTCCGGCCCAGCGGCGTACGTGCCCCCACAGGTTCTTGTCGACCAGTCCGGCGTAGACGACGGTGCCGAGCAGGGCGCCGACGTACAGCAGGGCGGCGCGGATGACGAGTTCCAGCCAGAGCACGCCGGCGGCGAGGATGGAGACCAGGGAGACGACGATCAGCATGATCGGTCCGCCGCCGATGTTCTCGCCCTTGGCGAGCGCGGCGGAGAACGTGCCGAAGAAGGTGCCGGCCTGGTCGCCGGTCGCCTTGGCGAGGACGTCGGAGACGCCGTCGGTGGCCGAGACGACCGTGTAGAGGATCAGCGGGGTGAAGGCCGAGGCGAGCACGGTCAGCCAGAGGAAGCCGACCGCTTCGGAGATGGCGGTGGACAGCGGCACGCCGCGCACGGCCCGCTTGGCCACGGCCAGCAGCCAGAGCAGCAGCGTGAGCACGGTCGACGCGGCGAACACGACCGCGTACTGCTGGAGGAACTTCTGGTTGGTGAAGTCGACGTTCGCGGTCTCCTGCACGGCCTTGCTGAGCTTGGTGACCGTCCAGGAGGCGGCGTCGGCACAGCCCTTGGCGAGGGAGGAGAGGGGGTCGAGGGTGGAGACGGGGTCGGGGGCCCGGGAACCGCCGCCGCTGGGGCTGTTGCCACGCTCGCAGTACTGCCTGGCCCGACCGACGATGAGGTCGCAGTTGTTGTCGCTCGGCGAGGGCGTCGGGCTGGGTGAGGGCGCGGCGACGGCACGGGTGGCCAACAGCACGACCGACGTCTGCACGGCTGCCACGGCTCCGGTGAGCCCGAGCAGGCGCTGCTTGCTACCGGGCATACGTGAACCCTCCGTACTCTTCGATGGCCTTGCGGATCTCGTCGGAGGTGGCGGCCTTGTCGTCACCGGGGACCGGGGCGGGGCCGTCCTTCTGGGAGTCGGAGACGATCTTCCAGTCGCCTCTCGACCACTGGAGTTCGAACGTCCACGTCTTCCAGGACGAGGTGACCGGGTCGGTGGAGGTCTCCGCGGACATGCCGATCAGTCCCATGTACCAGACCGCGATCTCGGCGCCGCTGTCGCTGTACTGCTTCACGGTGGTGCCCACCGGCACCACGCGTGAGACGAACGTGCTGCCGGCGGGCGGGTTGCCTTCCGCGTCCAGGCCCAGCCGGTCGAGGAAGTCCGCCGAATAGGCCTGGTCCATGGGTCCTTGGAGCCTGGCCGCCGCGTCGGGGGTGTAGAGGAGGTCCAGGAGGGTGTGCCGGGTGTCCTTCTTGAACATGCCGGTCGAGCCGAGGGCCACGGCGTAGTTCGCGGCAGCGCTCTGCGCCCCCTGTTCGTCGTGTGCGAACCCCGAGGGGATCCCGCCCGTCTTCGTCTGCACCGGCTGCTTGCCGGTCGCCGCGGTCGCCGCCGCCTTCGGCTTGTCGGCGTTGCCGCCGGCGGCGGGGGAGCGGCCTCCCGAGCGGTTCGCGAAGGCGATCGCGGCGATGAGGAGGACGACCACGGCGACCACCGTGATCAGGCTGCGCGAGGACGAGCGGCCGCCGCGCCGCGCGCCGCCGTAGGGGTCGCCGGGCCGGTCCGGGAGCCGGGTGCGGGTCTGCCCGCCCGCGTACGGCCCGTCGTCGGCGCGCGCCGAATCGCCGTACCCGCGCCCGTCTGAGCGACTCATGCCCCTTCCGCCCCCTCGACCTCGTACCGGAATGCGTGGAAGTACGACGGTAGCCGTGCTGGTTCCCGCGTGGACGCGGTGTGGTGACTCGACATCAGGGAAACGCAACCTCAGCCGGTGGGCACGGTGGGTGGGTAGGGGCAGCGGGGGCACCGGGCGCGCCCGGAGGGTCCGACCGGCGGTGCGCACGGAGCACCGTGCGCGGCATGCGCGGGTGTGCGCCGGTTACACGGCCATGCCGTACACGATGGTGAAGAGCGTGCCGAGCGAGCCGATGATGAACACGCCCGTCAGACCGGCGATGATCAGGCCCTTGCCCTGCTCGGCGCTGAACGTGTCGCGCAGGGCCGTGGCGCCGATGCGCTGCTTGGCGGCGCCCCAGACGGCGATGCCGAGGCAGAGCAGGATGGCCACGGCCATCACCACCTCGATCATCACCTTCGCCTCGTTGCCCAGGCTGCCGAAGGGGCCCCAGTTCGGAGCGATCCCGCCGATGATGGTGTTGATGTCTCCCTTGTCGGCCGCAAAGAGCATGTAAGTCACCGCCCCTGTTGGGTAGTTCCGCGTCCCCTGCCCTCGTGCAGAGGCCAGGCCCATTCTCGCCGACAATGACGCCGCCGTATGTCGACTTGGCGGCATTGCCTGGTGGGTTTCGTACGTATGGTCACTCTGTGTATCACGGCAGGTCACGCCGGGCAATGAAGTCCGACCGCAACCCGTGGTGTGGTTCCGTCGTTGACGTTTCTTGCGTGTCGGTACGGTTTCTGACGACCAGTCGGGTGAGCGGTCGCCCGTGGCCGATGGTCTCACGCTTTTCCGCGGTGGCACCGCGTTCGCAGGTCCGCCGGCTCCGGCGTCGAGCGGGCCGTCGGGCGGGATGCGTCGTGAGGGACACGTCGGGAGGGGGTGTGAGGCCGGTCATACGATGAACGGGCGTTTCACAGGAGAATCTCAGGGAAGTCGGGGTCCGATTCTCACCCTCGTCCATCACAGTGGAGCCTGATGAAGCGCACCACAGGTATCAAGAACACCGCTGATCGCGCACGCCCAGGGCATCGCTGGGCCGGTGCGCGGACGTTGTTCGCCGTGCTGGTGCTGCTGGCCGTGACCTCCGCTTCCGTCGCGGCCGCGCACGACGGGCCCGGCCGGCTCGGGGCGACCGGACCGCTCGGTGTGACCGGACCACTCGGAGTGACCGCCGTCACGTCGAAGACCCCGCAGGGCGCGCGGGTCGGGGCGCTGTTCGGCGCGGACAAGGCCGGCGACCTCGCCGGCAACCACTTCTGCACGGCCTCGGTGGTGCACAGCCCCCACCGGAACCTCATCGTCACCGCCGCCCACTGCCTGGGCGGGGACTCCGCCCTGGTGTTCGTGCCGGGGTACCGGGACGGCCGTGCGCCCTACGGCGTGTGGACGGTCGGGCGGCGCTTCCTGCCCGACGACTGGTCCGCGCGCCAGGACGAGGACAGCGACGTGGCCTTCGCCGTGCTCGCCCGGCAGGGCGGCAAGGGTGTCGAGGACGTCGTCGGTGCCAACCGCTTCGTCACCGGGGCGTCGACCGGGGCGACCGCGGTCACCGTCACCGGCTACCCGGACTCCCGTGAGGTGCCCATCAGCTGCACCAACCGGCCGCAGGTCCACAGCGGTACCCAGCAGCGCATCGACTGCCCGGAGTTCACCGGCGGCACCAGCGGCAGCCCGTGGATCAACGGTCACCAGGAGGTCGTCGGCGTGCTCGGCGGCCACGAGGCGGGCGGCTCGACGCCGGACACCTCGTACAGCGTGGTCTTCGGGACCGGCGCGGCGGAACTCTACAAGGGCGCGTCCGCCGGTCCCTGATCCGCGCCGGGCTCCCGGCGGGGTCGCACGGCGGCCGGCCGCCGTGCTGCCCTGCGCCCGTGTGTGATCACCTCAAAAGCGCGGCGGGCGCCTCTACACTGTCGACGGCGGACTCCCGTGTGATGAGGGGCGGTTGACGGTGCGTAAGGCATGGATCGTGGCGGCCGCCGCCGTCGCCTCCGGGCTCAGCTTCGTCGCCTTGCTCGTCGTCGGCGTGTACGTCGTCGCGGGGAACATCTCGGGCGGGGCGGGAGGCGGGGCCGTGGGGCTCGCCAAGGGCGCCGTGCCGGCCGCGTACCAGTCCCTCGTGCAGAGGTGGGGCAACCTCTGCCCCGCGATCAACCCGGCTTTGCTGGCGGCACAGTTGTACCAGGAGAGCGGGTTCAACCCGAACGCCAGGAGCCCCGCCGCGGCGCAGGGGATAGCGCAGTTCATCCCGAGCACCTGGGCCACACACGGCATCGACGGCGACGGCGACGGGAAGGCGGACGTCTGGAACCCCGATGACGCGATTCCGTCGGCCGCGTCCTACGACTGCGAACTCGCGTCGTACGTCAAGGACGTGCCGGGCGACGTGACCCACAACATGCTCGCCGCCTACAACGCCGGGGCCTACGCGGTGATCAAGTACGGCGGCGTGCCACCGTACGCGGAGACCCGGAACTACGTGAAGACGATCACGACCCTGGAGAAGAGCTTCGCCGCCCCCGTCGCCCGCGTCGATCCCTCCAAACAGGCCGCCGTGGCCATCTCCTTCGCGCAGAGCAAGCTCGGCACACGCTATCTGTGGGGCGGGAACGGCACCGCTGAGCAGGGCGGACGGTTCGACTGCTCGGGGCTGACCAAGGCCGCCTACGAGAGTGTGGGGATCACGCTGCCGCGGGTCGCCAACGACCAGTACAACGCCGGTCCCCATCCCGAGCGGGACGAACTGCTTCCGGGGGATCTGGTGTTCTTCTCCGACGATCCGACCAACTCGCGGGCCATCCGGCACGTCGGCATCTACGTCGGCGGCGGGTACATGATCGACGCGCCGAGACCGGGCGCCGTGATCCGCTTCGATCCCATCGACACACCCGACTACTTCGGGGCCACCAGGGTCACCGAGGATGGTGCGAAAGCGCTCCCCACCACGGTGTGAACGGACGCTGAGCCAACTCCCTGAGCTGCGGCGACGAGTCTCTCTTCGATAACGTCTGCGTGATCATTCGGTGGAGTGCGGAACGTATCCATCAGGGTCGTGCGTTGGTGTTGACGTAGCCAAGTGTGCGACCGGTGGCGTGTGTGCCCTACGCGCGTGCAGCGGAAGCGGATCCACGACCACGGGGGTGGGCAGGGGCGGCGCACGCCGGTGCGCCCGCGACGACACGACGAAGGGGCCTCAGCAGGATGGCTGGACTCGCCGAATCCGGGTCGAACCCCGACGTCAACCTGCTCTACGACATCAACAGCCTGGCCAAGGACGCGCCGCGCTGGTTCGACCGGGTCATGGAGTACGTCGGTGAGTACGGGCTGCTGCTCGCCATGGTGCTGCTCGTGCCGTGGTGCTGGTGGTCCGTGCGGCGCCGGGGCGGCGAGGGGGCGGCGTCGGCCGTCGCCGCGCTGGTGTGGGCGCCGCTGGCGGCCGGTCTCGCGGTGCTCGTGAACGTGCCGATAAGGGGTTTCGTGCAGCGGCCCCGGCCCTTCCTGGACCATCAGGGCCTGGATGTCCTGGTGCAGGGGAAGACCGACTACTCCTTCGTGAGCGATCACGCGACGATCACCATGGCGATGGCGGTCGCTCTGTTCGTCGTCGACCGGCGCTTCGGCCTGGTGGGGATCGGGCTGGCGGTGCTCGAGGGGTTCTGCCGGGTGTACATGGGCGTGCACTATCCGACGGACGTGGTCGGGGGGTTCGCGCTGGGTACGGCTGTCGCGCTGCTGCTCTCCCCCCTGGCCGTGGCCCTGCTCACGCCGCTGCTCAAGGCGGTCGAGGGGTCGGCGTGGGGCGGCTGGCTGGTGCGTGCGCGGGGTGCCGGTGCCGGTGCGGGCGACGCGGTGCTCTCCGACCGCCCCTCCGAGGAGCGGGCGTCGTCGGAGGAGCGGGACCTGGCGGCGTAGCCGGGCGCCCCGGGGCCCACCGCGGCACCTCGGCGGTACGGCCGTCCGCAGCCGGGTCTCACAGGCCCTGCGGGTACGAGAAGAAGTCCTGCGGGTCGTACTGGTGCTTCAGTTTGGTCAGGCGGGCCGCCGCGTCGCCGTAGTAGGCCGTGCGCCAGTTCCTGAGGGTGGGGTCGCTGTAGTTCTGGTAGGCCGCGCCGGAGGCGTAGGGCCGCATGGCGTTGTGCGCCGAGTTCAGCCAGGACTGGGCCGCCGCGCCGGTGGTGCCCGGGCGCCAGGAGGCGACGTACTGGGCCAGCATGCGTGAGCGGCGGTGGACGAAGGCCGTCGCCGTCGGGGAGACCCGGTTGACCGCCCCGCCGAGCGCGGTGAACGCGATGCTTCCCGCGCCGCCCCGCACCGAGCGCAGCTGGGCCAGCAGCGTCTGGATGCCGGCCGAGGACAGGGAGCGGTCGAAGAAGTCCGAGCGGGCCGCGTAGGTCTCGCGGCGGAGCCTGCCCTGCGGGGAGCGGCCGGGGGTCGTGCCGGGCAGGTGGCACTGGGCGTCCACCGGGAAGGACGAGCAGCCGGCGTAGGCCTCCATGGCCTGCTCGAAGGAGTGGCGCCTGAGCGACACGCTCGACGCCGGGGCGCCGATCGCCGTGGCCAGGCGGTCCACCGCGTTCTGCAAGGCGCCGTAGGTGCCCAGGGAGAAGGCGGCCACGGACACGGTGGGCGTGCCGCCGGCCGTGTTCTCCAGGTGCAGGGACGACCAGATCTCGTCCGGCTGGCTGGGCCCCCAGTCCTGCCAGGCCTTCACGACCGCCGCCGCCTTCGCCCACGGCCATCTCAGGTACGCCGACACGGCCTGGGGTGCGGGGTGGGTCCTGAACCCCAGTTCGGTGACGACGCCGAAGTTGCCGTTGCCCGCGCCGCGCAGCGCCCAGAACAGGTCCTTGTGATGGGTGGCGTCGGCGGTCAGCTGCCTGCCGTCCGCGGTGATGAGGGTGGCCCGGGTCAGGCTGTCGCAGGTCAGGCCGTAGGCGCGGGCGACGACTCCGTGGCCGCCGCCGAGGACCAGGCCGGATATGCCCACGGTCGGGCAGGAGCCGCCGGGGATCGTCACGCCCTTCGCGGTGAGCGCGCGGTAGATGTCGATGAGCTTGGCGCCGGCGCCGATCACCGCCGAGGAGCCGCTCGCCCGGACCTGGCTGAGCCTGGAGACGTCGATGATCAGCCGGCCGTCGCCGGAGGACCAGCCTCCGTAGGAGTGGCCGCCGTTGCGGACGGCGACGCGGACGTGGTGGGCGTGGGCGTAGGACAGGACGGTCCGCACGTCCTCGGCGTGGGCCACGTACGCGACCGCGGCGGGCTTGAGGCTGTCGAAGCGGGTGTTGTAGAGCTGCCTGGCGGTCGTCCAGGAGGCGTCGCCGGGGCGGACCAGGGTGCCGTCCAGGGAGCGGGCGAGCGCTGCCCAGCCGGTCGCGGCCGGGGGGCTGGTGGTTCTCGGCGCCGTACTCGCGGCGGGGGTGCCGGAAACCGCCGACATCCCCGTGGCGGTGGTCCGGGCCGTCGTCGCCCGGGCCGTCACCCCGCCCCTGCCGCTGCACGCGGTCGTCGCGATCGCGGCGAGCGCCGCCGCGCCGCCCCCCAGGAAAGTCCGTCGTTCCATGCCCGCACCTCCTGTCGTTCCTGCGGAACGAGACGACGAGGCGGCCCGGAGGGTTCCGGGGAACCACGCCGCAGGATTGCCACAGTACGGCGGTCGGGGCGTCACCGACACGCGAGCGCGGGTCGCCTCAGTCGCGCGGGCCGCCGGCGCGGTGCAGTCTGCGTGGAGGGGAACACGGCGGACTCCCCGGTGTCCGGCGCGCCCCCGTGTCCGTGGCGACCGGCCTTCCGGCCATGTCTCCTCCGTGGCCTCGACGTAAGCATTCCGTGACCTCACCGCACTGTCGGCAGGGGTTCACCCCGCGTTCACTTCCGGCAATCGGCGGCTTCACCTGTTCTGCCTAATTTCGGCCTTACCCGGTGCTGATGCGCACGTCGGCGCATCGGTGTCGCTCACACCCTCGCACGCCGCCGGACAGGACGGCGGCTCCTGGAAGGAACTCAAGTGAAGCTTCAGCGCAAGACCCGGCGGGCACTCGCTCTCGGCGCACTCGCCGTCTCCGGCGCCCTGGCCCTCACGGCGTGCGGCTCCGACGACACCGGCGGCAAGAACAACGCCGGCAGCGACAGCAGCACCGCGGCCACCAACAGCTCCATCAAGTGCGACGACGCCAAGGGCCAGCTGCTCGCCGACGGCTCCTCGGCGCAGAAGAACGCGATCGACGCCTGGGTGAAGCAGTTCAGCCAGGCCTGTGGCGTGCAGATCAACTACAAGGGCGGCGGCTCCGGCGCCGGTGTCACGGCGTTCACCCAGGGCCAGGTGGCCTTCGCGGGTTCCGACTCGGCGCTGAAGCCCGAAGAGGTCACCGCCTCCCAGAAGGTCTGCACCGATGGCGGTCAGGGCATCGACCTGCCGATGGTCGGCGGCCCGATCGCGCTCGGCTACAACGTCCCGGGCGTGGACAACCTGGTCCTCGACGCCCCCACCCTGGCGAAGATCTTCGACAGCAAGATCAAGAACTGGGACGACGCGGCGATCAAGAAGCTGAACCCCGACGCCAAGCTGCCCAACCTCAAGATCCAGGCGTTCCACCGCTCGGACGAGTCCGGCACCACGGACAACTTCACCAAGTACCTGAAGGCCGCCACCCCCGAGAACTGGAAGTACGAGGGCGGCAAGGCCTGGCAGGCCAAGGGCGGCCAGGCGGCTCCGCAGTCCTCCGGTGTGGCCCAGCAGGTGAAGCAGACCGAGGGCGCGATCGGCTACTTCGAGCTGTCGTACGCCAAGGACATGTCCACGGTCGACATCAACACGGGCGCCGCCGCCCCGGTCAAGGCCACCGTCGAGAACGCCACCAAGGCCATCGCGGACGCCAAGGTCGTCGGCACCGGCAGCGACCTGGCGCTGCAGCTGAACTACAACACCAAGGCCGAGGGTGCCTACCCGATGGTCCTGGTCACGTACGAGATCGTCTGCGACAAGGGCAACAAGGCCGACACCCTGCCGGCCACCAAGGCGTTCCTGCGCTACATCGCCAGCGAGGAGGGCCAGAACATCCTCACCGAGAACGACTACGCGCCGATCCCTGACGCGATCATCAGCAAGGTCCGCACCACCATCGACGGCCTGAGCTGATCCGAGTGCGGCCCGGTCCCCCAGCGGGGTCCGGGCCGCACCTTCCGGTGCACCGCCGCCAGGAGACGTACGCCCGCGTACGTCTCCGCAGACCGGAGATCCCGATGGACATATCAACGCATACGACAGGCGCCGACGCGCCTTCCCCCCAGCCCACCGAGGCCGAGCAGAAGCGTGCCGCCCGCGGCGCCACCCGCCCCGGAGACCGGATCTTCCTCGGTCTCACCCGTGGGTCGGGCATCCTGCTGCTGGTCGTCATGGCCGCGATCGCGGTCTTCCTCACCTACCGTGCCTCCCTGGCGATCAGCAAGGACCACGGCAACTTCCTGACCACCTTCGAGTGGAACACCAGCCTTCAGCCGCCGGTCTTCGGCATCGCCGTGCTGGCCTTCGGCACGGTGGTCTCCTCGATCATCGCCATGGTCATCGCCGTCCCCGTCGCGGTCGCCATCGCGCTCTTCCTCACGCACTACGCCCCGCGCCGGCTGAGCGGTCCCATCGCCTACGTGGTCGACCTGCTCGCCGCCGTGCCGTCCATCGTGTACGGCCTGTGGGGCGCGCTGATGCTGGTCCCGCACATGGACGGCCTGTTCGGCTGGCTGAACGACTACCTCGGCTGGACCGGCGTCTTCTCCTGGCAGGGCGGTGCCCCCCGCTCGATGCTCACCGTCGGCATCCTGCTGGCGATCATGATCCTGCCGATCATCACCAACGTCAGCCGTGAGGTCTTCCGTCAGGTCCCGCGGATGCACGAGGAGGCGGCCCTGGCCCTCGGCGCCACGCGCTGGGAGGTCATCCGCATGTCGGTGCTGCCCTTCGGGCGGTCCGGTGTGATCTCCGCCTCGATGCTCGGTCTCGGCCGTGCGCTCGGCGAGACGATGGCCGTCGCCACCGTGCTCTCCCCGGACTTCCTCATCCACGGCAGCCTGCTCGACCCGGGCGGCGGCACCTTCGCCCAGAACATCGCCAGCAAGTTCAGCGAGGCGACGGAGTACGGCCGTGACGCGCTGATCGCCTCCGGTCTGGTCCTGTTCGTCATCACTCTGCTGGTCAACGGCGCGGCCCGTCTGATCATCGCCCGCCGCAAGGACTACTCGGGGGCCAACGCATGAGCCACGCAGCCATCGCCGACAAGCGCTCCAGCAGTCTGCGCGGCGCCAGCCTGCCCAAGTGGTCCCCGTGGGCCATCGCTCTCGGCTCGCTCGTCGTCGCGGTCCTCATCGGTCTGGTCGGCGGCCTCCACAGCCGCGTCCAGTGGGGGCTGATCGCCGCGATCCTCTTCGTCCTCGGTACGTACGGCATCGCCGCCCGCGTCGAGGGCCGCCGCCAGGCCAAGGACCGGGTCGCGACCAGCCTCGTCTGGGTCGCCTTCCTGCTCGCCCTGGTGCCGCTGGTCTCCCTGGTCTGGACGACCGTCCAGCGCGGTGTGAAGGTCCTGGACGGCTACTTCCTGACCCACTCGATGGGCCTGGTCGCCGACACCGAGCCGGGCGGCGGCATCTACCACGCCATCATCGGCAGCCTCGAGCAGGTCGGCCTCGCCACCCTGATCGGCGCGCCGGTCGGTGTGCTCACCGCGATCTACCTGGTGGAGTACGGGAACGGCAGGCTCGCCAAGGCCATCACCTTCTTCGTCGACGTGATGACCGGCATCCCGTCGATCGTCGCGGGCCTGTTCATCCTCAGCCTGATGCTGATCTTCAAGATGCAGCCGTTCGGCTTCGCCGGTTCGCTGGCCCTGGCCATCCTGATGATGCCCGTCGTGGTCCGCTCCACGGAGGAGATGCTCAAGCTCGTACCGAACGAGCTGCGTGAGGCGTCCCTCGCCCTGGGCGTGCCGAAGTGGCGCACCATCCTGCGGGTGGTCCTGCCGACCTCCATCGGCGGCATCACGACCGGCATCGTGCTGGCCATCGCCCGTATCGCCGGTGAGACCGCCCCCGTGCTGCTGCTGGTCTTCGGCAACCCCTTCATCAACACGAACCCCTTCGAGGGGGCGCAGTCCTCGCTGCCGCTGTACATCTACCAGCAGTACGCGAACAGCGCGGGCTCGGGCGCGGCGTACGACCGTGCGTGGGCGGCCTCGCTCACCCTCATCGCCTTCGTGATGATCCTCAACCTCGTGGCCCGCGGCATCGCCCGCTGGAAGGCCCCCCGTTAACGATCTGCGGCTGCTGCCGCGCGGGGCCTGTCAGCGACCCCCGGACTTTTGGAAGTGAAGTAGTCATGGCCAAGCGAATCGATGTCAGCGGGCTCACCGCCTACTACGGCGCCCACAAGGCGATCGAGGACATCTCGATGACGATCGAGCCGCGCTCGGTGACGGCGTTCATCGGCCCCTCCGGCTGCGGCAAGTCGACGTTCCTGCGCACCCTCAACCGTATGCACGAGGTCACCCCGGGCGGCCGGGTCGAGGGCAAGGTGCTCCTGGACGAGGAAGACCTGTACGGCGCCGGGATCGACCCGGTGGCCGTGCGCCGCGAGGTGGGCATGGTCTTCCAGCGCCCGAACCCGTTCCCCACCATGTCGATCTTCGACAACGTGGCGGCGGGACTGCGGCTGAACGGCAACTACCGCAAGAGCGAGCTGAGCGACATCGTCGAGAAGTCGCTCAAGGGCGCCAACCTCTGGAACGAGGTCAAGGACCGCCTGAACAAGCCCGGCTCGGGCCTCTCCGGCGGTCAGCAGCAGCGTCTGTGCATCGCCCGCGCCATCGCGGTCGAGCCGAAGGTGCTGCTCATGGACGAGCCCTGCTCCGCCCTCGACCCGATCTCCACGCTCGCCATCGAGGACCTGATCGGCGAGCTGAAGGAACGCTTCACGATCGTCATCGTGACGCACAACATGCAGCAGGCGGCGCGCGTCTCGGACCGCACGGCGTTCTTCAACCTGGCGGCCGTGGGCAAGCCGGGCCGGCTGATCGAGATCGACGAGACCGAGCGGATCTTCTCCAACCCGTCCGTGCAGGCGACCGAGGACTACATCTCCGGCCGTTTCGGCTAGACCGCCGGTCCTCCCCCAGATCCCTCGCGGTGCTGCATGGCGGTGCCACCGCGAGGTCGCAGAAGGGCCCGCCCCTGGCTCCCGGGGGCGGGCCCGCGCGATTTCACCGGCCGGGGTGCGCGCCCGGCCGCTCACTCGGCGACTTCGGTGCGCTCCCACCACTGGTAGACGGTGACGTGTCCTTCCTTGCTGTCCTCGTGGCGCGAGGTGACCTTGTAGTGCTCGTATCCCCCGAGGTGCGGGATCTTCAGTTCCTGTCCGGGAGGGACCACCGGCACCACGGTGCCCGCGAGGTCCTCCGGCCCGCCTTCGAGGAGTGCCTTGCTCGTCATGGTTCCAGTGTCACCACACCGGGCCCGGCTGCTACATGAACGCCAGTCTGATCAGCCAGAAGGCGCAGGCCGCCACGATCGCCGCGGCCGGCATGGTGATGAACCAGCCCAGGACGATGTTCTTCGCCACGCCCCAGCGGACGGCGTTGACCCGCTTCGTCGCGCCCACACCCATGATCGCCGACGTGATGACGTGGGTCGTGGAGATCGGCGCCTTGAAGAGGTACGCCGTGGCGAACATGATCGACGCGCCGGTCGTCTCGGCGGCGAAGCCCTGTGGCGGGTCCAGTTCGATGATCTTGCGGCCCAGGGTGCGCATGATGCGCCAGCCGCCCGCGTAGGTGCCCAGCGACAGCATGAGCGCGGAGACCAGCTTCACCCACACCGGGATCGGGTCGCCGTACGTCTCGACGCCGCCGATGACCAGCGCCATCACCACGACACCCATGGTCTTCTGGGCGTCCTGCAGACCGTGCCCGAGGGCCATGCCGGCCGCCGACACCGTCTGCGCTATCCGGAAGCCGCGCTTGGCCTTGTGCGGGTTGGTGCGGCGGAAGATCCACATGATCGCCGTCATGACCAGGTAGCCGACGATCAGGCCGATCACCGGGGACAGGAACATGGGGGTGACGATCTTGTCCAGCACGCCGGACCAGTACACGGTCGTACCGCCCGCCAGGGCCGCGCCCACCATGCCGCCGAACAGCGCGTGCGAGGAGGACGAGGGCAGGCCGAAGTACCAGGTGACCAGGTTCCAGACGATGGCCCCGAGGAGGGCGGAGAAGAGGATGCCCATCCCCTTGCCGCCGGTGGGCGTCTGGATCAGGCCCTCGCTGACGGTCTTGGCGACCCCGCTGCCGAGGAAGGCGCCGGCGAGGTTCATCACCGCGGCCATCGCCAGTGCGGCGCGCGGGGTGAGCGCCCGGGTCGACACGGAGGTCGCGATGGCGTTGGCGGAGTCGTGGAAGCCGTTGGTGTAGGCGAAGCCGAGTGCGACCAGAATGGTCAGGATCAGAGCGAAGGTGTCCATGGACGCCTCAGGACTCCTTGACCGCGATGGTCTCCACCGTGTTCGCCACGTGCTCGAAGGCGTCCGCGGCTTCCTCCAGCACGTCCACGATCTGCTTGAGCTTCAGCACCTCGATCGCGTCGTACTTGCCGTTGAACAGGTGGGCGAGCAGCTTGCGGTGGATCTGGTCCGCCTGGTTCTCCAGGCGGTTCACCTCGATCCAGTACTCGGTGAGGTTGTCCATGGTCCGCAGGTGCGGCATGGCCTCGGCCGTCAGCTCCGCCGCCCTGGCCAGCACCTCGATCTGCTGCTCGACGCCCTTGGGCAGTTCCTCGACGTTGTAGAGGACGACCAGGTCGACGGCCTCCTCCATGAAGTCCATGATGTCGTCGAGGGACGACGCGAGGGAGTAGATGTCCTCGCGGTCGAAGGGCGTGATGAACGAGGAGTTCAGCTGGTGGAAGATCGCATGCGTGGCGTCGTCACCTGCGTGTTCCGCGGCCCGCATACGCTCTGCGATCTCGGCCCGGGCGGAAGCGTCCGCCCCGAGCAGTTCCATCAGGAGTTTCGAGCCCGTGACGATGTTGTCCGCGGACGCGGCGAACATGTCGTAGAAGCTCGTCTCCCTGGGGGTCAGACGAAAGCGCACGTGGGGTCCTCGGGGTGCTTCGGTTCGGGTCAGGGTGATGTTAAGCGCATCATCCGGCCACGGCTAAGGGGCCGTCCCCCAGTGTCGCCCATGAGCCCCGGTGCTCGGCACGGGGGCATGCCAAGGCTGCCGCTGCCCGGCAGAATTCGTTACGATATACCCGCCAGGGGTATGTCTCCTCGGTGTGTACCGAGAATTCCGAGAGCGGGGACGCGATGACGACCACCGAGGCCGGCGCGACGGCACCCTCCGAGAACGTGAGCGGAATCACCGGACACGAGCCCGTCACGCACGGTTACCACAAGCAGAAGGACGAGCACCTCAAGCGGCTCCGCCGGATCGAGGGTCAGATCCGCGGGCTCCAGCGGATGGTCGACGAGGACGTCTACTGCATCGACATACTCACCCAGGTGTCCGCCTCCACGAAGGCTCTCCAGTCCTTCGCCCTGCAACTGCTGGAGGAGCACCTGCGGCACTGCGTCGCCGACGCGGCCCTCAAGGGTGGGTCGGAGATCGACGCGAAGGTGGAGGAGGCCACGAAGGCGATCGGGCGGCTGCTGCGCACCTGAGGCTCACCTGCCGGGCGACTTCCGGGGTACGTGAGGCTCACCTGCCGGGAGGCTGCCGGCGGGCCCCCGGCGTTCTCCGGCCCGTGCCGACCTCGCGCTCCTCGGCCAACCCGCAGCACCTCGTCGATGCTCTCCAGGCTGAGCCGCTCCTCGGCGGCCGAGGCCGCGATGATCAGCTCGCCGCACAGCTCTATCTCGGCGAGGGCCACGTGGTCCTGGACTGCCGTACCGCCGAGCGGAGCCACGCGCGTCACCCCTTCTCTGCCGTCTGCCGCTGCCGACTTCCTAGGGTAGGGAGCGGCCTACGCGCGGCGCATGGCACCAAAGGGCTAGTTCGCCGGTCATTTCTCGGCCCATTCGGGTCCGCCCCGGCTCACTCCTCGGCTCACTCCTCGGCGATCCGCCCGGTGTAGATGTCCTGCGGCCGCGGCAGCGTCACGGTCACCGGCGTCCCGAAGGCGTACAACAGCGTCGTGGAGAAGACGGCGACGGTGCGCCCCAGCTGCCCGTTGACGAAGGCGAAGCTCTGCCGGAGCTTGCGGATGCGGCCGTGGTCGTCGAGGTAGGCGTCGAACGGGACCGCGCTCGTGGCGAACCCTTTCGCCGCCGCGTTCAGCGCCTCCTCGTCGGCCGCCGTGGCGCTCTTCGCCGCCAGGGCGAGATCGGCGGTGCCCCGGTAGTGCCGGACCGGGACCCCCGCGACCTCGGTCCTCTCCACGTACGTGGCCGTGCGCGTGCCGCGCAGCACCTCGGCGGCGGCGAACGGGTCGGTGGCGCCGCCGGTGACCAGGTTGCCGTCGACGAGCGTGGCCGTGTCCACCCGCACCCACTTGTCGGCCGGTACGCCCGCTCCCCGGTTCTTCATGAACAGGGCACCCGGTGCGAGGAGCTCGGTGATCGGCACGTGCTCGGTGGCCCCGGCCGGGTCCTGCGGCAGCACCAGCGTCAGCCGCCCGCGCTGCCCGCGGAAGTCGTAGCCGCCCTCGCCGCGGATCGTCACACGGGTCCCGCCGGTGGCCATCTCCATCGACGTACGGGTCTGCGCGCTGCCCGCCTCCAGCAGCACGTCCGGCGCCTGGCGCAGGGTCTGCACCGGATCGGTCGCGGCGCGCGCGTCCTCGGCGGCCGCGCCGCCGCCGGAGCAGCCGGTGGCGCACGCGCCGGCCAGGACGGCCGCCGCGAGCACCGCGCCGCCCGTCCCGGCCCGCGCGCCCGGCCTCACCCGAGCACGAGCAGGAGGGACACCCAGCCGCCGCCGCACCGCCATCGCCCTGCCTACCCCCAGCTGTTACGTCCGTCACGGGCCCCTGTCGTCCGGTCAACGACGAGCGGGTGGCCCCCGTCACGCACGCACCTGATCCACAGGAGCCCGTAACGCCCCGTTCACCTGGCGTGGGTACGTTTGTCGACGTGGTGCAGCATGAGGGCCTGAGCCCCACCCAGGAGGACCGCTGGAGCAGGGGCGCCGTGGGACATCGCGCGACGACCGTCGAACAGGGCCGTTTCTGCCTGGCCCGCTGTACCTGCGGCTGGCGCGGGCCGGCCCGCCGGGCCCGCAGCCTGGCCCGCACGGACGCGCTGGGGCACGAGGGCGGCGCCTGACCGCACCGGCGCGCTCAGCCGGGGCGCAGGGCCGCCGGCAGTTCGTCCGCCAGCTCGCGGTCGCGGAACTGGGTCAGCCGGTTCCGGGCTTCGGCCGGGGACAGCCACAGGACGCGGTCCACCTCCTTGTTGGGGGTGAAGCGTCCCGCGATGGCCTCGGCGGCCCAGTAGCGGACCTGTTTGGGCCGGCCGCCCGCCGTGTAGGTCACGGTGCTCAGCTCGACCCCGGGAACGGCGACACAGCCCGTCTCCTCCGCCACCTCGCGCAGGGCGCCCGCCAGCGGGTCCTCACCGCGCTTGAGCTTGCCTTTGGGGTGGGACCAGTCGTCGTACTTCGGCCGGTGGACCAGGCACAGCTGGAGCGTGCCGTCCAGCGGCGAGCGGCGCCACAGCACGCAGCCGGCCGCCAGGACGGGCGTGTCGTTCGGGTCGGGATCGGTCACCGGTGTTCACCCGTCCTGTCAGCCGGCGCCGACGGCCTGCTTCTGCCACGACTGCTGGAAGGCGAACCTGGCCGCCTCCACCTCGTGCCGCTGGTCCGCGTGCAGCACGCCGAGCGCGTACGCCGTCGCCGGGGCGATGCGCGGGGTGCGGGCCGCCGAGGCCGCGGCGGCCGCCGCCTCCGAGGCGTCGCGGTGCCGGTCGAGGGCCTGGCCGGCCGCCAGCAGACGCACGATCACGGGTGAGTCGGCTCCGTCGAGGACCTCGCGGGCGTACCGGTGCAGGCGCAGCAGCAGGCGGACCTGGTGCCAGGGGGCGTCCTGCGGGTGCGGGGACGGGTCCGGGGACAGGCCGTGGACCAGGGCCTCCGCGTTGTACGGGCTGCCGGCGGTGACGAGCGGGAGGGCGGCGACGGCGTCCGTCAGGCGCTCCCGGGCGGCGGCGGCCAGCGGGGTCAGGTCCGCGGTGGCGGCGGCGGGGGTGAGGGGGACGTCGCTGGCGAGTACGGCCACCTTGTCCGCGACGGCGTGGAAGCGCGCGGAGCCCAGTGCCTGGAGGGCGGTCGAGTGCGCCCGGGTCCGGGCCAGGGTGAGCTGGCGCTCCAGCAGGGCGCCCGCTTTGGCCGCGCCCACGGTGAGGTTGCCGCGGTCCACGGCGCGGCCACCCGGGACCTCCTCGGTGGGCTGGGCCGGCAGGACCGCTGTTCCGGAGAGCCGGTGCAGGGCCAGCAGCAGCCGTTCCAGGCAGGCCTGGCAGGCGTGTTCCCGGGCCAGGGTGCCGGACAGCCAGGCCAGTTCCGGGCACAGCTCCGCCGACCAGGCCTCCTCGAGCAGGGGGCGGAAGGTGTGCACGCTGCCGCTGATGCGGCGGGCCGAGCGGCGCAGGGCGCGCGCGGCGTCGGCGGACTCCTCCGTGCCGTGCCCCGAGCCGCCGGTCTCGCGGTGCAGGCGCAGCGCGCGGAGGAACTCCGTGGCCTGGGCCCGCAGATAGCGCGCGAGAGCATCGGCGGTGGGGGCACCGCCCTCCTCCAGCGCGGTCCGCGACTCGCGGGAACTCCCGGCCGTGGAGTCCGTCGGGTCAAGGTGTTGCTGTGCCACGCCGGCGCCTCCGGGCGTCTATGAGCATCTCCTGGATGTTGCGCAGGGGCTGGCCGTCCGAGTCGGTCGCGTGCCGGGTCCACTCGCCGTCCGGGCCGAGGTGCCAGGAGGAGGTGGTGTCGGACATGCCGGTCTCCAGCAGCCGGTTGAGGGCCGCCCGGTGGGCCGGGTCGGTGACCCGGACCAGGGCCTCGATACGGCGGTCGAGGTTGCGGTGCATCATGTCGGCGCTGCCGATCCACACCTCGGGCTCGCCGCCGTTGCCGAAGACGAAGACCCGGGAGTGTTCGAGGAAGCGGCCGAGGATCGAGCGGACGCGGATGTTCTCCGACAGGCCGGGCACGTCGGGGCGCAGGGCGCAGATGCCGCGCACCCACACATCGACCGGCACACCGGCCTGGGAGGCGCGGTAGAGCGCGTCGACGACCGCCTCGTCGACCATCGAGTTCACCTTGATGCGGATGGCGGCGGGGCGCCCGGCGCGGTGGTGCTGGATCTCCTTGTTGATCCGGGAGATCAGCCCGTCGCGCAGGGACTTGGGGGCCACCAGCAGCCGGCGGTAGGTCTCGCGGCGGGAGTAGCCGGAGAGGCGGTTGAACAGGTCGGAGAGGTCCGCGCCGACCTGCGGGTCGGCGGTGAGCAGGCCGAGGTCCTCGTAGAGGCGGGCCGTCTTCGGGTGGTAGTTGCCGGTGCCGACGTGGCTGTAGCGCCGCAGCGTGTCGTCGCCCTCCTGGCGCACCACCAGGGACAGCTTGCAGTGGGTCTTCAGGCCGACCAGCCCGTAGACGACGTGGCAGCCGGCCTCCTCCAGCTTGCGCGCCCACTTGATGTTGGCCTGCTCGTCGAAGCGGGCCTTGATCTCGACCAGGACGAGGACCTGCTTGCCCGACTCGGCGGCGTCGATGAGCGCGTCGACTATGGGGGAGTCGCCCGAGGTCCGGTACAGGGTCTGCTTGATCGCGAGGACGTCCGGGTCGGCGGCGGCCTGCTCCAGGAAGGCCTGGACCGAGGTCGAGAAGGAGTCGTAGGGGTGGTGCAGGAGCACGTCCCGGCTGCGCAGCGTCGCGAAGATGTCGGGGGCCGAGGCGGACTCCACCTCCGCCAGTTCCCGGTTGATTCCGGCCACGAACTTGGGGTACTTCAGCTCGGGCCGGTCGAGGCCGTGGATGCGGAAGAGGCCGGTGAGGTCCAGCGGGCCGGGCAGCGGGTACACCTCGGCCTCGCTGATCTTCAGCTCGCGCACCAGCAGGTCCAGCACCTCGCGGTCGATGGACTCCTCGACCTCCAGGCGCACCGGCGGCCCGAAGCGGCGCCGCATGAGCTCCTTCTCCAGGGCCTGGAGCAGGTTCTCGGCGTCGTCCTCCTCGACCTCCAGGTCCTCGTTGCGGGTGAGCCGGAAGGCGTGGTGCTCCAGGATCTCCATGCCCGGGAACAGCTCCTCCAGGTGGGCCGCGATGACGTCCTCGAGGGGGACGTAGCGGCCCGGGGAGCTCTCCAGGAACCGGGACAGCAGTGGAGGCACCTTGACGCGGGCGAAGTGGCGGTGACCGGTGACGGGGTTGCGTACGACGACGGCCAGGTTCAGGGACAGGCCGGAGATGTACGGGAAGGGGTGCGCGGGGTCGACCGCCAGTGGGGTCAGCACGGGGAAGATGCGGTGCCGGAAGAGCGTGAACAGGCGGGCCTGCTCCTTCTCCGTGAGCTCGCTCCAGCGGACCAGGTGGATGCCCTCCTCCGCGAGTGCGGGGGCGACGTCCTCGTGGTAGCAGGCGGCGTGCCGGGCCATGAGCTCGCGCGAGCGGGCCCAGATCATCTCCAGCACCTCGCGCGGCTGCAGCCCGGAGGCGGACTGGGTGGCGACGCCGGTGGCGATACGGCGTTTCAGGCCGGCGACCCGGACCATGAAGAACTCGTCCAGGTTGCTGGCGAAGATCGCGAGGAAGTTCGCGCGCTCCAGCAGGGGCGTGTTGGGGTCCTCGGCGAGTTCGAGGACGCGCTCGTTGAAGGCGAGCCAGCTGCGCTCCCGGTCCAGGAAACGGCCCTGCGGCAGCTGCTCCCCCTCGGCCGGTGCCTCCACGTACCCGTCGAGGTCGGCGTCGATGTCCGGTTCCAGGTCGGAGACCGTGGCCGCCACGGTGTGCGGGCGGTGCGCGGCGATGGAGCCCACGGAGGGCTGAGGGTTCTGTGCGGTGGCGGGGCCCGCGGGGCCTCCCACGAGGGTGGTGGGAGCCGGCGGGGTCTGCGCTGCCTGGGTGTCTGGCTGGCTCATGAACCTATTCTTCCGCGCGTGCGGCGGGACAGGCGCGTCGAAAGGCACGCGCGGGAGCGCGGCGGCGGTCCTCTCGCGGGGCGGCTCGGGCTCTGGCGCGGCGGGCTTCACCGCCAGAGCGTCGCAAGACCGTCTGAACCAACGGTTACGGACACATGACGTGCGGGACACCGTGGGGCGGCTCACCGGGAACGATATGGGCCAACCACCGGGCTGAGGGGCGCCGGAAACCGGCTCGGGGGCGGCGGGTGGCCGGGGCGGGCGCGCGGGTGGTGCGACGGGCGCGCGGCTTGTTCGGCGGGGCGTGCAGGCGGCGGGTGCACAGGTGTGTGCGGCGCCGCCACGCGGGAGGTGGGTGGCCGGCCGTGGGTGGCCGGCCGTTGGGAAGCGGGCGGCGGGCCCACGGGCCGAGCGACGGACGCGGCGGGTGGCGGGCGCGTCCGTCGGCGGGTGGCCGGTCGGTGGGTGGCTGGGTGGAAGGCGCGGGGGTGGTGGTCCGCCGGTCCGTGGATGGTTCGGGCCCGGTGGTCGGTGGTGGCGTTCACGCGGGACCTGGGCGGAGGGCCGCCTTTGCTCCGGGAGTACGGATCCGGCGGGCGCGAGGGCGGCGGGTGCGCGGTCGCTCGGTGGCGGGCGCGAGGGCGGCGGGTGCGCGGTCGCTCGGTGGCGGGCGCGTGGGCAGGAGGGGGCTGGCCCGTCGGGGTCGGTGCGTGACGGGCCGCCCGCGGGCCGGGACGACGGGCGTGGTGGCCGCCCGGCCCGTGGTCGGCGGGCGCGTGGTAGTGGTCGGCGGGCCGGCCGGTGGGGCGGGGCGGGGGCCGGGGGTGGTCAGGTTTCTGTGCGGTACATGAGGTCGGTTTCGTAGGTGGTGAAGCCGAGACGCTCGTAGACCGAGACCGCCGCCTTGTTGTCGGCGTCGACGTACAGCATCGCCGTCGGGAGGCCCTGTGCGGCCAGGTGGCGCAGGCCGATCAGGGTGAGGGCCTTGCCGAGGCCGCCGCCCTGGGCGCCGGGGCGGACGCCGAGGACGTACACCTCGCCGAGGCGTTCCGCCCGGTGCACCTTGGTCCAGTGGAAGCCGATCAGCCGGCCCTCGCGCTCGGCGAGGAAGAACCCCTGCGGGTCGAACCACGGCTGCGCCTCGCGGTCGTCGAGGTCGCGCTGGGTGAGGGAGCCCTGCTCGGGGTGGTGGGCGAACGCCTCCGCGTTCACCTCGAGCCATGCGGCGTCGTCCCGGCCGGGCTCGAAGGTCCGTACCGTCACGCCCTCCGGCAGCGCCGGCTCGGGCAGGTCGAGGTCCTTCAACGGCCGCCGCATCTGCCGCAGTTCGCGGAACAGGGTGAGCCCGAGGACCTGAGCCAGATGCCGCGCGGCGGACTGGCCCCCGTGCGCCCACACCCGCAGCCGCTTGCCGGACGCGGCCAGCAGCGCGGCCCCGAGCGCCCGCCCGTGCCCGTGCCCGCGGTGCTCCGGATGGACCACCAGCTCGGCGGCGGGCGCCTCCACCGGATCGGTGTCCTCCAGCTGCGCGTAGCCGACGAGTTCGCCGTCCACCGCCAGCAGCAGATGGGACACGCCCTCGCGGGCCCCGCCCCGCAGCTGGAGCCGGCCCTGCTCGGACACCGCCTGCCGTCCGTCGGCGCGGGCAGCCGCCTCCAGCAGCCCGAGCACGGCTTCGGCCCGGTCCGGGGTGAGCTCGGCGAGGGTCTCCAGGGAGCGGGCGGTCGGTGCGGTGTCGTCGCTGGTCATGGATATGAGGGTACGGGGTTCCCCCGCGGGGTGACCGGGCCTTCCCGCGCCGGGCCTCAGCTGACGCCAGGCGTCTCCGGGGGCGGAACGGGCGCCCCCGGCAGCCGTACCGTCGCCACCGTGCCGCCGGCCTCGGCCGGTGTCAGGGTGACCTCGCCGCCCGCCCGTTGGACGGTGCGGGCGACGATGGACAGGCCGAGTCCCGAGCCGGGCAGGGCACGGGCGCCCGGGGAGCGCCAGAAGCGGTCGAAGACGTGGGGGAGTTCGTCGGCGGGGATGCCGGGGCCGTGGTCGCGGACGGTGAGGACGCCCTGGTCCAGGACCACGTCGATCGTGCCGTCCCTGGGGCTGAACTTCACCGCGTTGTCGAGGATGTTGACGATCGCCCGCTCCAGCGCGGACGGCTCCGCCCGTACGAACCAGGGGGCCAGGTCCGCCGTTATGGTCAGCTCCGGGCCGCGCAGCCGGGCGCGGCGCAGCGCCGCCTCCACGGTGTCCTGGAAGGCGACCACCTGGACGCGTTCGCCCTGCTGCCCGTCCGAGCGCGACAGCTCCTGCAAGTCGCCGATCAACGAGGCCAGTTCGGTCATCTGGGCCTTCACCGAGGCGAGCAGTGCCTTGCGGTCGGCCTCGGGGAGCGGGCGGCCCGTCTCCTCGCTGCGGGTGAGGAGTTCGATGTTCGTGCGCAGTGAGGTCAGCGGGGTGCGCAGTTCGTGACCGGCGTCCGCGATCAGCTGCTGCTGAAGGTCCCGGGAACTGGCCAGGGCCGAGGTCATGGAGTTGAAGGAGCGGGACAGGCGGGCGATCTCGTCCTCGCTGTCGTCCTCCACGGGGATGCGGATCGTGAGGTCCTCGGTGCGCGCCACGTGCTCCACCGCCTCCGTGAGCTTGTCCACGGGGCGCAGCCCGGCGCGGGCGACGGCGAGGCCGGCGGCTCCGGCGCCGAAGACTCCCACGCCGGAGACGAAGAGGAGCAGCAGGGCCAGGTCGTTGAGGGTGTTCTCGGTGTCCTTCAGGGAGAGGCCGAGCATGAAGGCGATGCCCGGGTACGGCTCGGAGTTGGGGCCGGGGCCCGTGGGGACGGCGACGGTCATCACGCGGATGTTGTTGCCCTGGCTGTCGGTGGTGGTGTGGAAGGTGCGCTCGCGCACATCGGGGTTGGCGGCCACCCCCTTGTCCAGGGCCGTGACCTTGATGACCCCCGGCGACCGGGTGTCCACGCAGAACTTGCCCTGGGCCGTCACCAACTGCACGTAGAGGTACGAGCGCTGCATGTCGCCCGGCGAGTCGTCCGTCGTCTGCGTGCAGTTGGCGGCCATCGCGGAAGCCGTGGTGGCGGTCACCCGGCCGTAGCTCGCGAGCCGGCTGTCGACCTCGTCGTACAGCTTCCCCTGGACGATGAACCAGCAGGTGAGGGAGACCGCCGCCACCGCGAACGCCACCGCCGCCGCCACCAGCAGCGCCAGCCGGGAGCGGATCGGCAGCGCATGGAAACGGCGCAGCGCCGTCTTCACTCCGCGCCGCCCTGCCGCAGTACGTACCCGACCCCGCGCACCGTGTGCACGAGACGGGGCTCGCCGTCGGCCTCGGTCTTGCGCCGCAGGTACATGACGTAGACGTCGAGGGAGTTCGACGAGGGTTCGAAGTCGAAGCCCCAGACCGCCTTGAGGATCTGCTCCCGGGTGAGCACCTGACGCGGATGCGCCATGAACATCTCCAGCAGGGTGAACTCCGTCCGGGTCAGCCCCACCTGCCGGCCGCCGCGGGTGACCTCGCGGGTGGCGAGGTCCATGCGCAGGTCGGCGAAGGTGAGGGCCTCGTCCTCCTGGGCCGCGCCCGCCACGGCCGCCGCGTAGGTGCTGCGGCGCAGCAGTGCCCGGATGCGGGCGAACAACTCGTCCAGCTCGAAGGGCTTGACCAGGTAGTCGTCCGCTCCGGCGTCCAGGCCGGTGACCCGGTCGCCGACCGTGTCGCGGGCGGTCAGCATCAGGATGGGGGTGGTGTCGCCGGCGCCCCGGATGCGGCGGGCGGCGGTCAGGCCGTCCATCCGCGGCATCTGGATGTCGAGGACGAACAGGTCCGGCTGGTACGAGGCCGCCTTGGCCAGCGCGTCCGCGCCGTCCACGGCGACCTCGGTCTCGTACCCCTCGAAGGCGAGGCTGCGCTGGAGTGCTTCGCGTACCGCCGGTTCGTCGTCGACGATCAGGATGCGCTGGGGATCACGGTCGCCATCGGCGGGACTCATCGGTCGTCGTTCCTCGGGTCGCTGGGGCCGCGGGGACCGGTGGGTCCCGGGCTGGACGCTCTCAGCCTCGCATGTTTCGGTGCGGCGGGGGCGGCGCGCGGGTCGCGCGCCGCAGCTCAGGCCGCGATCGCGGTGATCCGGCGCAGCGGGACCTTGTGCCGGTGCGGGCGCTCGGCGGAGGTGCGCAGGCCCATCAGCTGGGGGACCACGGCGGCCTCGGGCACGCGGTTCGCCGGGCTGTGCGGTTCCTTCGCGAAGGGGCGGGTCAGGCTGAGGCCGGCGGTGGCGGTCAGGTCGATGGTGTCCGTCGTCTCGTGCACAACGTGCTGGATCATGTCCTACTCCTTGTCGAACGGTGCCGGACGATGTCCGGGCGCCTGCCGGTGCCGCACGTCAGCTCCGGGAGCCGGAGCGCAGGGTGGCCAGGTCGGACTTGACGGTGTTGATCGGGATGGCGAAGCCGAGGCCGACGCTGCCGGCGCTGGACGAGTCCGACGCCTGCGTGGCCGAGTACATCGCCGAGTTGATGCCGACGATGTTGCCGCTCGCGTCGATCAGCGCGCCGCCGGAGTTGCCGGGGTTGAGGGACGCGTCGGTCTGTATCGCCTGGTAGGTGGTGGTGGAGGAGCCGGTGTCGCCGTTGAACTGGCGGCCGCCGAACTGGAAGGGCCAGCCGCCGCCACCCTGCTGCCCCTGGTTCTCGTTGGTGGAGACCGTCACGTCCCGGTGCAGGGCGGAGACGATGCCGCTGGTGACGGTGCCGGTCAGGCCCTCCGGGGAGCCGATCGCGACGACCTGGTCGCCGACCGTCAGTCCGTCGGAGTCGCCGAGGGCCGCCGCCTTGAGGCCGGAGGCGTCCCGCAGCTTGATCAGGGCGAGGTCCTTGGAGCTGTCGGTGCCCACGACCTGCGCGGTGTACGAGGTGCCGTCGCTGGTGCGCACCTTGATCGATGAGGCACCCGCGATGACGTGGTTGTTGGTGACGACCTCGCCGTCGCTGGTGACGACCACGCCGGAGCCGGTGGACGTTCCGTTGTCGAGGGTGGCGTTGATCTCGACGACGCTGGGAGTGACCGCCTTGGCGATCGCGGCGATGCTGCCGCGCTGGCTGGAGGCCACCACATTGGTGGTGGTGCTGGAGGCGACCGTGTCCGTGCCGGTCAGCTCCTGGAAGGCGAACGCGGTGCCGCCGCCCACCACGGCCGAGGCGATCGCCACCGCGGCGAGCAGGGCGAGCGGTCCCCTGGCGCGCTTGCGCGACCCGGAGGCGTGCGCGGGTCCCGCCGGGACGGTCGGGAAGACGGCGGTGCCACCGTCGTCCGCGCCGCCCCGACCGGCGCCCGGCCCGGCCGCGAACGGCTGCGCGGGGATGTACGGCGGCGGGGGCGGCCACTCCGGATTCACCGGGGCGGAGGCCCGCTGCTGGTCCGCCGACTGCATGGAGCGGGCAGCCGGGGCCTGCCCGTCACCCTGGGGGTGTTCGTACTCGCCGCTGCGGCGGATGCTCTCGGTCATGACATTGAGAATGTCCCGGGATCATGAGAGCTTCCTGAGTCCCCGCTGAGAAGCCCGACAGAACCTCGTATGCCCGATATAAGCAAGTTCCTCGGAGGGGTCTCCCGCGGTGGGAGAGCCAAGGAGTGACAGGACCTAGGCGCAGCCGCAGGACGTGCGGACCACGAGCCGCGACGGGAACAGCTTCAGCCGCTCCCGGCGCGAGCCGGCGACCCGCAGCCCGTCGTCCAGCACCAGGTCCACGGCCGCCCGGGCCATCGCCGACCGGTCCGAGGCGACCGTCGTCAGCGGCGGGTCCGTCAGCGCCGCCTCCTTGATGTCGTCGAAACCGGCCACCGCCAGCTCGCCGGGGACGTCGATGCGCAGCTCGCGCGCGGCCCGCAGCAGGCCGATCGCCTGGTCGTCGGTGGAGCAGAAGATCGCCGGCGGACGGTTCGGACCCGAGAGGATCTCCAGGCCGATCCGGTAGGCGTCGTAGCGGTTGTACGGCGCCTCGAACAGGCGTCCCTCCGTCGGCAGGCCGGCCTCCGCCATGGCGCGCCGCCAGCCCTCGACGTGGTCGGAGACGGGGTCGCCCACGGCGGGCGTCTCGGCGGTGCCACCCACACAGGCGACGTAGTCGTAGCCGTGCTCCAGCAGGTGCCGTACGGCGAGCTGCGCGCCGCCGAGGTCGTCGGTGACCACGGCCACGTCGTCGATGGCCTCGGGCCGCTCGTGCAGCAGCACCACCCGGGCGTCCCAGGCCTCGATCTCGGCGGCGGCGAGGTCGTTCAGCGCGTGGCTGACCAGGATCAGGCCGGAGACGCGCATGCCGAGGAAGGCCCGCAGGTAGTGGACCTCGCGCTCGGCGACGTAGTCGGAGTTGCCGACGAGGACCATCTTGCCGCGCTCGGCGGCGGCCCACTCCACCGCGTGCGCCATCTCCCCGAAGAAGGGCTGGCGGGCGTCCGGGACGATCAGGCCTATGAGGTCGGTGCGCCGCGAGGCCATGGCCTGGGCGACCCGGTCGGGCCGGTACCCCAGCTCCTTGATCGCGGCGAGGACCCGCTCGCGGGTGGCCGGGGCGACCGGCCGGGGTCCGTTGTTGATCACATAGCTGACGACGGCAGTCGACGTCCCTGCCAGCCGCGCCACGTCGTCCCGAGTCACCTTGGCCACGCGCGGAGTCTACGCGGATGGACACGCTCCCCGGCAGGGCGTACCGGAGCGTGGACGGGTATGGGACACGCCCCTGGGGGCGCGCCTCACCTCTCCGCGCGGGCCCGCCTCGCCGCCGTGTCCTGATTCTCCGGATTTGGCCGGGCGCCCCCGGCCTTCGTCTCGTCCGCGGCGTCCCCGGCGCGGTCGGTCTTCTCGGGAGTAACGAATCGGTAACCGACATTGCGGACCGTCCCGATCAGCGATTCGTGCTCGGGGCCGAACTTGGCCCGCAGCCGCCGTACGTGGACGTCGACGGTCCGGGTGCCGCCGAAGTAGTCGTAGCCCCAGACCTCCTGGAGCAGCTGGGCGCGGGTGAAGACGCGGCCCGGGTGCTGCGCGAGGTACTTCAGCAGCTCGAACTCCTTGAAGGTGAGGTCCAGCGTCCGGCCCTTGAGCCTGGCGCTGTAGGTCGCCTCGTCCACGGACAGGTCGCCGCTGCGGATCTCCATGGGGGAGTCGTCGTTGGCGATCTGCAGTCGGCCCATGGCCAGCCGGAGGCGGGCCTCCACCTCGGCGGGACCCGCGGTGTCCAGGAGCACGTCGTCGATGCCCCAGTCGGCGGTGACGGCCGCGAGGCCGCCCTCGGTCACCACGAGGATCAGCGGGCAGCCGAGACCGGTGGAGCGCAGCAGCCGGCACAGGCCGCGCACCTGCGGCAGGTCGCGCCGCCCGTCGACCAGGACGACGTCGGCGCTCGGGGTGTCCACGAGCGCGGGCCCCTCCGCCGGGGCCACCCGCACGTTGTGCAGCAGCAGGCCGAGGGCGGGGAGCACCTCGGCCGACGGTTGGAGGGCGTTGGTGAGCAGCAGCAGGGAACTCATCGCGCGCCTCCCGCAAGCTCTCGGCCGCGCTCGAGCAGGGGGGACCCCCATGCCAGGGCCCTCGTATGTGTGTGCACCGTTCGCTCGTCCATGGCGTCTGGTTCCTCCTCGGTCCCTGCCCATTGCGCGATCAACGGGCCGTACACCTGCGGTTTCCCGCGCCGTATACAACGCTTCCGAAAGCACAAAAGGACCCGGGGGCTGCGCTGCCCGAGTCCTCTTCGCAGCAGAATAGCCGATATGAGGTCGGGATCGGCAGGTCGAGTGGCGCGTTCGACGGACGTTCCGGAGGGCGGGACGCCGCCGGGCGCGGGCGCCGGGGGCGTGGTCAGGACGTTCCTGCGCACGGCTGACGGGGTGGCGCTCGACGCCGTGTACGAGCCGGGCGCGGCCGCGCGGGACGGCTCCGGCGGCGGTCGCGGCGACGGCCGCGGCGACCTCGTGTTCGTGATCGCGCACGGCTTCACCGGCGACCTGGACCGGCCGCACGTGCGCCGGGTGGCGCGGGTCCTGGCCCGCTACGGCGCCGTGGTCACCTTCTCCTTCCGCGGCCACGGGGCCTCCGGCGGGCGCTCGACCGTCGGCGACCGCGAGGTGCTGGACCTGGCGGCGGCGGTGGCCTGGGCGCGCGGGTTCGGGCACGCGCGCGTGGCGACCGTCGGCTTCTCCATGGGCGGCTCGGTGGTGCTGCGGCACGCGGCCCTGCACGGCGGCCCGCAGGACACCGCACCGGGCGAGGGGCGCGCGGACACGCGCACGGACGCCGTGGTCTCCGTCAGCGCGCCCGCGCGCTGGTACTACCGGGGCACGGCCCCCATGCGCCGGCTGCACTGGCTGGTCACACGCCCCGAGGGCCGCCTGCTCGGCCGCTACGGGCTGCGTACCCGGATCCACCACCGCGACTGGGACCCCGTCCCGCTGCCGCCGTTTCAGGCGGCCTCGCGCATCGCTCCCGTCCCCCTGCTGATCGTGCACGGCGACCGGGACGGTTACTTCCCCCTCGACCACCCCCGGATGCTGGCCGCGGCCGCCGGTGACCACGGGGAACTGTGGCTGGAGCCCGGCATGGGCCACGCCGAGAACGCCGCCGCCGACGAACTCCTGCACCGCATCGCGCGCTGGACCCTCGCACAGGCGGGCTAGCCTGACCCTGTTCATAGACGAGTGATCGAGGGACGGGATGGCAAAGGTCACGGTGCGCTACTGGGCGGCGGCGAAGGCCGCTGCCGGGGTCGCCGAGGAGCCGTACGAGGCGGAGACGCTCGCCGAGGTGCTCGACGCGGTGCGCGGGCGGCACCCCGGTGAGCTGGACCGCGTTCTGCGGCGGTGCTCGTTCCTCATCGACGGTGACCCGGTGGGGACGCGCGCACATGAGACGGTACGGCTGATTGAGGGCGGCACGGTCGAGGTGCTCCCCCCGTTCGCAGGAGGGTGAGCGATGACCGACCGGCCGTATGAGGGGCCTCCCGGGTCTCCCTACGACAACCCCTACAGCGGGTACGACCCGTACGCGGGGCAGTACCCCCAGCAGCCCGCCGCGCAGCAGCCGTACCCGCCCGCCCAGCCGCAGGCGTCCGCCGCTCAGCAGGCCTATCCCCCCGCCCAGCCGCAGGCGTGGCCCGCGCAGCAGCAGGCGTACGAGGACCCGCAGGCCGCCGACCAGTACACGCAGCAGTGGCAGGGGCAGACCTGGGACACCCAGACGCACGCCCGGCCGCCGGCCGCCGCCGCGGAGACGGCGTACCTGCCTCCGGTGGGGCACCAGGGGCCGGTCGCGGCTCACGGGGTCCAGGGTGGCGGGGGTCACGGTGCGCAGGCGCCTTCCTACACACCGCAGCCGCAGCCGCAGCCGCAGGCTCCGGCCTCGCCCGCCGCCGCGGAGACGGCCTACCTGCCCCCGGTGGGGCATCACGCGCCGCAGCCGCAGGCGGCCGCCCCGGCCGCCGCCGCGACGGCTGCCGATCCCGAGGTGGACGGGCCCGCCTACGGTCGCGCGACCCTCGCCGGCAACACCCGGGTCACCGACGCGCAGCGGGCCCGCGCCGAGGGACGCTCGCCGATCATCGAGCCCGGGATGCAGCCGGCCGCGCTCACGGCGCTGCTGGGGCTGCTGCTGGCAGGCACGGCGGAGCTCGGCGTCTACGGGCTGCTCGTGCCGCTGGTCGTGCTCCAGGGCGTGACGGCCGCGGGCTGGTTCAGGCTGAACGGCATGTGGCCCGCCCGGCAGGGCATCGCCCTCGGCTTCGCGGGCGCGCTCGCCGCGGACGTGGCGGTGCTCGCCGCGGGCCGTGAGCACGCGCCCGGGGCGATCCTGGGCACGCTCGGGGTGTGGGTGCTCCTCTCCCTCGTCCTCCAGCTGCGCTCCCACGCCGACCCGGACGAGCGGATGTACGGCCTGACGGCGACCGTCGCCGCGGCGGCGCTGGCGATCGTGGCCACCGGCTACCTCGCCGCCCCGCCGGACGCGGTCGCGGTCGGCGCGGCGGCGGTCGCGGTGGCCGTCCTGGCGCGGGCGCTGCCGCTGCCCACGGCGGCCTCGGTGGTCGTCGCGCTGCTCGCGGCGGCCGGCGCGGGCATCGCGGTCGGCGGCATGACGGACCTGGGTGCCAAGGGCGCGCTGCTCGGCGCGGGCGCCGCGGTGTGCGCGCTGATCGGGCACCGCGCGGCGAGCTACGACTACCCCTCGCGCTTCGTGCACTTCACGGCCGGCGTCGCCCTGCCGCTGTCGGCCGCGGCACCGGTGGTGTGGGTGCTCGGACGGGCGCTGGGATGACCGAGCCCCGGACCGGGCCCGCTGTCACAGCCGCTCAACAAACCCCCGGCCCGGTCCTCGGGGAGGTTTACGCTCGCGCCTGACGGCCATCCGTTCGTGGAGGACCGCTGAGGGGGGAACCGGTTGCGAGCGCTGAGAGTACTCCTGGTCGTCGTCGTGGTCCTGGGCGTGCTGTTCGCGGTGGTCGACCGGGTCGCGGTGCACTTCGCGGAGGGGCAGGCGGCCGACAGGCTCAGGACCACGGAGAACCTGGCGAGCACCCCGGACGTGTCCATCGAGGGCTTCCCGTTCCTCACCCAGGTGGCCGGCGGCGAGCTGGACGACGTCCGGGTCGGCATCAAGGACTACGTGGCCGCCACGGGGAACGGCGGCCAGAAGATCCGTATCGCCGACATCGAGGCCGACATGCGCGGCGTGAAGTTCTCCGGCGACTACAGCTCGGCCACCGCGGCCACCGCCACCGGCACCGCGACCATCGCCTACGACGAGTTGCTGAAGGCCGCCAAGTCCGAGCCGACGCCGGTCCTTCCCGGCGTCACCGCCCATGTGGTCGGCCTGTCCGACGGCGGTGACGGCAAGGTCGAGGTCGGCCTCGAGGTCGAGGCCCGGGCGCTGGGCATCAAGCAGACGTTCTCCGTGCTCAGTTCGGTCGCCGTACGGGGCAAGAAGGTGGAGGTGAGCGCCGACGACCTGCCCGTGGTGGGTGGCCTGCGGTTCCCCGAGAGCCGGATCCGGGCGATCACCGACTTCCAGCAGGCGATCGAACGGCTGCCCGGCGAGGTACGGCTGGACTCGGTACGGGCGGCGAAGGACGGCGTCGAGATCACGGTGAAGGGTTCGGACGTCAGGCTGGCCGGGTAGGCAGCATGCGGGGAACGAAGAGGGTGTCCGATTAGCGAGACACCTCCGTCCGCACCGTAGATGCGCGGCGCGGACGGGAACGGACACGAGCGCCCGGAGGGCGCGGGACGACGGCCCGGACGCTCTCCCCTTCCCACATCCCGGACGATCGTGTCTCAGTATCCGACACGCCGGTGACATGTCCGCCTTTCCCTCCCTACGATCGACACCATGCAGCGACAGGCGGATCTCACGAAGCGGCGGGCAGTGGACCTGTGCCGTGTTGCCGCCATGCTCTGTCGCACTTCCTGAGCGGGAGCCTTCTCCCGTATCCCCCGCCCCGCTACGACCCGGGGCCCACCCGCGCGCCGTGTACGCCGGCATCGAACGCGTACCCGCGCACCCCTTCGCACTCGCACGCCCCGCCGTACCTGCCCCGGAGGAGATTGAGCATGAGCCGCAGCGACGTCCTGGTCGACGCCGACTGGGTCCAGGAACACCTGGACGACCCGAGCATCGCCATTGTCGAGGTGGACGAGGACACGTCCGCGTACGACAAGAACCACATCAAGAACGCCGTCCGGATCGACTGGACCCAGGACCTCCAGGACCCGGTGCGGCGTGACTTCATCGACCAGGCCGGCTTCGAGAAGCTCCTGTCGGAGAAGGGCATCGCCAACGACCACACGGTGATCCTCTATGGCGGCAACAACAACTGGTTCGCCTCGTACGCCTACTGGTACTTCAAGCTGTACGGCCACGAGAACGTCAAGCTCCTCGACGGCGGCCGCAAGAAGTGGGAGCTGGACGCCCGCGAGCTGGTCGACGGCACCGACGTGCCGGAGCGTCCGAAGACCGCGTACCAGGCCAAGCCGCAGGACGCCTCCATCCGCGCCTTCCGCGACGAGGTCGTGGCTGCGATCGGCAAGCTGAACATCGTCGACGTCCGGTCGCCCGACGAGTTCTCCGGCAAGCTGCTCGCCCCGGCCCACCTGCCGCAGGAGCAGTCGCAGCGCCCCGGCCACGTGCCGTCCTCCCGGAACATCCCGTGGTCCAAGAACGCCAACGACGACGGCACCTTCAAGTCGGACGAGGAGCTCAAGGCCCTCTACGAGGCCGAGCAGGTCGACCTGGCGAAGGACACCATCGCCCTGTGCCGCATCGGTGAGCGCTCCGCGCTGACCTGGTTCGTGCTGCACGAGCTGCTCGGCGTGCAGAACGTCAAGAACTACGACGGTTCCTGGACCGAGTACGGCTCCCTGGTGGGCGTGCCGATCGAGCTCGGCTCCGGCAAGTAAGCAAGACGGTTCAGACCGTTTCGACCTCATCGAACCTCTGGAGAAGCACATGTGTGGAGCGAAGGCCGGCGGCCCGGACGCCTCGACGATCAAGCCCGGTGAGACGACGATCCAGGGTCAGGTGACCCGCGACGGCGAGCCGGTGACGGGCTACGTCCGTCTGCTGGACTCGACCGGCGAGTTCACCGCGGAGGTTCCCACCTCCGCCACGGGCCAGTTCCGGTTCTACGCGGCCGAGGGCACCTGGACCGTCCGCGCCCTCGTCCCCGGCGCCAGCGCCGACCGCACGGTCGTCGCCCAGCAGGGCGGCCTCGCGGAGGTCGCGATCGCGGTCTGAGCGGTCTGCTCGGGCGGTCTGCTCAGGCGGTCCGAGCACGGTACGGCCGAAGGGCCGCACCCCACGGGTTGGACACCCGGGGTGCGGCCCTTTTGGCGTTCCCGCCCCGGCACGCCGGGCCCCCGCGGACCTACCCTGGAAGCATGTACGCACGACGTCGGCATGTGTACTTCGCCATGATGGGGGTCTGCATCGGGCTGTTCGTCCTGGCGTGGGGTGTCGTGCGCATCTGGTCGGTTCCCGCGGCCGTCGGCATGTGCCTGGTCGCCATGGTGATCCCACCGGTCGCCGCCATGGTCGCCAACCGGCGAGGGCCCGAGGACCGCTGGTGGGACGACCCGTCCGGCGACCCCAAGTCCGACGAGTGGTGGGACGAGCTGGACGGCAAGAAGCGGCGTTAGCTCCCGGGGGGCGCCCCTCGGCCCGTTCAGTAGACGAGCGCCTGCGTCCCGTCCGCCAGGGCCTCCTGGACGAAGACCTGCGCGCCCGCGATCCGCACGCCCTCGATGACGTCCTTCTCCGTGATGTTCCGGCGGGCCGCGCACTGGGTGCACAGGGTGAGCCGGCCGGCCGCGAGGATCGACTCGATCAGGTCGGGCAGCGGAGCGGCGTGCGGCAGCTCGAACTCGGCAGCCCGGCCCGGCAGCGCGAACCAGGAGGACTCCCCGGTCAGCCACAGGGAGACGTCCACGCCGCTGGCCGCCGCCACCGCCGCCACCGTGAACGCCTGGGAACACCGCTCGGGGGCGTCCGCCCCCGCGGTCACCTTGATCACCAGCTTCTTCGCCATGTGAGGAAGGTTAGTAGGCCCGCGAGCGGGGTCATCACAGCTGCTCCGACGGATGTTGGAGGAATCCCCTGCGAATCGTCGTCGGCTACATCAAGTCGTCATCAAGTTCCCGCACAACCAAGGGCGTTACCCATGAGTCTGCTGTGGAGCGCGGATATGGAATCCTCGCTTCACGTTCTGTGGGGGGACGTCTTGGAAGTACCCGATGCACCTGATGCGCCCCGCGCGCGGCGCCGCCGTGGTCGTACGGCCCTGCTGCTCGCCACCGCCGCCGTGCTGGGGCTCGCCGCCGGCACCTGCGCCGGCTACCTGATCCAGGCCGACCGGGAGCCCACCGCCCTGCCCCCGCTCTCGCAGCCGGTGCTCGCGCAGGCGAAGGGCGAGGGGCCGGAGCCGCTGTCCGCCGCGCAGGACCGCAAGGTGAAGACGGACGGCGACCTGCGCAAGCTGCTCATCGCGCGGCCGAAGGGGGCGAAGAAGCCCGACTTCGAGCCCGGCAAGGACGGCTGGCTGAACATGGCCGAGTACGCGGACCAACTCGTGGACGAGGACAGGGAGTTCGCCAGGCTCGCGGAGGTGGAGTTCCGGCGCGCGGCGGGCATCGCCTGGACCGAGCACGGCACGGAGTCCGTCGAGGTGCGGCTCGTGCAGTACCACCAGGAGGAGAGCCTCGGCGCGTCCGACCGAGCCGGCAACTGGGACACCTTCGACACCGACAGCTGGTCCATCCCCGGCACCGGCGACGGCAGGGTCTACATCAGCACCGAGCCCGAGACGGAGCCCGGTTATCTGCCGATGTACAAGGCGCAGGCCGCGGCCTGGCGCGGTGACATCGCCATGGAGATCTGGATCTACGACACGAAGCCGATCCCCAAGTCGAAGATCATGGATTTGGCCAAGCGGCAGATGGAGCGGCTGTGACCGAGAACCCTGGAGCCGAGGAAGGGGCCGAGGAAGGGGCCGTTCTCGCCGAACCCGTGCCGGAAGCCCCCGCGAAGAAGAAGCCGGTGCGACGCGGCCGGGTCGCCGCCGTCGCCGCCTCCGTCCTGCTCGCCGTCGCTGTCGTCGGTGGCGCGGGCTACACGGTCGTGACCGTCCAGAACGCCGACCGTGACGCCGGCGCCCCCGTATGGAAGTTCCCGAAGGCCGCGACGAGCGAGGCCGGGAAGACCAAGGGGGTCACCTCGCTCGCCACCATGCTCGTGCCGTTCGGCACCGACGGCTGGCGCCGGGGACCGGACATCGCAGGGTTCGGCTCCGACGCCGCCCTCAGCGGGGGCGAGGCCGCCGCCCTGCGCAAGGAGTCGGTGCGCGCCCTGCCCCGCTCCCAGCGGCGGCAGATCGAGAAGCAGATCGACAAGCAGCACACCAAGGGCATGGCGATGCGCAGCTACATCAGCACGGACGACGGCACCGTCACCGTGAGCGTCGAGCTCGTCCAGATCCAGGACAAGGCGGCGGTGCGGAACATGTCGATGTTCCAGAACGAGTTCCTGGCAGCCCTCAAGATCTTCCGCAAGGGGCCGACCGTCCGGGGACACAAGAACGCCAAGTGCTTCCTGCCGCCCACGGAGCGCAAGGAGAAGCTCGACATGATGCTCTGCTCCGCCTACCGGGGCGACGTCCTGGTCACCGCCACGGCGTACGGGGCCAAGCCACTGCACACCAAGGCGGTCGCCGGGCTGCTGCGCGAGCAGCTCGACCGCGTCGCCGAGCCGGGGGAGGCGGTATGACCGAGCAGACCGAGCCGGTGAACGGGGCGGAACCGGTCGAGCCCACCGCACAGGACACGCCGCAGGTGCCGCCCGCGCCGACGCCCGAGACGCAGCCGGTGCCCGAGACGCAGCCGGTGCCCGAGACACCACCCCTGCCCGGCACGCCGCCCCCACCCGTGGAACCGCGGACGCTCCCGGCGGCGCCCGAACCCCGGCCGAAGAAGGACCGCCGTGTCCTGCGTGCGGTCCTGCGGTGGACCGCCGCCGTGGTGGTCTTCGGGGCCGTCGGCGCGTCCGCCGCGTACGGCATCACCCGCATGGAGCGCACCGACGTACCGGGCCTCGCGACCGAGTCGGACGGGCGCTGGGACTATCCGGCCCTCGTCAAGCCGCCGCTGCCGTCCGGCAGCCCCGCGCCGTTCGCCGACGCCAACAAGTCCGGCGCCCACTACGCGGACCTGCGCAAGCTGCTGCTGCCCGCCCCCGAGGGCGCCAAGGCCGACGCGGCGCTGCGCGGCAACGACGGCTGGCTGCCGACGAAGACGTTCCTCGCGCAGTACGCCGACGAGGCGGCCCGCGGCACGATCGCGCAGCTGCTGACCGACTACGGCCTGCGCCACATCACTGCCCGCGGCTGGACCATGCCGGACGGCACCCGCACCCGGATCTACCTGCTCCAGTTCAATACCGCGGCCGTCGCGGACGAACTGTTCTCCGCGAAGCTGACGAACTACAGCTTGCCGTCCTACCCGGTGCGCGGCGCCGACGTGTCCGAGCGGGACGAGGACTTCCCGCCGCGCGCGGAGGTCGACGACGTCGAGACCAACCCCTACGTGGAGAGCAAGCCGTACGGCGCCGAGCAGGTCAGGCAGGCGTACCTCTCGGCCGGTGACACCATCGGCGTGATCGTCCAGTCCCGCAAGGGCACCGCCCCCGCCGTCCCCTTCCAGCAGACCGTGACCCTTCAGAGCCAGTTGCTCGGCTGACGCCCGTCGCGGAGCACCCGCAGGGAGGGCGGGGCCCCGGCCGACTAAGCTGGGGGTCGGCCCTGTGTACGTACCGCACCTGCTCAACCGAGGAGCACCCCGTGGAGATCTTCTTCGAAACCCTGCTGGTCCTGGTCTGCGTCGGCGTTCTCGCCTTCGCCTACCTGACCGTGAAGAAGCTGTACCAGGGCCAGCGCTGACGACGACATCCAGGAACAGCTGCTCATGATCGAGATTCCGTCCGACCTCCACAAGGACCTGGTTCCCCTCGCCTTCCTGCTCGGCGACTGGGCCGGAGCCGGCGTGCACGACTTCCCGGGCGCCGAGAAGTGCAACTTCGGCCAGGAGCTCGGCTTCACCCACGACGGCCGGGACTTCCTCGAGTACCACTCCCGTACCTGGGTGCTGGACAACGACGGCAACAAGGTGAAGCCGCTGGAGACCGAGTCCGGCTTCTGGCGGATCGACGCCGACCGCAAGGTCGAGGTCACGATGACCCGCGACGACGGCGTCATCGAGATCTGGTACGGCGAGCTGGCCCACAAGAAGCCGCAGATCGAGCTGGTCACCGACGCGGTCGCCCGCACCGCCGCCTCCCGCCCCTACACCGGCGGCAAGCGGCTGTACGGCTACGTCAAGAGCGACCTGATGTGGGTCGGCGAGAAGCAGACCCCCGAGGTCGAGCTGCGCCCCTACATGTCCGCCCACCTGAAGAAGGTCGTCACCCCCGAGCAGGTCGAACGCTGGGCCAAGGCCCTCCCGGACGACCTCCCGGACGACGGCATCGCCTTCTTCAAGTGAGCCCGGACGGGTCACAGCCCTAGACTTGGGGTGTGGTGAGCACCGACTGGAAGAGTGATCTGCGGCAGCGTGGCTACCGGCTGACCCCGCAGCGGCAACTCGTGCTCGAAGCCGTCGACAGCCTGGAGCACGCGACACCCGACGCCATCCTCGGCGAGGTGCGGAAGACCGCGTCGGGGGTGAACATCTCCACGGTGTACCGGACCCTGGAGCTCCTGGAGGAGCTCGGGCTGGTCAGCCACGCCCATCTGGGGCACGGTGCGCCGACGTACCACCTGGCGGACCGGCACCACCACATCCACCTGGTCTGCCGGGACTGCACCAACGTCATCGAGGCGGACCTGTCGGTGGCGGCCGAGTTCACCGCGAAGCTGCGGGAGCAGTTCGGCTTCGACACGGACATGAAGCACTTCGCGATCTTCGGGCGGTGCGCGGACTGCGCGCGCAAGGGCGCGACGGCTTCGGGCGCCTCGGCCGGCAGGAGTCCAAGTACCGAGTCGTAGGCTTGTGTTCATGAAGAGCCCCCTGTTGTCCCTGCCCGGCGCCGTCCAGGCCGAGGGCGTGGACGAAGGCGTCGCCGCCCATTACGGCGACCTGTTCCGCGAGCAGCGCGCCCTCGCGGACGGCACCGGATTCGTCGACCTCTCGCACCGCGGTGTCGTCACCGTCTCCGGCGAGGACCGGCTGAGCTGGCTGCACCTGCTGCTCACCCAGCACGTCAGCGAGCTGCCGGCCGGCCAGGCCACCGAGGCGCTGATCCTGTCCGCGCACGGCCACATCGAGCACGCGCTCTACCTGGTCGACGACGGCGAGACGGTCTGGGCCCATGTGGAGCCCGGCACCCAGGAGGCGCTGATCGCCTACCTGGAGTCGATGAAGTTCTTCTACCGGGTCGAGGTCGCCGACCGGACCGCCGACTTCGCCGTCGTGCACCTGCCGGCCGGTTCGATCGCCGACGCGCCCGAAGGGGCCGTGGTGCGGGATACCGCCTACGGCCGCGACCTCTTCCTGCCCCGCGCGGACCTGGAGTCCTACGCGGGCCAGGCCGGCCCGCCGGCCGGGATCCTCGCCTACGAGGCCCTGCGCGTGGAGCAGCACCGTCCCCGGCTCGGCTTCGAGACCGACCACCGCACCATCCCGCACGAGCTGGGCTGGATCGGCACGGCGGTGCACCTCCAGAAGGGCTGCTACCGCGGGCAGGAGACCGTGGCCAGGGTGCAGAACCTGGGCAAGCCGCCGCGCCGCCTGGTCTTCCTGCACCTCGACGGCAGCGAGGTCCACCTGCCGGTGCACGGCACCGGGATCCACCTCGCCGACGAGGGGCCGGACGGCCGCAAGATCGGCTTCATCACCACGTCCGTACGGCACTACGAGCTCGGACCCGTCGCGCTCGCCCTGGTCAAGCGGAACGTGCCGGTCGACGCACGGCTGATGGCGGGCGAGACGGCGGCGGCGCAGGAAGTGGTCGTGGAACCGTAGCCTCCCCGAGGCCCACCTCTCCGGCAGGTCCCGGGCTCACATCTCCAGCAGGACGGTGAACGGGCCGTCGTTCGTCAGCGACACCCGCATCCGCGCGCCGAACCGGCCCGTCGCGACCGTCGCGCCCAGGGAGCGCAGCTGTGCGACCACCTCGTCCACCAGCGGCTCGGCGACCTCGCCGGGCGCGGCCGCGTTCCAAGTGGGGCGGCGGCCCTTGCGGGCGTCGCCGTACAGCGTGAACTGGCTGACGACCAGCAGCGGGGCGCCGGTGTCGCTGCACGACCTCTCGTCGTGCAGCATGCGGATCGACCAGAGCTTGCGGGCCAGCTGCGCCGCCTTCTCCTTGGTGTCCTCGTGGGTGACCCCGACGAGGACGCACAGCCCCTCGCCCTCGATGGCCCCCACCGTCTCGCCGTCCACGACGACGCTCGCGCCGTCCACCCTCTGCACCACTGCACGCATGCCGACCATGATGCCTCTCGGCCGTCCGGGTGCCGTGAGGGGTCCATATCGTGCTTCTTTCAGCTCCGTAACCCTCCATCCGGGGCTGATCGGGCGCACTCGGTCACATCCCGGCCACTCAGGGTGGCACGATGCTGTCGTACGCGCCGGTCGAGGGGACGGTTGAGGCGCCATGAGCACATCGAGTACCGAGCGGCAGCCCGTGGCGGCCTCGCCCATCCTCGAGGATGTCACCGAGGCCCACCGGCCGCCCGTGCAGCGCACCGACAGCCCCGGGCCGCCCGCTGTGGACCCCGAGCCCAGCTCGTCGAACACGGGGTACGCCCGGCATCCCGACCTGACCGTGCTGAGCCTGCCGGAGCTGCGCGGCCTGCGCCGGCAGGCGCAGCGGGACGAGGCCGACCTGAGCTACGTGCGGCGGCTGCTTCAGGGGCGGATCGACATCCTGCGCGCGGAGCTGGCCCGGCGCGGGCCGGAGTCCGTCCTGGGCGCCGGGCAGGTGCCCGCGCCCGAGCAGGGGTCCGTCGTCGGGCGGCTCGCGGAGATCCTCAAGGACGCGCCCGCGCGGCAGCGCTCCTCCGCCCGGCATGTGACGCTCGGCACACCACACGGCGAGGAGTACCGGCGGCTGGCCGCCCAGATGCTCGCCGAGGTCGAACTGTCGGACCTCGGGGCGCGTACGGACCGGGAGTTGGGCGCGGCGATGGGGCGGCTCGTGCGGTACGAGCAGCAGGTGTCCGGGCGGCGGCAGCAGTTGCAGCGCACGGCCGACGGATGCGGCACGGAGATCGCCCGCAGGTACCGTGAAGGGGAGGCGCAAGTCGACGACCTGCTCATCTGACGCGACGGGCGCTCAGACCCCGGGACCGGCGCGGGGAGCGGGTTTCCCTCGTTCTCGCCCGTTCCACTGTTTCCGCCTGTCGCCCGGAAGGCCACCGCCGATGTCCGCGTCCACAGCCCCCTCCGCAGTCCCGTCCTCCGCCCCGGCGTCCGCGTCCGGCGCGTCGGACGCGGTGCCGCCGGTGCTCGCCGAGGTGGTCCGCTCGGGGTTCGTGGAGGGGCGGCACCGGGGCAGCCTGGTGGTGCTGGCCGCGGACGGTTCGGTGGAACGCGCGCTGGGGGACGTGAGCGCGCCGGTCTTCCCGCGCTCGTCGAACAAGCCGATGCAGGCGGCGGGGGTGCTGCGCGCCGGGCTCGACCTGGCGGGTGAGCGCCTGGCGCTCGCGGCGGCCAGCCACTCCGGGGAGGTCTTCCACCGCGACCTGGTCCACAAGATGCTCGGCGAGCACGGGCTGACCCCGGCGCGGTTGCAGTGCCCGCCGGACCTGCCGCTGGACCCGGAGGAGAAGGAGACCTACCTGGCCACCGGATCGGTGCGCGACCGGGTGGTGATGAACTGCTCCGGCAAGCACACCGCGATGCTGGCGGCGTGCGCGCTGCGCGACTGGCCGCTCGAGTCGTACCTCGACCCCGAGCACCCGCTCCAGCGGATCGTCCACACCGTTGTGGAGGAGGCGGCGGGCGAGCCGGTGGCGGCGGTCGGCACGGACGGCTGCGGCGCGCCACTGGCGGCGATCAGCCTGATGGGCCTGGCCCGCGCCTACCGCGCCTTCGTCCTCGCCGCGCCCGGTACCCCCGAGCGCCGTGTCGCGGACGCCATGCGTGCCCATCCCGAGTACGTCGCCGGCACCCGCCGTCCCGACACCTGGCTGATGCGCGAGGTCCCTGGTGTCCTGTCCAAGATGGGCGCGGAGGCGGTCCAGGCCGTCGCCCTCCCGGACGGCCGCGCCCTGGCCTTCAAGATCGACGACGGTGGCACGAGGACCCTCGGCCCGGTGCTGGCCCGCGCCCTGACCCTGATGGGCCTGGACGCCCCGGTGCTCGAACGCATCGGGCACGCCCCGCTGCTGGGCGGCGGCCGGCGGGTGGGGGAGATCCGGGCGGCCTTCTGATCCCGGCGGAGCAGCTCCTGCGGGACGGCGCGGGGCCGGGACGAGATCGGGGTGGCGGGGCGAGGAAAACACCGCGACACCCCGCCCCCGGCCCCCCTACTGTCACCCCATGACTGCCGCCAGCCCCGATATCGACGTACGTCCCATCACCGACGCCGAGATCCCCGACTGGGTCCGCGCCCTGAACACCGGCTTCCTGCGCCCCCCCGGCGTCTCCGACACTGAGATCGCCGACCGGCGCACGTACATCGAGCCGTCCCGCACCCTCGGCGCCTTCGACGCGGGCCGGTGCGTGGCGACGTTCCGGTCCTTCCCGCAGGAGCTCACGGCCGTGGGCGGCGCGACCGTTCCCGCCGACGCCATATCCAACGTGACCGTCACCGCCACCCACCGCCGCCGCGGCCTGCTGACCCGGATGATGGCCCAGGACCTGGCGGCCGCGAAGGAGCGCGGGGACGTCGTGGCGACCCTGATCGCCGCCGAGTACCCCATCTACGGCCGCTACGGCTTCGGGCCGGCCACCTGGGCGACCGAGTGGACGATCGACGTGCCCCGGGCCGGACTCGACCCGCGCCGGGCGGGTCCGGAGGACGGCGGCCGGGTCGACCTCGTGGACGTCGACGACGTACGCAAGCTCGGCCCGGAGCTGCACGAGCGGCTGCGCCGCGCCCAGCCCGGCGCGATCGACCGCCCCGAGCGCTGGTGGCAGGTCACCACCGGCGCACTGCGCACGCACGGCCGCCCCTGGACCGAGCCCTTCCACGCCGTCTACCGCGCGGCGGACGGCACGGTCGAGGGGCTGGCGGTGTACCACTGCGACGAGACCTGGTCGGACGCCAAGCAGCCGCTGAACACGGCCACGGTGAAGAACCTGATCGCGGTGACCCCGGCCGCCGAGCGCGCGCTGTGGCTCCATCTGTGCTCGATCGACTGGATCACGAAGGTCAGGAGCGGCTGGCGGGCCCCCGACGACCTGCTCCCGCATTTCCTGCCGGACCCGCGCGCCGCCACCGCCACCACGCACGCGGACTGGCTGTGGGTGCGGATCCTCGACGTCGTCCGGGCCCTGGAGGCGCGGACGTACGAGGGCACGGGCACGCTGGTGCTGGAGGTCCTGGACCGGGCCGGAATGGCCGGCGGGCGCTGGCGGCTGGAGGCGTCGCCCGCCGGAGGGATCTGCACGCCGACGACCGAGAGCGCCGATCTGACGCTGGACGTGGCTCAGTTGGCGACCCTGTGGCTCGGCGACGAGTCTGCGGTGCGGCTCGCCGCGCTGGGCCGGGTCCGGGAAGAACGAGCGGGCGCCGCCCGGGGGGCGGACGCCCTGCTGCGTACGTCCAGGCGGCCTTGGTGCCCGGACATGTTCTGAGCGCTCCTTCCTGCCGGTGGCGGGTGACAGGTATGACGCATCCGTAGCTTGCTGTTCGGTTGTGGCTGTACGAGACGGTCTTCAGTTGTGGCTGTGCGGTGTGTTCGGTTGTGGCTGTGCCGACCGTGCCGGCGGCGCGCCGGCTGTTCAGTTGTGGCTGTGCCGTGCGGTGCCGGACAGCCGGCTGCCGCTTCCCCGTTGGCGCTCCGACCGACCGAGCTCCCGGCTCCCCTCCGGAAGGGAGCACGGTCGTACGTTCTCCAACCGTCACCCTGGTGGCCAACACTTGGAAAGTTTGGCCATGTCGCTCAAGTTGGCTACCAACTCCACTGCTGTTATCTCCGCTTGGAAGCGACCCATAACCACCTTTCAACGAACTGCCGGAAGATGGCGGGAAGTTGTACTGTTTTGTTGTGGACCCGGAACACGCCTCCGCCAATGGGCGGAAGAGGTCACAGCGGCCACAGAGGTCACACCGCGAGGTGGCCGACGAACTGCGGCACCGGATCAGGACGGGAGTGCTGCGGCCGGGCCAGCGCATGCCCACTCAGGCCAAGCTGGCCGACGAGTTCGGTGTCGAGCGCGGAGCCGTGCGCCAGGCCCTGCGCATCCTCCAGTCGGAGCACCTGCTCACCAATGTGTCCAAGGGGAGCCCGGCGACCGTCGCAGCCGGCCCGGTGGGGGCCCTGACCGGCCCCGCCGCCCCGCCGCTGCCCACCACGGCCGCGCTCGCGCCCCGTATCGCGGCCGCCTTCGGCGCCCCCCACGTCGAGATCGACGCCCTGTGCCTGACCGCGATCTCGCTCACCCTGGCCATCGGCGAGCCGCTGCGGCAGATCCACGCCGGGCGACTGAAACCGGCCAAGATCGACGTCCGCGTGCTGCTGCCCAGCCGGGACATCGACCTCGCCTTCCCCGCGCCGGTGGACGCCTCCGACGCCGGCCGGCTGCGCCGCCGCTGGCTGGCCCAGCGCAACGCCCAGGGCCAGGTGCTCAAGCACAACCTGCTGGCCCTGCGCGCCACCCACGGCATCGACGTGCGCGTGAGCTTCCGCGCGCTGCCCTTCACCCCGCCGGTCAAGCTGTACCTGCTCAACGACCGGGAGGCGCTCTTCGCGTACTACACGCTGCGGCGGCGTGAGCAGGAGATCGACCACGAACACCTGGAGCTGTACGACGCGGAGGGCACCAGGTCGATCCTCTTCGCCTTCGAGCAGGGCGCCGACCCGCGCGACACGACCTTCGTCGAGCAGTCGCATGTGTGGTTCAACGCGCTGTGGGAGACGATCAGTTCGGAGCTGCTGCTCACGAGCTGACGCCTCCCACGGGGAGCGGCCCGGACGCTGGGGATCCGTGTGTCACAGGGCGGGCCCCGCGAGCTGCACCGCCAGCACCACGGCCCCCACGGAACTGAGGGTCGGGTTCTTGGCCTTGATGCCGACGGTGAGCAGCAGCAGGCCGATCATGCCCATCGCGCCGTACTTCCACTGCAGGAGTTCCTCGAAGCCGATGACGAAGATGGCTGACACAAGAGCGAGAGCAGGCAAGGCGATTCCCCCTTCGGACGGTTGCGGGCCGGGACGGGCGTGGGGGGTGTCGGGGAGAGCGGGCAAAAACTTCCACCAACTCCATCAAGTTGGTCACCAACTCTGATGTAGTTGTCCCCACTTGGCTGCTATCTATAAACAAGTGTCAAACAACTGCCTTTAGATAGAGCAAAGTTGTACCGTTTGGTTGTGACCCAGGAGAGCGTGGCCGTGAACGGCAGCAGAAGAAGCTCGCCCCAGGAGATCGCCGAGACCCTGCGGGAACGGATCCGCACCGGCGAACTCCGGCCGGGCGACCGCCTGCCCACCCAGGCCGAACTCGCCGGGGAGTTCGGGGTGGAGCGCGGCGCCGTGCGCCAGGCGCTGCGAGTGCTCCAGGGGGACGGCCTGCTCAGCAACGTCACCAAGGGCAGCCCACCGCGCGTCGCCGCACCCGTCGCCGCCCGCGCGGAGCCGCAGCCGACGATGGTCGGCCTCGCGCCCCGGCTCGTGGAGGCCTTCTCCGCCCGGCAGGTCAGGATCGACGCGGCCTGCCTCACGGCCGAGACGCTGATGGTCGCCGTGGGCGAGCCCCTGCGCCTCATCCACGAGGGTCGGCTGCGCCCCGAGTCGATCGACGTGCGCATCCTGCTGCCGTCCCGCAACATCGACCTGGCCTTCCCGATCTCGGTGGACCGGCCGAGCGAGGACGACCCGGTCCACCAGCGCTGGCTGGCCCAGCGCAACGCACAGGGCCACGTCCTGAGCCACAACCTCAAGGCCCTGCGCGCCACCCACGGCATCGATGTCCGCGTCACCTTCCGCGCGCTGCCCTTCACCCCGCCGGTCAAGCTGTACCTGCTCAACGGCGCGGAGGCGCTGATCGCGTACTACATGATCACCCGTCGCGAGGAGTGGGCGGACGACGGGACGCTGGACATGTACGACGTCCTCGGCACGGAGTCCCTGCTGTTCTCCTTCGAGCAGGCGACCGGGCAGCGCGACGCCGCGTTCGTGACGGAATCGCAGAAGTGGTTCGACGCCCTCTGGGAAACCATCACGTCGGATCTGACACTCTCCTAGTGACTTCTGATACGACGCAGACCGAATCGGTGACAGCTGAGACCGGAAACGAGACCGAGGAACTGCGGAACCTGATCGCGGGTGCCCGTGTCGTGCTCTGGGACTTCGACGGGCCGATCTGCCGGCTGTTCGCCGGGCACTCGGCGGAGCGGGTGGCGACCGAACTGGTGCGGTGGCTTGAGGGCCGGGGCCTGCACGGCCTGCTGACCGGCTCCGAACGGCAGTCTCTGGACCCGCACGTCGTCCTGCGTGCCGTGGACCGCCGGCACCCCGGCAGCGACCTCGTCACGGAGCTGGAGGCACGGCTGACCCAGGAGGAACTGCGTGCCGCCGCCTCCGCGATGCCCACCCCGTACGCCGACCCGCTGATACGGACCTGGAAGGCCCTGGGCTCGCGCCTGGCCATCGCCACCAACAACTCGCCCCTCGTGGTGCGCGAGTACCTCGCGGGCCGCGACCTGGACCCCTGCTTCGCCCCCCACGTCTACGGACGCACCCACGACCTGAAGCACCTCAAGCCCGACCCGCACTGCCTGAACCGCGCCCTGACCGCCACGGGCGCCTCCCCCGCGCAGGCCCTGATGATCGGCGACACGCCCACGGACCACGAGGCCTCCCTGCGGGCCGGCGTGTCCTTCCTCGGCTATGCCCGCAACGCCCGCAAGGAGAAACTGCTCAGGGAGGCGGGCGCCACCGTGGTCGTGGACTCCCTGGAGCCGATCCTGCGGATCCTCCGGATGATCAGGCCTGAGTCATCAGGAGCGTGAAGACGATGGCGGCGCCGACCGCGAGCCCGGTACTGCGGGCGCGTACGCCCACGGTGACGGCGACCAGCAGAGCGAGTCCCACCAGGCCCAACCGGGCCCGTACCTCGTGCGTCAGGAGGAACTCCCCCAGGGCCCGGAGCAGTTGCAGCTGGACCACGTTCCCCACCCACCCTTCCATTTGTCAGTGAGCTGGCCAACTAGTAGGCCAATTGGGCTGGTTGCCTTGAAATGGATGTCCCCTGCCGGTCTGATCGATTAACGCGGCAGGCCAAAATGACTCCCGGAGGAGGTGAAAAGTCGGTTTGCCGGTGGGCTGCCGGCGGTACCGTCAGGTTGTGGGCGAGGTGCGGGCGGGCGACGGTGGCGGCAGGGAGTTCCGCCGGGTGTCGGCGGAACTGCGGGCCCGGATGGCGGACGGCACCTATCCGGTGGGCTCCCGTCTGCCCTCGCAGCGTGATCTCGCGGAGGAGTTCAGGGTCTCCCGGGACACCGTGCAGCGGGTGCTGCGGGAGCTGGCCAACGAGGGCTGGACCGAGTCCCGGCAGGGCAGCGGCACCCGTGTCATCAAGAACCAGCGGATACTGTCCTCGGCGGCCAAGGCCACCCGGTCACGCAAGGGCGTGAGCCTGGAACCGCTCATCAGCGAGGCGTTCGAACAGCCGGAAGTGGCCCTCGACGTCTACACGTTGACATCCGAGTCGCTGGACACCCACATCAGGCTCCAGGCGGAACGGATCCGGAGCGGGTCCATCCAGCCCCGGAGCATCTCGCTGCGCATGCTCCTGCCGACCACGTCGTTGCCCCTGCCCTACCCAAGGGCCATGGACGACGAGTACGCCCCCCGTCTGCACAACCGCCTGCTCGCTATCACCGAGCGGCACACAAACTCGCTGCGGAAAGTACTGCGCGAGCTGCGGGCCGAGGGGCTTGTGCCTGCGGTGGACGTGCAGATCCGGCACGTACCGCTGACGCCGACCTTCAAGCTGTACGTCCTCAACGGCGTGGAGGTCCTCTTCGGGCCGTACGAGGTGATCGAGCGGCCCGTGGTTCTCGAGACCGGCGAGGATATCAGGGCGCTCGACGTGCTGGGGCTCGGGGCGACCCTCACCCATCACATGCGCGACGCGGATCCCGACTCCCCGGACTCCGTCTTCGCGACCTCGATGCAGTCGTGGTTCGAGTCCGTGTGGACCTGGCTGTCCGAGTGACGCGGCGGCCCCAGTGCTGTGCTGTAGCATGCCCGCACCACGTGGGCAACAGCTCCGTTTCACACGTAGAGCACGCAAGAGGTAGTGCGCAAGGCGACCTCGAAGGTGCGACGCAGGCCGGACGCACTGGTAGGGGCACACCACCCGTTGTGCCGACGTCAGGCGTACTTCAGCGTGTCTGATTTGACGTTTAGCGTACCTTTTGTCATACCGATGTTCTCGCCTGAGCACTTGAGCAACTGGAGCGGCCGTGGGTGCACCTCCTCCTCCCCGTCCCTTTCTCGGGGAACGCGCCCTTCGTGACGTTCGAGCATTCGTACGGCTCGCCGCCGAGCTGGGCGAGTACAGCAGCGGCCACCACAACCAGAACCATGTGCTCCCCCTGACGGATCACATGGCGCGGCTGCTGTGCACGAAGGCCGGCACGTCCGTGACCGTTCGGATCCGCCGCGCCCAGGCACTCCCCGTGGTGATCAGAACCTGGGAGAACGAGGCCGCGATCCTCGACGCTGTCAGAGGGGTGCTGCCCAACGTCCCGGAGTGCCTGGTCAAGCAGGACTCCTTCGCGATCCACAGGTACGTCGAGGGCGTGCCCCTCTCCAGCGTCTGCGGCAACGACAAGCCGGTCGACAGCCTGCTGGTCAAAGCGCTGGCGGACCTGCTCGCCCGGATGACCCAGGTCCGCAGGGAGGCGTTGCCGCCGCTTCCCCCGCAGTGGCCCCGGAACGACAGGGACAGCCAGGCGTTCCTGCAGACGCTGGCACGGCTTGCCGACCGGCAGATCAAGCAGCCCAATTGGCATGTCTTCGGTGGCCTGTTCGCGGCCTTGGGCATCCCCGAGGACGCCCTGATCCAGCTGTCCGAGCGGGTGCCCGCCATGGCCCGCCGGCCGTACGGCCTGCTCCACGCCGACCTGCACCGCGACAACCTGATCATGGCGTACGGCGGTGATCCGGCCCTCATCTGCGTCGACTGGGAGCTGGCCACCTACGGCGACCCGCTGCACGATCTCGCCACCCATCTGGTCCGTATGCGCTACCCCGGCCACCAGTGGGCCGAAGTGGTCGACGCCTGGGCCGAGGCCACGGCCCGGATCCGTCCCGCGGCCGTCAACGGCCTGGCCAAGGACCTGCGGCACTACGTCGCCTTCGAGCGGGCGCAGTCCGTCTACCCGGATGTGATGCGGGCCGCGCAGGGCCTGGAGGACGCCCTCGACCAGAAGAGCCTGGACGAGGCGACGGCCTGCGTGCGCCGGGCGCTGGAGGTGGGCGCCGAACCGCTCGGGCTCAGAAACGTTCCGGGCGTCGCGGAGATCGAACGCGTCCTCTTCCGCTGGCGGGCTTCCCGGGCGGCGATGAGGAACGGCGGCGCGGGCCGGGCGGAGGCGGCGATCTCGTGGACGTGGGACCCGCGCTTCCCGCGGCGGAACGACTTCACCGACTCCGCCGTCGAACACGCCCTGCTCGCCGAGGGTATGGCCCCGGCCGGCCGGGTGTTCAAGGGCACCGCACACCTTAACTCGGTGGTGAGAGTGCCCGGGTTCGCCTCCCCGGTCGTGGTGCGCCGCAAGGCGGCGAACGTCTGCCGCCGCGAGCCCAGCTTCCTCAGCGAGCACGCCGTGCTGCGGGCCATCGAGCAGTCGGGCGTCGCGGTGTTGGCGCCGAAGGCCCTCGCCCTGGGCCACAGCCACCAGGGGGAGCCGTGCGCCATCCACACGTATGTCGGGCCCGAGGACGACGACCGTCCCCCGAGTCACCCGGAGCTCGGCCTGCGGCCGTACGAGGCGGACGCGCTCGTCGACCAACTGTACGCGCTGACGGGCGTGGACTACGGGTGGCTCGATCCGGTCGGGGGCGAGGAGCCCTTCTTCACCTGGCTGTGCGACCAGTTGGTGATCATGGTGGACAAACTGGCCAAGGAGTCGCGGCAGTTGGCCCGTCTTCTCGGCCTGCCCGATGCCCCCCGGCTCAAGCAGATCCTCTCCCGGTACTCGATCAGCCCCCGCCGTCCGGCGCTCCTGCACGGTGACCTGAACCCCTGGAACCTCGTACGCCGCGAAGATGATCGCGCCCTCACCATCATCGACTGGGAGATGGCCCTGATCGGTGATCCGTTGTACGACCTGGTCCGGCACATGCATCTCACGCCGACCCGCTCGGAGATCCGCGCGCGCCTGTTCAGTCGCTGGGAGCGTCTCCTGCCCGCGGACCAGACCACCGGCTGGCGGCAGGACTGGCGCGTGTACCACCGGCTGGAGACCGTCCGCTCCGCCTATGTGGACCTGGACCGCCTGGTGACCGGCGCGAGCCTGGACGCCCCCAACGTCCGCCGAGCCGTCGACTCCTACGCGATGACCCTCGCGGCGGCCACCGGGTCACTCGGCCTGACCGTCCGCGCCACGGCGAACCCCTATCTTGCCCGCGCTCTGGCGTGAGGAGAGCATGACAGAACCGGGGCCGGTCTGTCCGCGGCATGCGGCGGCCGGTCGGCCCGGTCGACGCAGGGCGGGGGAGGGGTGCGCATGGACGCAGGGGCCGGACCACCGGACGAGGGCGGCGTCGGACGGCTGCGCCGACTGCAGGAGCGCTATGAACCGCTGATCACGCGCGTTTTGCTGCTCGCCATCTTCACCACCGGCCTGATCGCCCAGTTCGTCAAGCCGGTCGGAGACGCTCTGGAGGGCAAGGCCTACCTGGGCGGCGCACTGCTCAGCCTCGTCGGCTACGTGCTCTACGGCCAGGTCAGAGAGTTGAGCGCGGCGGTCGAGGTACCGGCTGGCGCACTGGGGAACGCCAGTGAACTGGGGACCTTCGTCAGCGAGGCCTTCCAGGCCCGCAAGGTCGAGATCGGCTTCCTCGGCTACACGGGCGAGACGCTCTACAACGCGCTGTACCACCGCCTGGAGGACCTCTTCGACAATCCCGGACCCACCCGGCGCGTCTCCATCCGGATGCTGGTGCACGACTTCGGCCTGCCGATGACGGTGTCGTCCCGCGTCGTTGCCGACGGCACCCCGCAGGACGGCGCCGACTTCCGCAAGCGCATGGAGGAACACTGCCGCGAATACGACGGCATCCTCCGTCTGCCGTGCCCGGGGCAGCGGCCCGTGGTGGATCGCGGAGACGGGGGTGTCCCGGAGGCGTTCACCGAGCAGGGAGGCTTGGCGCCGGCCGCTCTCCGTCAGGGTCGTCTCGTCCGCCGACGCTTCACCGTGCCGGGCGAGATAGAGGTATCGAGTGGCAGTGCCTGTCATGTCCCGGGTCTCCGTCGGCAGCCGTGATCTTGTGTCACGGAGGGGCGCCGGGCCCTTCGCGCCTGGTTCCGTCGCACCCGGCAACCTCGTTCCCGACCACCGGGACACACTCTTGCAAGCAGGTTGCTTGCAATTGTTAGCAAGGGTGGTGCAAGGTGGAGGCATGGCATCGCTCAACGTCGGCAATCTCGGTGAGTACCTGCGCGAGCAGCGGCGCAACGCGCAGTTGTCGTTGCGGCAGCTCGCCGACGCCGCCGGCGTGTCCAATCCGTACCTGAGCCAGATCGAGCGCGGGCTGCGCAAGCCGAGCGCGGAGGTGCTCCAGCAGGTCGCCAGGGCGCTGCGGATCTCCGCCGAGACGCTGTACGTGCGGGCCGGGATCCTCGACGCCGAGCGGGACCGGGACGACGTGGAGACGCGCGCCGTCATCCTCTCCGACCCGTCGCTGAACGAGCGGCAGAAGCAGGTGCTGCTCCAGATCTACGAGTCCTTCCGCAAGGAGAACGGGTTCGGGACCGCCGAGACGGACGGTTCCGGTGAGCGGGCGGCCCAGGACGGCGGCACCGGCGACACCGGTGGCACCACCGCCCACGGCATCCGCGCGGCGGGCGACGGCACCGGCGCCGACGGCGGCTGCATACCCGTCCGCCCCGCCGCCGAGGCGGACGGCGGCCGGCCCGCCCCCGCCGGGCGGCGCCGTATCCGTACGTCCGGCGGCAGTGACGCCGATCCGCGGGAGGCGGCCGACTGATCCCAGCGATCCCACGGTCACGGCTCGTACGGGCCGGGCGCCCGGCCCGACCACCGCGGAAACCCAAAACCCTCAGCCACAAGCGATCCGGGAGAACTCTCACCATGGCCATCACCGACGACCTGCGCAAGACCCTCAGCGACCCCACGCCGCTCTACTTCGCCGCGGGCACCGCGGACCTGGCCCTCCAGCAGGCCAAGAAGGTGCCCGCCCTGGTGGACCAGCTGCGCGCCGAGGCCCCGGCCCGTATCGACGCGGTGCGCAACACCGACCCGAAGGCCGTCCAGGAGCGGGCCACCGCCCGTGCCAAGGAGGCCGGTGTCCGCGTCAAGGAGACGCAGGAGAACCTCCAGACCAAGGTCACCGACTTCCTGAACTACCTCGACACCGACCTGAAGAAGCTCGGCACCAACCTCGACGCCGATCTGAAGAAGCTCGGCGAGAGCGCCCAGGACCTCGCCCTGCGCGGCGTCGGCGTCGCCGCCGAGTACGCCGTCAAGGCCCGCGAGACCTACGAGAAGGTCGCCGAGCACGGCGAGCAGGCCGTGAAGACCTGGCGCGGTCAGGCGGCCGAGGGCATCGAGGACATCGCCGGAGGGGTCGAGGAGCTCGCCGTCGCCGTCGAGCCCCAGCCCGAGCCGAAGGCGGAGCCGGTCGAGGTCAAGGAGGTCCAGGAAGAGGAGTCCGCCGAGGCCGGGGCCACGCCGATCACGGCCAGGAAGAACCAGGCGAAGAAGGGTCCGGTCGTGCGCAAGACCCCGCCCACGGCGAAGAAGCCCACCCCGCCCGCCAAGTAGGCGACGATCCGGTCCGTCGAGCAGGCGGCGATGCGGCCCGTCGAGCAGGCGGCGCCGGGCAGGCGGCGACACGCCGGAGCGCCTCACCCGTATGGGCGATGGGCACCCGGGCCGGGCACCCTTGGGGTGTCCGGCCCGTTCTACGGGTACGGTGACCGCGTAGGAATCGGGAGAGAACGGGCGGTGGGCAACATGCTGATGCTGGGCTTCCAGGGGCTCCTGGGGATTCTGAAGATCGTCCTGATGGCCTTGGCCGCGTTCGGGCTGTTCGACGCCGCGTTCCGGCGCGAGGACGCCTTCCGCGCGGCCGACAAGCAGAACAAGATCTTCTGGCTGATCATCCTGGGCATCGCGCTCGCCGTGAGCTACCTGTTCTCGATCTTCTCGTTCCTGCCGATCATCGGCGTCATCGCGAGCATCGTCTACATCGTCGACGTACGGCCCGCGCTCAAGCAGGTCTCCGGCGGGAACGGGTGGGGGCGCCGCCGCGGCAGCAGCAGCGACGGCCCGTACGGGCCCTACAACGGCGGTCGGTGAACCGCCGGCCGGCGCCCCGGCCCCCGGCCGACTCCGGACCGGTTGCCTACGGCTCCCGGTCCAGCAGGACCACCGCCACGTCGTCGGTGAGCTCGCCGCCGTTGAGTCCGCGCACCTCGTTCACCGTCGCCCGCAGCAGTCCCTCCCCGCGCAGACCCTGGTCGAGCTGGCGGCGGACCACCTCGACCATGCCGTCCTGGCCCAGCCGGTCACCGTCCTCCCCGACCCGGCCCTCGATCAGGCCGTCGGTGTAGAGCATCAGGCTCCACTCGGCGCCCAGCTCCACCTGCATCCGGGGCCAGCGGGCGCCGGGCAGCAGGCCGAGGGCGGGGCCGTTGTTCTCGTACGGCAGCAGCCGGGCGGGCTTGCCGGGAGTGATCACCAGCGGTGACGGGTGACCGGCCAGGCACAGTCCCGCGCGGCGCCCGTCGGGCGCTATGTCCACCGCGCACAGCGTCGCGAAGATCTCGTCGTCGGAGCGCTCGTGCTCCAGCACCTGCTGGAGCGTGCCCAGCAGCTCGTCCCCGCACAGCCCAGCCAGGGTGAGAGCCCGCCAGGCGATACGCAGCTCCACGCCCAGCGCCGCTTCGTCGGGGCCGTGCCCGGAGACGTCGCCGATCATGGCGTGCACGGTGCCGTCGGGGGTGCGGACGGCGTCGTAGAAGTCACCGCCGAGCAGCGCGCGCGAGCGGCCGGGGCGGTAGCGGGAGGCGAAGCGCAGCGTCGACCCGTCCAGCAGGGGGGTCGGCAGCAGGCCACGCTCCAGGCGCCGGTTCTCCTGCGCGCGCAGCCTGCCCTCGGCGAGCCTGCGCTCGGCCGTGTCGGAGCGCTTGCGCTCCACCGCGTACCGGATCGCACGGCTGAGCAGCCGGCCGTCCAGCTCGTCGCGGAACAGGTAGTCCTGGGCGCCGACCCGCACCGCCTGGGCGGCGCGTTCGGCGTCACCGGAGGAGGTGAGCGCGAGGACGGCGTGCCGGGGCGCGAGTTCGAGCACGTGCCTGAGCACGGCCAGCTCGTCGCCGTCGCCCGCGGACCGGCCGGGGGCGGTCAGCGCGAGGTCCAGCAGGATGCAGTGGACGTCGTCGGTGAGCAGCCGCTCGGCCTCGGTGAGGTTGCGGGCCCTGCGCACGCGGATCGGCTTGCCGGACGAGTCGAGCAGTTCGGGCACCATCGGCGAGCCGACCGGGTCGTCCTCGATCAGCAGCAGTGTGAGCTGTGTGCTGGTGGCCTGGGTGCCGGCGCGGTTGTCCTTCTCGACCGTTGCTTCCTTACGCGGGGCGTGTGCTGCGGAGGTGCCGTCGCCGTGGGACGCGGTCTGCGTCTGGTCGCACTCCGCGGCCGGGACTGTCCTCTGCCGCGGTACGGGCACGGGCATTGTCCTGGGTTCCTTCCCTCCCCCCGAGGGCATGGCGGGTACGAGGGACCTCGCGCCGCCGACGGGGACATTAGCGGTAGTCGGCGCCGTGGGGGAATGGTGTGAGGCACGCCGCTCCGGCTTTCGCCGCCGTCATATGCCGCGATCCCTGCCGGAGTTGGACACGACGCCGCCGGGGACGGAATGACGAAGGTCACGTCTCCCGTGGGTTTGGCGGCGGCCGGGGGTGCGATCGGTCACGTGGCCGGGGTCACCGGGGGCCGGCCGGGGCATGGAGTCTCAGTCCGCGTCGGGCCGTACGACGCCCAGGATCGGCATCGAGCCCGCCCCGGCGAGCGTCACCGTGCGTCCCGGCCGCGGGGCGTGGACGATCGTGCCGTCGCCGACGTACATCCCGACATGGCTGGCGTCACCGAAGTAGATGATCAGGTCGCCGGGCCGCATGTCCTCGATGTCCACGCGCTTCAGCTGCTTCCACTGCTGCTGCGAGGTGCGCGGGACGGGGTTCCCGGCCGCCGACCAGGCCTGGGAGGTGAGTCCCGAGCAGTCGTACGTCGCGGGGCCCTCGGCGCCCCACTCGTACGGCTTGCCGAGCTGGGCCGTGGCGAACTCGACCGCCTTTTTGCCCGCCGCGGACGCCTTGCCGTTGAGCTCGTCGAGGATTCCGGTGCCCAGCCAGGCCGACTGCGCCTGGTCGGCGGCCTGCCGCTCCAGTTCGGCGAGGCGCTCGCGCTGCCGTTTCTCCAGCGTGGCCTCGAGTTGCTCGGCCTCCTTGATCCGCTCCTTGATCCGCTTCTTCGCCGCGGCCTTGGCCTTGCGGCCCGCCTCCAGCTTCTGCCAGCGGTCGGCGGCGTCGTCCGCGTACAGCTTCAAGTCCTGCTGGACTCGGGCCGTTTCCTCGATCAGGCCCTTGGTCGCCCGCTGGCCCTGGAGCACCCGGCCGGCGCCGTCGAAGAAGTCCTGCGGGTCGTTGCCCAGCATCAGCTGGACCTCGGGCGGCAGACCGCCCGTGCGGTACTGGTCGCGGGCCGCGGCGCCGGCGCGGTCCTTCAGACCGTCCAGTTTCCGCTGCTCGTCGGCGATCTTCCGGGTCAGGTCGGTGATCTCGGCGGACTGCTTCTCCGCCCTCTCCTTGGCCAGGTTGTAGGCGTCGGTGGCTACGGCCGCGTCGTGGTACAGCTTGTCCAGCTTGGCGCGGACGTCCTGGAGGTCCTTGTCCGGCGCGAGCGTGACGGAGGGGGAGGGCGAGGGAGCGGGGGAGGCGGACGGGGCCGGGTCCGGCAGTGCGCGCGCGAACGCGGTGCCCGGCGCTCCCAGCAGCGTGACCGCGCAGACCACGGTCACGGCCGCCGCGAGCACGGTGTGTCTGCGCCGTCCCATACTCCGCCCCCCAGCTGATTAACCGTCAGTAACATCCGGACGCTCGGGCGATCGTGCCACGACTCGGCGCAAAGCGACAGAGGTGCGGCGATCTCCCTGCGATCTCCCCGTCTGTGTGACGAACGATCCGCAAGGATCGTTCCCCGCAGGTCACGGCGGATGCACGGGCCGCCGTCGGTCGGTTGCGCGGGCCGCTGCGGGGCGGTCGTCGGTCATTCGCGTGGGCCGTTGCGCGGGCCGCCGCGGGGTGGTCGCCGGTCAGTCGCGCGGCGCCAACGCCCGCCAGTCGATGGTCACTTCGCCCTGCCGCCAGCGCACCGGGCCGTCCGTCACCGGCCAGTCGGCCGCCAGGTCGCGCACCGTGCGGATCCAACGCTGGCGCGCACCGTAGGAGGCGTACGGCGCGGCGCTCGCCCAGGCGCGGTCGAAGTCGCGCAGGAAGGCGTGCACCGGCTCGCCGCGGACGTTGCGGTGGATGAGCGCCTTCGGGAGGCGTTCGGCCAGGTCTGACGGGTGGTCCAGGGAGCCGAGGCGGGTGGCGAAGGTCACCGTGCGGGGGCCCTCCGGGCCGAGCGCGACCCACACGTGCCGGCGGCCGATCTCGTCGCAGGTGCCCTCGACCAGCAGGCCTCCGCGTGAGTGCCCGTCCGCCGGGGCGAGCCGCGCGCGCAGCCGCTCCCAGACGGCGGCGACCTCTTCCTCGTCGTACTGCCGCAGCACGTTCGCCGCGCGGATGAGGTGCGGACGCTGCGGGACGGGCACCTCGAAGCCGCCGTGCCGGAAGACGAGCCCGTCGCGCTCGTACGGCTTCGCGGCCGCGACCCGGGCCGGTTCGATCTCGACGCCCACCACGCGCGCGCGTGGAGCGGCGGTGCGCAGCCGGTGCAGCAGTTCGACCGCCGTCCAGGGGGCGGCGCCGTAGCCGAGGTCGACGGCCACCGGATCGGCGGCCCGGCGCAACTCGGCGCCGTGCACGGCCGCGATCCAGCGGTCCATGCGGCGGAGCCGGTTGGGGTTGGTCGTCCCGCGCGTCACCGTTCCCACGACGGGGGTCCCCCCGCTCGAGCGAAGCCGAGAGTGGGGGAGGGTCGCTGCGCGGGATGTCATGCATACGAGGGTATGGCGCCCGCCGGCCCCGACCGCACGGACGTACCGCGCCGGAGCCCCGCCACCGCGCCCGCTCGCCCCCTCGACCTGGACGCGGCGCGCCGACCGTGCGCGCCCGGCCGAACCCGCCGGCCAACCAGGCGGCACCGGCCGCCGTGGCCATGCGGCAGGCACGGCGAGCCATGCGGCACGCGCGCCGCGCCGTTCCGGCGGTCGGGCCGCGCGGCGCACGCGGGCGCGGCACCCTCCGGGGTGTGCGTTGAGCCGCGTGGTGGGTGCTGCTTGTCCTCTGGTTCGGCCTGTCGTGCCCGTCGGCAGGCGTGCCGCGCCACGTTCCAGGGGCGCGTCGCAGGCGGGTGCCGCGTGTGTCGGGTGCCGAGGTCGCGCGGGATGGGCGTTGCGCCGCGCGGCGGGCGTTGCGGGCCAGAGGGCTCGGGCTGCTGTGCCCATGCGGCAGGCGCGGCGTGCGCATGCGGCAGGCCTGCCGCGCCTGCGGCAGCTGCTGTGCGCGGTGCTTGTGGCGCGCCGCGCGGCGGGCGTTGCGTGCCAGGGGGCTCGGGCTGTCGTGCCGACGGGATGGGCGCGGCGTGCCGTGCGGCATACGTGCCGCGCCCATCCGGCAGTCGTTGCAGGCCGCGGACGGGTGCGGCACCGCGCGTCGGTTGCCCTGCCACCGGGGGGCGTCGCGGTGCCGCGTGCGGCGCCGTTCCGGCGGTCGCGGCGCGGGGCGCGTGCGGTCGCCGCCGTGCGCTGGCCGCAGCGCCTTACGCGGGAGGGGCATCGCGTCGCGCGGCGGGGGCTCCGCTGGTGGCGGGGGCGCGTCACGTGTGGCGTCGCCACGACGTGGGCGAGTCGTGTCGCGCGGCCGCTCCGTCAGGTTGCGCGCGCGTGCGTCACGCCCTGGATCTGCGGTACCCGCAGTGCGGTCGCGGTGCTGGTCGCGCGTGGGTGTGTCACGCCGTGCCCGGGCGGCACCCGTAGCACCTCCGGGCGCTCGGCGCGCATGCGTCACGCGCCCCAGGATCGAACGGTTGAGCGAGGGCCGGTAATGATTGGGCAAAGGAACCGCTAGCGGAAATGGAGTCAGGTGCTCCGGCGTTGGGTCTTGGAGGGCGCTCGGCGCCCCCCGTCCGGCATGCCCGCAACGAGGAGGAACGCCACGTGAGCCAGTACGTCAGCAGGCTCGGGCGTCGTTCCCCGACGGCACCCCCGCGGCTGCGACTGCACCGCCGGCCCCGGCGCGTCGCCATGCTCTCCGTGCACACCTCACCGCTCCACCAGCCCGGCACGGGCGACGCCGGCGGCATGAACGTCTACATCGTGGAGCTCGCCCAGCGTCTGGCCGCCCAGGGCGTCGAGGTCGAGGTCTTCACCCGCGCCACCGCGGGGGACCTGCCGCCCGCCGTCGAACTCGCCCCGGGCGTCCTCGTCCGGCACGTCGACGCCGGCCCCTACGAGGGCCTGGCCAAGGAAGACCTGCCCGCCCAGCTCTGCGCCTTCACGCACGGCGTGATGCAGGCCTGGGCCGGCCACCGCCCCGGCTACTACGACCTCGTCCACTCCCACTACTGGCTCTCCGGCCACGTCGGCTGGCTCGCCGCCCAGCGCTGGGGCGTCCCCCTGGTGCACGCCATGCACACCATGGCCAAGGTCAAGAACGCCAGCCTGGCCGAGGGCGACACCCCCGAGCCCGCCGCCCGCGTCATCGGCGAGACCCAGATCGTCGCCGCCGCCGACCGGCTGATCGCCAACACCGACGAGGAGGCCGGCGAACTCGTACGGCACTACAGCGCCGACCCCGCCAAGGTCGCCGTCGTGCACCCCGGCGTGAACCTCACCCGCTTCCGCCCCGGTGACGGCCGCGCCGCCGCCCGCGCCCGCCTCGGCCTGCCGCAGGACGCCCTGATCCCGCTGTTCGCCGGCCGTATACAGCCGCTCAAGGCCCCCGACGTGCTGCTGAGGGCCGTGGGCGTCCTCCTCGACCAGCGGCCCGAGCTGCGCTCCCGCATCGTCGTACCCGTCGTCGGCGGCCCGAGCGGCAGCGGCCTCGCCAAGCCGGAGGGCCTGCAGAAGCTGGCCGCCCGGCTCGGCATCGCCGACGTCGTACGGTTCTGCCCGCCGGTCGGGCAGGACCGGCTCGCCGACTGGTTCCGGGCCGCGTCCGTCCTGGTCATGCCCTCCTACAGCGAGTCCTTCGGCCTGGTCGCGATAGAGGCGCAGGCGACCGGCACCCCGGTCCTTGCCGCCTCGGTCGGCGGGCTGCCGGTGGCCGTACGGGAGGGCGAGACCGGATTCCTGGTCCAGGGCCACGACCCGGCCGACTACGCGCACCTGCTGCGCCGCTTCGCGGACAACCCGCACCTCGCCGACCGGATGGGCACCGCCGCCGCCCGGCACGCGCGGTCCTTCGGCTGGGACGCGTCGGCGGCGGCCACGGCCGACGTGTACACGGCCGCGTTGCAGGCCCACCGGCGTCGCGTACGCTCGCCCCATGGGTAGCGCCACGGGTGCCATGGGTGAGGCGGAGCAGCAGCGCGCGACGCGGGTCGTCGAGGACGTCCTCAAGGGCGCCGAACTGGAGTGGGAGAGCCCGCGGTCCGGCAACTACGTCGTGAAGCTCCCCGGCACCCGCAAGCTGTCGACCACCCTGTCGATGATCGTCGGCCGGCACTCGCTGTCCCTGAACGCCTTCGTCATCCGTCACCCCGACGAGAACGAGCCCGCCGTCCACCGCTGGCTGCTGGAGCGCAACCTCAAGCTGTACGGGGTGAGTTACGCCGTCGACCAGCTCGGTGACGTCTACCTCACCGGCCGGCTGCCGCTGGCCGCCGTGACCACCGACGAGGTCGACCGGCTGCTCGGCCAGGTCCTGGAGGCGGCCGACGGCAGCTTCAACACCCTGCTGGAGCTCGGCTTCACCTCGGCGATCCGCCGCGAGTACGACTGGCGCGTCTCGCGCGGCGAATCGACCCGCAACCTCGAGGCGTTCGCGCACCTGACCCAGCGTCCGGCCGACTGACCCCGCCCTCGCCGCGGCCGCGGGATCACGTCACTTCCCGTTCTTGCCGTGCGAGGTCCCGCGGCCGTACCGCCCCGGAGTCACCCCCACGAGTTTCCTGAAGTGCCGGGTGAGATGGGCCTGGTCGTAGAAGCCGGTCTCGGCGGCCACCTCGGCCGGTTTCTGCCCCGCCAGCAGCAGCCTGCGGGCGCGGTCCACCCGGCGGGACATCAGGTACTGGTGCGGAGCGATGCCGTACGCGCCGCTGAACGCCCGTACCAGATGGGTGGGATGGGCCTGCACGAGAGCCGAGGCCTCGGCGAGCGTGACGCCCTGTGGCACCCGCTCGTCGAGCAGTTCGCGCAGCCGGCGGGCGAGGGCGGGGTCGCGGCGCGGGGCCCCCACGGCGAGCCGTGGCCGCAGATGGGCGCGCAGCCGCTCGCCGACGAGCGCCAGCCGGCTCTCCGCCTCCAGCTCGTCACCGGGCAGGGCGAGCGCGGTGTGCACCTGCCCGACCCGCCGGCGCAGCACCGGATCGCGCAGGTCCGGCCCGTCCACGGCCGCCCCGATGAGCTCGTCGCCGAGGTGGGTGGCGTCCAGGTACAGCACCCGCTTGCGGAAGCCGCCCGGGCCGACGGGCGAGCCGTTGTGCGGGACGTGCGGCGGCAGCAGGGACACGGTGTCGTGCGGGGTGCCGTGCTCGTGGCGGTCCAGGTCGTACCGAACGGCGCCGTCGTCCACGATCAGCAGCGTCCACGCCTCGTGCACGTGCATCGGATAGGCGTACTCGGTGAAGTGCGCGTGGAACACCTCCACGACGCCCGGGACACGCGGGCGCCAGGCGGAGACGTTCCGCTGCGGGGCCATGCGAAGAACGTACAAGACGGCGCGGTACGGCGTTCGGGAGTCTCGTCCCATGAACGACGAGCAGCCCATCCGCTTCGACACCAAGATCGCCGTCCTGCTGCGCGAGGACCTGGAGACCTGGCAGCGCCTGAACGTCACCGCGTTCCTGGTCAGCGGCCTCGGCACGACGGTCCCGGAGATCATCGGGGAGCCGTACGAGGACGCCGACGAGGTGCCGTACCTGCCGATGTTCCGCCAGCCGGTGCTGGTCTTCCAGGGCACCAAGGAGACGCTGACCGCGGCGCACGGGCGGGCCCTGTCCCGGTCCCTGCCGCGCGCCGTCTTCACCTCCGACCTGTTCACCACCGGCAACGACCGCGACAACCGGGCCGCGGTCCGGGCCGTGCCGACCGGCGAGCTGGACCTCGTGGGCCTCGCTGTCCACGGCCCGCGCAACGCGGTGGACAAGGTGCTGAAGGGTGCGCGGATGCACCCTTAGGCGACGGCCGCGCCTGTCGGCCTCACGCCGTGCCGACCTCGGTACGGGGCTCGGTGCGGGACTCCACGGTGGTCGGCTCGGCCTTCGGCAGGCGGCGCATCAGGGCCCAGTAGCTGAGGGCGGCGGCCGTGCCGACGGCCGCGCACATGCCCCACAGCCACTCGGCGCCGAGCCGGTCGATGACGGCACCGGACATCAGCGGCGCGACCAGGGCGGCCACCGACCAGGACAGGGTGTAGACGCCCTGGTAGCGCCCGCGCCCTTGCACCGGGGAGAGCCGGACGACCAGCCCGGTCTGGGTGGGCGCGTTGATCATCTCGCCGAGGGTCCACACGCACACCGTGAGCGCGAACACGCCGACCGATCCGGCGAACGCCGTGAGCCCGAAGCCGTACCCCGCGAGCAGGGCGGAGACGATCAGCAGCCGCCCGGGGTCCCGGTGCTCGATGAAACGGGTGACCGGGATCTGCAGGGCGACGATCAGGACCCCGTTGACGGCGATGGCCATGCCGTAGTCGGCGGGTGTGAACCCGGCCCGGCCCATGGCGACCGGCAGCCCGACCGCCCCCTGCTGGAAGACGACGGCGATCAGGAAGGACGCCCCGACGACACCCATGAACCGCCCGTCCCGCAGGACGGTCCACAGCCGGACGGCGTCGCCGCCCTCGTGGCTCACGTGCGCGTCCGGGTCCGGCCGGGATTCGGGCACCTTCAGGAAGACGACGATCGCGCAGGCCAGCGTCATCGCGGCCTCGATCAGGAAGCCGGCGAGATAGCTGTACTCGGCGATGAAGCCGGCCGCCATGGAGGAGACGGCGAAGCCGAGGTTGATCGCCCAGTAGTTGAGGGAGAAGGCGCGGACCCGGTCCTCGGGACGCACGATGTCGGCCATCATCGCCTGTACGGCGGGCCGGGAGGCGTTGCTGGCCATGCCGACGAGGAAGGCGACGGCGGCGATGGCGACGGGATCCCGGACGAACCCGAGCGCCGCGACGGACACGGCGGTGGAGGCCTGGGCGACGAGCAGGGTCGGCCGCCGTCCGAGCCGGTCGGCCATCACGCCACCGGCGAGCGAGGAGACGACCCCGCCGAGCCCGTGCAGCGCGGCGACCAGACCGGCGTACGAGGCGGAGTAACCGCGGCCGAGGGTCAGGTACAGCGCCATGAACGTGGCGACGAAGGCGCCCAGCCGGTTGACGAGGGTGCTGGTCCACAGCCACCAGAACTCACGGGGAAGCCCGGAGACGGTCTCGCGGGCGGCACGTCTGAGACTGGCGACGGACATGGACGACCCCCCGGGGATGTAAGCGGCTGAAGGAGCGAGCACAACTTACGAGGAGGGGGGTGTGCGGCACCACTCAATTAGCAGAAGCCGTCAACTGTCGGACACCGCTGCGGGGTGGCCGTCCGCCCGCTGTCCGCCCGCCGTCCGCCTGCTGGGCGCCGGGGCAGGCGGCCGAATGCGTGGATTACGCTCTGAGGCATGGCCGACGCACCGTACAAGCTGATCCTGCTCCGCCACGGCGAGAGCGAGTGGAACGCGAAGAACCTGTTCACCGGCTGGGTGGACGTCAACCTCAACGAGAAGGGCGAGAAGGAGGCAGTCCGCGGCGGTGAGCTGCTGAAGGACGCCGGCCTGCTGCCCGACGTGGTCCACACCTCCGTCCAGAAGCGCGCGATCCGCACGGCCCAGCTCGCGCTGGAGGCCGCCGACCGCCACTGGATCCCGGTCCACCGCTCCTGGCGCCTGAACGAGCGCCACTACGGTGCTCTCCAGGGCAAGGACAAGGCCCAGACCCTTCAGGAGTTCGGCGAGGAGCAGTTCATGCTGTGGCGCCGCTCCTACGACACCCCGCCGCCGCCGCTGGACCGCGACGCCGAGTACTCCCAGTTCTCCGACCCGCGCTACGCGGCCCTCCCGCCGGAGCTGCGCCCGCAGACGGAGTGCCTGAAGGACGTCGTCGTCCGCATGCTCCCGTACTGGTTCGACTCGGTCGTCCCCGACCTCCTGTCCGGCCGCACGGTCCTGGTCGCCGCCCACGGCAACAGCCTCCGCGCCCTGGTCAAGCACCTCGACCAGATCTCGGACGCCGACATCGCGGGCCTCAACATCCCCACCGGCATCCCCCTCTACTACGAACTCGACGCCGACTTCCGCCCCGTCACCGCGGGCGGCAAGTACCTCGACCCGGACGCCGCGGCAGCCGCCATCGAGGCGGTCAAGAACCAGGGCAAGAAGAAGTAAGTGGCGTGATCATGCCCCCGTCCCGCGCTTATGGTGCGGATCGGGGGCATTTTCACGGCCCGGGCCCACTGTGGGCCCTCAGTCCCCCGAGCCTTGCGGCCGGAGCGCCTGCCCGAGAGCCTTCCGGGCGCGGTCCCGGCTACTGGGCATGAGGTGCGCGTACACCCCTTTCATTGGCGTGAGGTGGGGGCCGCCCTTGGCGTTGCCAGGACCGTCCGGCCGATCAGGAGGGTCGTGGGCTACGGAAGCGCGTGGACGCGGCGTGCGGCGGGTGTCATGATCACGGCGGCGTCGGTGTGGGGCCGGCGCGCAGGGAGGGACCATGAAGCTCTATCTCGCCGTACCTTCTGTTCTGGTGGCGTTGCTCATCGCTGCCTCGGGCGTAGCGGCGGTTACCCGTGGCTGGGTGCTCCCCTGGAACCGGCGTTCGGTTGGCCGCGTTCGCCTCTACGGCTGGGGGCAGTTGGTGGTTGCCTTCGGCCTGTGCTGGCAAGTGGTCTTCGGGCTGGTGATCAGCTGGCCGGGCGTCCAGGAGTGGGAGGCCGGCATCGCGCTTATGCTGATCGGCTTCATCGTGATGGCGGTGGGCCAGTACACGGGTGGTAATCGGCAGGGCAGCGGCGTGTCCTAGCCGACTGAGTTCCCTGGTCACAGACGGCCGCCTGATCGCTAGGCTCCCCGTATGACTGAGCCTGAGGACGAGACTGAGTACCTGCAGTTGTCGATCGCCATGCCGGAACGTGAACAAGCCGTCGCCCTCGCCAGGGGTGCAGTCCAGGGGCGTCTGGCCGCCGGTTCCCAGATCATCGGCCCCGTGGTGTCGATGTTCTGGCACCTTGGCGAGTTCGGGGAGCGCGAGGAGTGGAGGCTGCTGCTGACCACGACCGAGGAGCAGTACCCGGAACTGGGGAAGTACCTGATGGAACATCACCCGTGGGAGAACCCCGAGGGGCTTTTCGACGTGATCCCCGTCTACCGGCTCCCATACTCGTCGTAGTCTCCGATCTCCTCTCGGTCGTCGTGACGCGAATCAAAGTGACGGAGCATCACCATGCTCCTCGTGATCATGTCACCGGTCTGTGACAGCGTTGTCCTGGAACGACGGCGCCGGGATCCCTTCGGCTCGCTGCCCCCTCATAGTGATCAGGTGACCACCGGGAGCCGACACGGCTTCGACCTCAACTACTGAGTACCCAGGGGGATTTCATGTCCGCAAACCGTCGCAGGGCCTTCCTCGTCTCCGCAGCCATCGTGGGCGGCGCCATGCTGATGACCGCATGCCAGGACGGGGACGCGGCCACGGACACCGGCGCCGCGCAGGGTTCTTCGTCCGCCACCCCCGTCGGTGATGCGGCCACCCCGTCCGGCTCGTCGGCCGCGGGCAGCGGCCGGAGCAGCGACAAGGGCTCCAACGCGACGGGCAGGGGAACCGAGGACGCGGCCGGCTCCGGCGCCGACACCGGCAACGGCAAGCGGGAGCCGGTCGGGCAGAGCTGCGGCGCCAACGACATCTCCTGGAGCACCAGGTCCGAGACCCAGGCCGGCGGATACATCCTGATCATCGCCAAGGCGAAGCCGGGGATCACCTGCTACCTGCCCGCCGCGCTTCCGACCGTGGCGTTCGGATCCGACGGCACCCAGGCGGGTCCCGCGGAGCAGACCGCCGGCAAGCAGATCAAGCTGAGCGGGAGCACCACCGCCTACGCCGGGGTGAACCCGAAGACCACCAACGGAAACGGTGGCAAGGAACTGGACTTCATCATCGTCGGTGTCGGTGACGACGACCCCAACCCGGTTTCCCTGCCGGTCGGCACCATCACTGTCGAAGACCCGATCGTCACCAACTGGCACACCGCCCCGGCGGACGCCGTTCCCTTCAGCTGAACGGACCCGCAGCTCGTGATCCGTGCTTGAACGGCTTGGCGCGGGCAGCGGCCGGACCCGGGACCGGGCCTGATGGTGGCGTGCAACACGATTCAGATCGGTTCCGGCTGAGGGACCGGTTGTCGCGCCGGTGCGGTCGTCGGTTGCCACGCCGCTGTGGTCCGTACGTAGCCGTAGACCACGGAGGTCATCGCCAGCATGAGCAGTGGTCCGGACACCCACGGATGCTCGGCCATCTCCAACGGCAGGAAGCGGTAGGACACCAACAGCGCGGTGAAGACCGTTGCTCCGTAAGCGACCAGCCGGATCCCTGATCGGTCCCAGCCGCGGTCGAGCGACCGCAGAGCTGCCTCGATCGTGAGCGCGAACACCACGCCGGAGATGAGATCCACGCCGTAGTGGTAGCCGAACCCCAGCGTTGCGGTGAGCGTGGCGATCAGCCAGAACGTGCCCGCGTACCGCAGAACGCGCGGGCCCTTCCGGGAATGGATGAAGATCACGACAGCCCACGCCGTGTGCAGGCTGGGCATGCAGTTCCGCGGGGTGATCCCGTCGAACGGCATGGGGTGCGGGGCATCGACCGGTGGCGGCGTCTGCGGCCACAGGTCGGCCACCGCCCAGTGCCCGCTGGACGGAATGTCCGGCGACCACAGGCTGATCGGCGCCCAGTACTCGGTGCCGGTGCCGTAGGCGAAGATCGGTCCGACCACCGGGAAGATCATGTAGAAGGCCGGCCCGAGAAGGCCGACCACCAGGAAGGTGCGCACCAGGTGATGGCCCGGGAAGCGGCGCTCGACCGCCACGCCCCGCAGTTGGTACAGCGCGACGACGACCGCGGCCACCGCGAGCTGACCGTAGACGGTGTCGAGGAAATTGAAGCCGATGGGGCCGGTGGCCGTGACAACCCGGCCCACCAGCCACGACGGATCGCCCAGCGCGTGATCGGCTGTTGCCACGTACTGGTCGAGCACCGCTGGGCGGGTCTTCGAGGTGATGAGCAGCCATGTGTCGCCTGTCTTGCGGCCGGCCATCAGCAGCAGGCCCAGTCCGACGCCCTTCAGCAGCAGGACACGTTCCTGGCCGGTGCGGCGAGTGACAGCGATGACCGCGCAGCCCAGAATCACCCACAACGCGCCGTTGCCGAAGGGGTGGCCGCCGGTCGTCTCGGCGTCCACCGCCCACCGGACCAGCAAGAAGGCGATATCGATACCGATCGCCGCACCCACCGCGATGAACCGTTGCCGCCAGGTGAGGACCACCATCGTCAACGCCATGGCGGCGTACAACAGGCCGCCCGACTTGGGGGCGGCCACCACCTCCCGCACCTGGTTGGTGATCGGCCCTGGCAGGCCGTAGCGACGCGCGGCGAACTCCAGCACGATGAGGAATCCGAGGGCCACGGCACCCGCCACGGCCCAGAGTCCCGCCCGTCGTCGGGGCAGGTCCGGTCGAGGTGTGCGCATGGGCGGAGTGGTCACTTCGCCCGCAGTCCCGATGCGTCTCCCAAAGCCCCGAGACACCTCATCCCCCCTCAGCCCGCCCCTGCACGCCACCCGTGCCCTTGGTGTGCCCTTCAGAGCGGACAGCCGCAGTCAACAGCGTTCCCCCCAGGCCCTCACGGGAGGGAAGCACAGGGGATCTGCGCAGGTCAATAGCCATGTGGGCACACAAGCGCCGTCGCTTCCCAAGCTGAAGGCTCAGACACCGTCGTCACGGGGCGGCCGTCGAGGCTTGCTCCGGGCGCCAGGCCCCTCAGGCGGACAGGTAGGAGAAGAAGAGACCCTGCGGGTCGTACTCCGCCCGCAAAGATCGCAGGCGTTGCCAATCGGCAGGCGTGAACGACCGCCGGGCCCGGGACGGGTCGGCGGTCAGGTCGGCTTCGGCGATGTAGTGACCGGCCCCGAACGGCTCCACCGCGTGCATGGCGTCCCGCAGCCAGTGCACGTTGACGTCGTCATGCGCGGGATCGGTCCAGACGGCGTACGGCACGACGTAGCTCTCTCCGAGCACGGAGAACGCCATGTTCCGCAGCAACTCGTCCTCCCGCGAGACCGGTGAGACGGGTGCCAGCACGAAGGACTTCCCGGAGGGGGCTCGGGCGACCGCGTCACCCAGCTTCGCCAGGAGCGAAGCGTAGCCCTCGTGCGACCACAGCGTGTCGGCCGCGTAGCGGTGCTTCTCGGGCCACAGGTCCATGGAGGCGTCGTAGAGAACGGCAAGAGACGTCGGCTCATCGAGCCGTCGGGACAGCGCCGGTTCGGAGAGAGGGCAACTCCGCAGCGGACGCAGGGCGTCCACGGCTTCAGCGTGCGAGTTCGCGAACGCGGTGGCGGTGACGACGACCACCTCGGGCCACGGCCCATCCGGCACGCCTGATGCGTTCTCGGCGGCCAGCAGGAAGGACAGCTCCACGTTCGCGGGCAGATCACGCGCCGTCCCGGTGGCCCAGTCGGCCACGGGGCCGACTGCCGTAAGGGGAAAGACATAGGAGGTCGTGGCGAGTGCGGCCGGACGCGGCTGCAGACGGAGACGGAAGCCGGTGACGGCGGCGAAGAAGCCGGGTCCGGCTCCCCGTGCCGCCCAGAACAGACCGGGATGCTCTTCTTCGGTGCACCTGAGCACTTCACCGTCGGCTGTCACAGCGGTGATCTCCAGTACGCTCGCGCAGCCCACCCCCCACAGACCGGAGTTCCAGCCGAGGCCGCCGCTGAGGAGGTAACCGCCCAGAGCGACGGAGGGGCAGTGCCCTGCGGGGAAGGCGAGATCCCGCCGGGCGAGCTCCCTCGCGAATCTGCTGCCGATGACACCCGGCTGCACGGTCGCCGTCGCCGAGTCGGCGTCGATCTCCCACTGATTGAGTCCTGAGAGGTCGAGGAGTATGCCTCCGTCCCGCAGTGGTGAACCGCACCAGCTGTGTCCGCCCGCGCGTACGGCGAGTCGCAGTCCCCTGGAGACGGCCAGCTTCAGGACTTCCTGAACGTCCCGCTCGCAGGCGGCTCGGACGATCAGGTCGGGGTACCGGTCCGGCTTGAGTTCGTTCCACAGAGCGCGCGCACGGGCGGTCTCGTAGTCCGCGTCGCCCCTGCGGAGGACTGCGCCCTCGATCCGTGAGCGCCGGTTCTGTTCGCTCATGACGACCTCCTCGTCGTGAGCGGCCGCCGGGGCCGGCTGTCAGCCGGTGGTCAGGCCGAAGATCACGACGAACGCCAGCCAGCAGATCGCCACCACCGCCGCACCTGCCACGTCAATGCGGAGGGACCGAGCCCGACTGGGCATCAGCCAGAAGGCGAGGGCCCTGCTCACCAACGGCATCAGCAGCCAAGTCAGGATGGACACGCTCAAGACGTTCGAGATGAACAAGGCGAGATGTCCGGGCAGACCGAGAGCGGCAAGTCGGGGACCCACCACGAGGTTGAGGACCTCGACGGTGGGATAGAGGGCCAGCACCACGGACATGGCCTGCTTCCAGTTGGGCGGACCGCCCTCTTCCGCACCCTGCTCGAAGCGGAACCAACTGCCGAACGCGGACCCGACCTTGCGTACGTCGTAGGAGACGAAGGTGCCGCGCCCTTCGTCGAGAAGCTTTCGACGGGTGGTGGATTCGAGCCACTTGTCCAGATGCTGACGGGTGTCGAAGCGGAAGGCTGTGACCCACTTGTCCTGGATTCCCTTCACGGGCCGGAACAACTCCGAGCCCATGAAGCCCGGGAACCTCCTCTGAGCCGACAGGATCTTCTCCTGCCAGCTCACAAACGCCCGTTCCTGGTCAGGCCGTACGTCGTGCGAGATCACCGCGGTGACGGCGTCGTGGACCGGCGTGCCACCCGCGAGAACTTCCTGCGTGGGGGCTTCCTCGAACAGGTCGCTTCCCTGTTCGAGGAGTTCACGGCGTGTATCGGAGCTCATCCACGCGGTCAGCTGATCCAGATGGGAGAAGCGGAAGACAACGACCCACTCGTTTCCTTCGGCGGAGGGCGGAGGGTACTGCTCCGTTCCCTCGAACCCGTCGAATTCGCCTACGACCTCGTTGGTGCGATCCTGCCAGCGCAGGTAGTCGTCTTCACATCCCGGACGGACCTTCTGTGAGACCACGACGGTCGCGCTGTCGCCGTGGGAGCCAGGAGTTGCACGAGGACTCACGCCTCCTAGGGTAGAGAGAAGCCCCATATGCCGCAAAAGTAACGTGGGATCGGAGGCGCCGAGATGGGACACAGGGAGTACCTGGCCGAAGCGGCGCAGTTGGCCACCGAATCCGTCGAGAACGGCTGGGGAGGCCCTTTCGGTGCGGTGATCACCCATGATGGCGAGGTGATCGCTCGCGGCCAGAACCGTGTACTGCTCACGGCGGACCCCACCGCGCATGGCGAGGTGGAGGCCATACGCAAGGCCATCCAGTACCTCAACCCGGATGCTCCCACGGTCTCGGAAGACCACCAGAACGAGTACACACTGGAGTTGGTGCCCCGCCCCGACGGGTCCCCGGACATCCTGCCGGAGCGTGCCCGCATGCTCCAGGGATGCTCGATCTACACCAGCGGCGCGCCCTGCCCCATGTGCATGAGCGCCATCTACTGGGCGCGAATCGGCGCCGTCTACTACAGCTGTGACTGGAAAGCCACCAGGGAGATCGGGTTCAGCGACGACTTCCAGTACGAGGACTTCCAGCGGCCTCCGGACCAGCGGAGCATCAGCATCAAGCAGATGTACCCCGAGTTGGGCGCCCAGGCCTACCAGGCGTGGCAGGACAAGCCGAACCACCATCCGTACTGACGGCCACTCACTTGTGGGTGCGTTAGCGTCTGGCGGTATGGAGATAAGACCGTGGGGGTATCGCCTGGCCGCAGTCGTGGCCGTTTCGGGCTTGTTGGTGGTGGGGTTACCCGTGTTGTACTTCCTGACCACCTATGGCTGCGGCGAGGACGAGGACCGGCTCGCCGGAGTGATGGCGGGCGCGGCGGTGCTGGATACGGCCCCGGAGGGGGCTGATGCGAAGGACCGGTACCAGGGGTGCGACGACGACGATCGCTTCGTGGTCGTCGGAACGCAATACCGGTACGGCGGATCCGCGGAGAACGCCTTGGCTCACTATGGGAGGGCCGCCGGGGCGGACGGCTGGCGGCCGATGACCACGGGCAAGGGCGAGACGGTGTCCGGTTGTTTCACCAAGTCGATGGGCGGGACGACCGCCTACCTGGGCATAGAGGGTCCGGACGACGGTCTGCTTCATGTGGAGATCACCGCGGACCGCGCGGGTTCGCAGTGGTGCTGAGGAATTGACCACCAATAGCCCTGGTGACAGAGGAAGCAGCCCGCATGAAGAGGCCCCCGGCCGGCGGAATCTCCGCCGGCCGGGGGCCTTTCAGCGGCCGGGGCCGGCCCGGCCGTCAGCAGGGGGTGCCTGGGGGTCAGTGGCGGCCGCCGTGGTTGTTGCGGTCGTTGCGGTCGTTGCGGCCGCCGTGGTCGTTGCGGTCGTTGCGGTCGTTGCGGTCGTTGTGCGAGTCGCGGGTGTCACGGGGGTCATGACGGTCGTTGTTCCAGGCGGACGTGTCCACCACGCGGCCGCGCTCGTTGCGCAGGGTGGCGGTGTCGCGGCGGTCCCAGATCTGGTTGCGGCGGTCCTGGAACAAGTCGTTGCGGGTGTCGCGGCCCACGCCGGTGTGGACCCGGACCGTGGCGTGGCCGTTGAGACGGAAGTGGCGGAAGGTGTAGGTGTGGCCCTGCTTGTCGGACAGCGTCCAGCCGCGCAGGTTGACGTTCTCGCGGCTGTTGTTCGTGATCGCCACCCACTCCTGGTTCAGGGCGCTGTTGGAGCGGTGGCCGCGGCCCTCGGAGCCGAGGTGCACGTTGCTGATCACCACGTTCTGTCGCTGCGGGCGCGGGGCGTGGTCGGCTGCGGACGCCGGCAGCGCCACCGTACCGACCAGTGCTCCGGCGGCGGCAACGGCGGCGGCCAGACGGCGGGCGGTCACAGAAACGGAAACGGACACGGGCTCTCCCTGCTTGGTGCGAGCACACTCCGCCCGCGGGGACGAGCCGCGCGGGAGGGTGTGTGCTGTGCTGTGGCGGCCGGCTGACCGCGCCCTCACACCTTGTCCGCCGATTCCGGTACATGGCGGTAATTCCCGACCGGTGTTACGGAGCGCCCGTATTTCTGTGACGGTTGCCTGTAGGGATCATTCAGCCGTCGAACGCGGACAGTTGACGGGCCGTCGGCGGGAAGGTCCTTGCGGGCACTGAGCGGCAGCGCGCGTTCGCCATGGCGCGCCACCCCGGACGCGGCGCGGCCGTCACTCTTTCGTGGGTAACAGCAGGTGCAGGTGCCGGTGCATACGGCGCAGGGCCCCGGTGGAATACCGGGGCCCTGCGATCACCAGCGGCGACGTGCCGCGGTGCGGATATAGGTGAACCGATTCGGGTGAACGTGGTGGGCGGCGGCGTCCCGTCAGCCGCACTGGCAGGGGCCGCCCGACTGGCACCCGCAGCCGCAGCCCGAGCCGCAGCCGCAGGCGCCGAAGAGCGGGAGGCTCCTGATCTCGGCGGGCTGCTCGGTCTCGCGTTCCTGCGTGGGGTCGGGCGTGGTGCTGGGGGATTCGGCCATGGGTCCCTCCTAGAGACTGGTGCCTTTGCCCATTTCATGCCCGCCGCACTGGGCGCATCAACGGCGCACGGTGGCTCGAGCACACCCTGGCGCCCCCGCTTCCCGCCCCCGGCCGGCCCCCGGCCGGCCTCCGGCCGTCAGGCGCCCTCCACCCCCGTCACCGGCTGGATGTCCTGCTGGAGCTCGTCCGCGTGCTCGCCGGTCACCAGGTACACCACCCGCTTGGCGACCGCCACCGCGTGGTCGGCGTACCGCTCGTAGTAGCGGCCGAGCAGGGTGACGTCCACGGCCGTCTCGATTCCGTGCTTCCAGCGGTCGTCGATCAGGTGCGTGAAGAGGGTGCGGTGCAGCAGGTCCATCTCGTCGTCGTCCTGCTCCAGCTGGAGGGCCAGGTCGACGTCCTTGGTCACGATCACCTCGGCCGCCTTCGCCATCAGGCGCTGGGCCAGCTGCCCCATCTCCAGGATGGTGGCGTGCAGGTCCTGCGGGATCCCGCGCTGCGGGAAGCGCAGCCGGGCGAGCTTGGCCACGTGCTGGGCCAGGTCGCCCGAACGCTCCAGGTCGGCGGACATCCGCAGGGACGTGACGACGATCCTGAGGTCCGTCGCCACCGGTTGCTGCCTGGCCAGCAGGGCTATCGCCCGGGCCTCCAGGTCGTGCTGGAGCTCGTCGACCCTCTGGTCGGCCTCGATCACGCTCTCGGCCAGCTTCAGGTCGGCGTCCAGGATGGCGGTCGTGGCGCGCCCGATCGCCGACCCGACCAGCCGGGCCATCTCCACCAGACCGTCGCCGATCGAGTCAAGTTCCTCGTGGTACGCGTCCCGCATCAGGGTTCCCTCTCGTGCGTCGTCGTTCGGGGGTTCGGTAGGGGTTTTCCGGGGCCGGAGGCCACGGCGGAGCCTGGGGTACGAACCCCACGCTCCCACGGTCCGGGGCGTACACGTCCGTTTCCGTCACCCCAAATGAACCATTACTGGCTCCAAGGTGAACTCTGGGCGACGAGTGTCCGAGGTCGCACCTCGACGGCTGTGGTCGGGTCCTGTCCCGTGCCTAACCTGGACGCATGGACGTGAACGCGGCGGTCGCCGCAGCGGCAGCGATCGCCGGAGTACTCACCGGCGTCATCGCCATGCTGGCGTTCCGCTGGAGCGAGCGCGAGCAGCGGCGCCCGACCCGTACTTCCCTGCACACCGACCCGGTCCTGCCGCCGGGTGTGGACACCGTCCTCTCCGTGCTGCGCTCCTCCGCAGTCGTCCTCGACGAGGCCGACGCCGTGGTCAAGGCCAGCTCCGCAGCGTACGCCCTCGGGCTGGTCCGCGGCGGCAAGCTGGCCGTGGAGCCCATGCTCCAGATGGCCCGGGACACGAGGAGGGACGGAGAGATACGGCAGGTCGAGCTGGACCTGCCACGACGCGGCACCGGACGCGGCGAGGCCCTCGCCGTCTCCGCGCGTGTCGCGCCGCTGGGCTCCCGGCTGGTCCTGCTCCTGGTCGAGGACCTGACCGAGGCCCGCCGTATCGAGGCGGTACGACGCGACTTCGTCGCCAATGTGAGCCACGAGCTGAAGACGCCCGTCGGCGCGCTCTCCCTGCTGTCCGAGGCCGTCATGGACGCCTCCGACGACCCGGAGGCCGTGGAGCGGTTCGCCGGCCGCATGCAGATCGAGGCGACCCGGCTCACCAACCTGGTGCAGGAGCTCATCGACCTGTCCCGGGTGCAGAACGACGACCCGCTGGAGGACGCCGAGCCCGTTCGCGTGGACGAGCTGGTGGCCGAGGCCATCGACCGCTGCCGCCACCAGGCGGGAACCAAGCAGATCACGATGGCCTCGAACATGGTGGAGCCCGAAGGGCTCGCTCAGGGTGGTGGCGGGCGATGGGCGGGCGGCACCGCCGACCTGCGCGTGTGGGGCAACCGCGGCCAGCTCGCCGCCGCCCTCGGCAACCTCGTGGAGAACGCCGTCAACTACTCCCCGTCCCGCACCCGCGTCGGCATCGCCGCCCGCAGGGTCAACGTCCCCGGCGGGGACCTCATCGAGATCGCCGTCACCGACCAGGGCATCGGCATCTCGGACAAGGACAAGGAGCGCATCTTCGAGCGCTTCTACCGCGTCGACCCGGCCCGGTCGCGTGCCACGGGGGGCACCGGTCTGGGTCTGGCGATCGTGAAGCACGTGGTCGCCTCGCACGGCGGGGAGATCACCCTGTGGAGCGCCGAGGGACAGGGCTCCACCTTCACCCTGCGACTGCCGGAGGCGGCCGCGGCCCGAGAGGCCCGCGACCGTGCGCAGCAGCACCCCGCCCTCGACGAGGAGGCCGGGCAGCCACTCACCCAACCCACCCCTTACGAACCGCTTCCCGCCCCGGAGGTCCTTCCGTGACCCGAGTGCTCGTCGTCGAGGACGAGGAGTCCTTCTCCGACGCCCTGTCGTACATGCTCCGCAAGGAGGGCTTCGAGGTCGCCGTCGCGGCCACGGGGCCCGACGGACTCGACGAGTTCGAGCGCAACGGCGCCGATCTCGTCCTCCTCGACCTGATGTTGCCGGGGCTGCCCGGCACGGAGGTGTGCCGCCAGCTGCGCGGCCGCTCCAACGTTCCCGTGATCATGGTGACCGCCAAGGACAGCGAGATCGACAAGGTCGTCGGCCTGGAGATAGGCGCGGACGACTACGTCACCAAGCCGTTCTCCTCCCGCGAGCTGGTCGCCCGTATCCGCGCGGTGCTGCGCCGGCGCGGTGAGCCGGAGGAGGTCACTCCGGCGGCCCTGGAGGCCGGGCCGGTCCGCATGGACGTCGACCGGCACGTGGTCACGGTCTCCGGCTCCAAGGTCGACCTCCCCCTCAAGGAGTTCGACCTGCTGGAGATGCTGCTGCGCAACGCCGGCCGGGTCCTGACCCGGATGCAGCTCATCGACCGTGTCTGGGGTGCCGACTACGTCGGCGACACCAAGACGCTGGACGTCCACGTCAAGCGTCTGCGCGCGAAGATCGAGCCGGATCCGGGTGCCCCGCGCTATCTGGTGACGGTCCGGGGGCTCGGTTACAAGTTCGAGCCGTAGGCCGGTGCGGGCCGCGCAGCGCGCACCGTCCGTCCCTCGCACGCCAAGGGCGGCACTCTCCTGAAGGGGGTGCCGCCCTTGGCGTGCTTGGCGTGCTGGTCGCGGACCGGGTCTCAGTTGCCGGTCGTCGACTGCGAGGCCGAGTCGCTGGGGGTCGCGGTGGCGTCGCCGCCGCCCGACGCGGAGGCCGCCCCGGACTGCTGGGCCGACGGCGACTTCGACTGGTCGCCCGCGGCGGAGTGGGACGCGGCCGGCTCGCCGGGTGCCGCCGGGATGTTGCTCGGGCCCCACTTGTCGAAGTAGCCCTGGGCCGGGACCACGAAGGCGCGCAGGCTCACGTCACCGGTCTTGCTGAAGGTGAAGGTGATCTTCTGCGCGTTGCCGTCCTTGAGCACCGGGCCGGGGTTGGTCAGCGCGGCGGAGGCGTTGCCCTTGCCGCCGAGGACCACGGAGCCGTGCGCGGGGACGGTCACCTTGCCGCCGCCCTGCGCCGGGGTGATCTGGGCGGAGCCGTCGCCGTCGACACGGATCCCGTCCAGCGTCTGGTCGGTCGTGCCGTTGTTGAAGAGCGTCGCGATGATCACGGCCGGGCCCTTGGTCTGGACGCCGGGCTGGGTGACGACCACCGCGTTCTGGACCTTGATCGTGCCGACCGTCGTGGCCGCGTGGTCGGGGCGGATCTGGAGCGTCTGGGCATCGTGGCCGGCACCGCACGCGGCGAGCGAGGCGATCGAGAACGCGATGGCGGCGGCGGCGAGGGCGCCGCGTCGAAGGCTGCTGCTCACGGCGGCGGCAACTCCTTGAACGTGGGCGGAACAGGGCGGCTCTCTTATAAAGCCGCCCTAAGCGTCTGTCAGCGGCCATAGGTTACCGAGCCGTTCCCACGGGCCCGCACCCGACCCGCCCCCTGTGCCTCCCGCCACACCTCGCGCCCCCGCGGCACAGCCGTCCCGGTGCCCGGAATCCGGTCGTGCGGCCGGGTCCGTGCGGGCCCCCGCGCATTGGCCGCGCGGCCGTCCGCCTTTCCGATAAGCGCCCCCCGCATAGCCCGCTCATAGCCCGTCATCGGCCTGCTGGGGATTTCCGGTGAAGGAATGCGCGCCGGGGGCGGGAATTGATCACCGGCGGCCCGTCCGGTGGATGGGGCGAACGGCGTGATCAATTCCGGATTCGTCTTGGAGACGGCTCCGGAGCACCGAACGGAGTAGCGGAAGTCGAGCGCTTGGAACCAGACAAAACGGGATGTTCGGCCGTTTGGATGGAGCGCCGGATGTGTGTAACGTACGCGTTTCACCCCGCGTGGAGAGCCCCTCCGACCTGCGAATACCTGCTTCCCCTTGACCCCCGTGACCCTTCCGAAGCACGTCCCTGTTGCTGTTGTCAAGCCCCGAGATATGCCCTGACCTGCGAAAACGTCATTCAGAAGACGCCGTATCCGTGTTACCCTGGATAGCCACGGAAGGGGTACCTGTCACATGACGTTCAAGGTTGGCGACACCGTGGTCTATCCCCATCACGGGGCCGCGCTGATCGAGGCTATCGAAACTCGCCAGATCAAAGGCGTGGACAAGACCTACTTGGTGCTGAAGGTCGCCCAGGGTGACCTGACGGTGCGTGTGCCAGCGGACAATGCGGAGTTCGTCGGCGTGCGTGATGTGGTCGGTCAGGACGGGCTGGACCGGGTCTTCGAGGTCCTGCGTGCTCCGTACGCCGAGGAGCCCACGAACTGGTCGCGTCGCTACAAGGCAAATCTGGAGAAGCTCGCCTCCGGCGATGTCATCAAGGTCGCGGAAGTCGTGCGTGACCTGTGGCGTCGCGAGCGCGAGCGCGGACTCTCCGCCGGAGAGAAGCGCATGCTCGCCAAGGCCCGCCAGATCCTGGTGAGCGAGCTCGCCCTCGCGGAGAACACCAACGAGGACAAGGCCGAGGCCCTGCTCGACGAGGTTCTCGCGTCCTGACGCGAGGCGACTGCCACACCCGCCTCAGTTCAGCACAGAAAATGCCGCGGTGCCCGATGGCGCGTTTCACGTCGCCGGGCGCTGCGGCATGTTCGTACCCGCGCGGGTCCGCGCGGGCGTCCTCCATGCCGTACGGCCGGGGAGGATCCCCCCGATACTGTGTGCCGGGCCCGGGCGGTCGACTCGACCAGGGTCACGGAAGGGTCCGGTCGAGGCCGCATGCCCGGCACTCCCCCCGGACTCTGCGAGCAGGGGGGTGCTCCCCCAGGCCATACCACGCCGGGCCGCCACACAAACCTGACAGGAACCATGTCTGACGATTCGCGCCCCTCACCCACGAGCGGCCGGCCGGAAGCCTCCGTCGCCGCCGTGATTCCGGCCGCCGGCCGGGGCGTACGCCTCGGTCCGGGCGCCCCCAAGGCACTGCGCGCGCTGAACGGCACGCCCATGCTCATCCACGCCGTGCGGGCCATGGCCGCCTCCCGGGCGGTATCCCTCGTCGTCGTCGTCGCCCCGCCCGACGGCGCAGCCGAGGTCAAGTCGCTCCTCGACGCGCACGCGCTGCCCGAGCGCACGGACTTCCTCGTGGTGCCGGGCGGCGAGACCCGCCAGGAGTCGGTCAGGCTCGGCCTGGACGCGCTGCCGCCGGGCCACGACATCGTCCTCGTGCACGACGCGGCCCGCCCGCTGGTTCCCGTGGACACCGTGGACGCGGTCATCGAGGCCGTACGGGCCGGGGCGCCCGCCGTCGTACCGGCGCTGCCGCTCGCCGACACCGTCAAGCAGGTCGAGCCCGCGGCGGTGCCCGGTGGGCCCGAGCCGGTGGTGTCCACGCCCGACCGGTCGCGGCTGCGGGCCGTGCAGACCCCGCAGGGCTTCGACCGGGCGACGCTGGTCCGCGCCCACGAGACGGTCACCGACGACGTCACCGACGACGCGAGCATGGTCGAGCAGCTCGGCGAGCGGGTCGTGGCCGTGCCCGGCCACGAGGAGGCCTTCAAGGTCACCCGTCCGCTGGACCTGCTCCTCGCGGAGGCGGTCCTGGCCCGGCGGAGGCTGAACGATGGCTTCTGACGCGCCCCTGCTTCCCCAGGTCGGCATCGGCACCGACATCCACGCCTTCGAGGCGGGCCGCGAGCTGTGGTGCGCGGGCCTGAAGTGGGAGGGCGAGGGCCCGGGACTGGCCGGGCACTCCGACGCCGACGTCGTCGCGCACGCCGCGTGCAACGCGCTGTTCTCGGCTGCCGGCCTCGGCGACCTCGGACAGCACTTCGGCACCGGGCGCCCCGAGTGGTCCGGCGCGTCCGGGGTCACCCTGCTGGCGGAGGCCGCGCGGATCGTACGCGCGGCGGGCTTCCGGATCGGGAACGTGGCGGTGCAGGTCGTCGGCCCCCGGCCGAAGATCGGCAAGCGCCGGGACGAGGCCCAGAAGGTCCTGTCCGAGGCGGCCGGAGCGCCGGTCACGGTCTCCGGCGCGACCACCGACGGGCTCGGCTTCCCCGGCCGCGGCGAGGGCCTGATGGCCGTGGCCACGGCGCTCGTGGTGCGCGCGGGCTGACGGCGTGCGAGGGTACCCGCGTACCCCTCGCCCCCGACGCGGGCACCCGACGCCCGACCAGGCTCACGGAGGTCCCCATGTCCGCCGCCCTGCCCGACCGGCTCAAGTCACTGCTCGACGGTCCCGTCTTCGTCGTCCTCGGTACGATCCAGCCCGACGGCAGCCCGCAGCTGTCCCCGGTATGGGCGAAGCGGGACGGCGACGACGTCCTCGTCTCGACCACCGTCGACCGTCGCAAGAAGAAGAACCTGGACCGCGACGCCCGCGCGAGCGTCGTCGTCCAGGACCCCGATTCGCCCTACGAGTACGCCGAGATCCGCGGCACCGCCGAGATGACCACCGCGGGCGGCCGGCAGCTCATCGACGAGCTGTCCATGAAGTACACCGGCAAGAAGTACGCCGAGTTCAACCCCTCCTCGGCGCAGGACGCCGAGCGCGTGATCGTGCGGATCAGGCCGCAGAAGGTCGTCGGGATCCTGTGATCGCCGCCCTCTCGCGCGGGGGATGTGCGGAACATGTGCGGAAAAGCAGCGCGCACGCGGCGGGGAGGCAAGCGAGGTACTGCCCGGGGCCCACTACCCTGGTGTGGTGACTATTCGCCTGTACGACACCAGCGCCCGGCAGATCCGTGACTTCACCCCGCTCGAGCCGGGTTGTGTCTCGATCTACCTGTGCGGCGCCACCGTGCAGGCGGCCCCGCACATCGGGCACATCCGCTCCGGGCTGAACTTCGACATCATGCGCCGCTGGTTCGCCTACCGCGGCTACGAGGTGACGTTCATCCGCAACGTCACCGACATCGACGACAAGATCATCGCCAAGGCGCACGAGCAGCACCGCCCGTGGTGGGCGATCGGCTACGACAACGAGCGCGCGTTCGACGACGGCTACACCGCGCTCGGCTGCCTGCCTCCCACCTACGAGCCCCGTGCCACCGGCCATGTGCCGGAGATGATCGAGATGATGCGGGGCCTCATCGAGCGCGGTCACGCCTACGCCGCCGACGGCAACGTCTACTTCGACGTGCGCTCCTTCCCCGGTTACCTGGAGCTGTCGCGGCAGGAGCTCGACAACCTGCTCCAGCCCTCCGGCGAGGGCGAGACCGGCAAGCGCGACCCGCGCGACTTCGCCATGTGGAAGGCGGCCAAGCCGGGCGAGCCGACCTGGTCCACCCCGTGGGGGCCGGGCCGCCCGGGCTGGCACCTGGAGTGCTCGGCGATGGCTCACAAGTACCTCGGCAGCGCCTTCGACATCCACGGCGGCGGCCTGGACCTGATCTTCCCGCACCACGAGAACGAGATCGCCCAGGCCAAGGCCTACGGCGACGAATTCGCGCGGTACTGGGTGCACAACGCCTGGGTGACCATGGCCGGCGACAAGATGTCCAAGTCGCTGGGCAACAGCGTGCTGGTCTCCGAGATGGTCAAGCAGTGGCGGCCCATCGTGCTGCGGTACTACCTGGGCACCCCGCACTACCGCTCGATGATCGAGTACAGCGAGGAGGCTCTGCGCGAGGCCGAGTCCGCGTTCGCCCGGATTGAGGGCTTCGTCCAGCGCGTGGTGGAGAAGGCAGGTCCGGTCGAGCCGGCCGAGCAGGTGCCGCCCGCGTTCGCCGAGGCGATGGACGACGACCTGGGCGTGCCGCAGGCGCTCGCGGTGGTGCACACCACCGTCCGCCAGGGCAACAGCGCGCTCGCCGCCGACGACAAGGAGGCCGCCGTGGCCCGGCTCGCCGAGGTGCGTGCCATGCTCGGCGTCCTCGGCCTCGACCCGCTGGACCCGCACTGGGCCGGAGGGGGCGAGCAGCGCGGCGAGGACCTGCACGGCGTGGTCGACACCCTGGTCCGCATGGTCCTCGACCAGCGCGAGGCGGCCCGCGCCCGCAAGGACTGGACGACCGCCGACGCCATCCGCGACCAGCTGAACCAGTCCGGCCTGGTGATCGAGGACAGTCCGCAGGGACCGCGCTGGAGCCTGGGCGCGCGCTGAGCCCGCCCGCGAGCACGGAAGATCGATTGTGCCGCCCGGCCTCCCGGGCGGCACACTGCATAGACGTACGTACGACGCTTCAACAGACAGGTAGGTCATGGCCGGGAACAACCGCCGCATGTCCGGCAAGAAGGGCGCGCAGGTCGGCAGCGGCGGCCAGCGGCGCCGGGGGCTCGAGGGCAAGGGGCCCACGCCCCCCGCCGAGATGCGCAAGGGTCACGCCAAGCAGCGCGCCGCCCAGGCGAAGACTCGCCGCGTCCAGGGCCGCCCGCAGCAGCGGCGCGGCTCGGGCAGGTCGTCCTCCGAGCTCGTCGTCGGCCGCAACCCGGTCGTCGAGGCGCTGCGCGAGGGCGTGCCCGCCACCACGCTCTACGTCCAGCAGTTCATCGACAACGACGAGCGGGTCCGTGAGGCGCTCCAGCTCGCGGCCGAGCGCGGCGGGATCAACCTCATGGAGGCCCCGCGCCCCGAGCTCGACCGGATGACGAACGGGCTCAACCACCAGGGCCTGGTCCTTCAGGTGCCGCCGTACGAGTACGCGCACCCCGAGGACCTCGCCGACGCCGCCTACGACGAGGGCGAGGACCCGCTGATCGTCGCCCTCGACGGGGTGACCGACCCGCGCAACCTCGGCGCGGTCGTCCGCTCCGTCTCCGCCTTCGGCGGGCACGGTGTGGTCGTCCCCGAGCGGCGCGCGGCCGGTATGACCGCGGGTGCCTGGAAGACCTCCGCCGGCACGGCCGCCCGTACGCCGGTGGCCCGCGCCACCAACCTGACCCGCGCCCTGGAGTCGTACCAGAAGGCGGGCATCACGGTGGTCGGCCTCGCGGCGGACGGCGAGGCGGAACTCGGCGACCTGGACGCCCTGGAGGGGCCCGTCGTCATCGTCGTCGGCAGCGAGGGCAAGGGCCTGTCCCGGCTGGTCGGCGAGACCTGCGATCTGCGGGTCCGGATCCCGATGCCGGGCGGCGCGGAGTCGCTGAACGCCGGTGTCGCGGCCGGGATCGTGCTCTACGAGGCGGCGCGCAGGCGCGCCTGACCGGTCGTCCGGAGCCGGGCGCGGGTGGTCGAACGGTCGTCCGTGCGACCACCCGCCCGAGTGGAACCGGGCGATCCGTACAACCTTGACGCGGTCCGGACAGATCCGACGTGTCACGGCAGTGTCCTAACTCCTCGTCACTCGGTTAGATGAGTGTGGACACCAGAACACCCCGCACACCCACGGGGGACCGCTCGTCGGGATACGACGACGCTCCCGCGCTGAGCATGGTGAAGGTGCCGAGCGATCCGGCGCAGGTCATCGTCAACCACGCGAGTTTCCGCGTGCAGTTGGGCGCCACCTCGCGGCGCGACCAGTCCCTGCGGATCGCCCGGTACCCCGGCGGCACCGAGAACACCGGCCGCGTGCCCTTCGCCGCGGGCCGGGCCGGGGCCGCGACCCACCGCCGCCCGGTCGTCTGGAGCGGCCGGTCCGCCCCGGACGACACCGGCGCCCACCGGCTGCTCCAGGCCGTGCGGAGCGGAAGCGTGTGGTACTCCGATGAGCCGTCCGCGGACGCCCGGGCCACGCAGGTCATGCCGCGCGTCGGCGGCGTGCCGGGCCACGGCCCCTACGACCTCGAGCAGACGGTCGAGACCCCCGTCGTCGGCGCCCAGCGCACGCCCGGGCCCGGCGAGACCCGGCTGCTGCCGCACATGCGGACCGCGGGCAGCGCCTACGGGGAGTCCGCCCACGGCGGTGCCGGGTACGGCGGGAACGGCTACGGCACCCCGGCATACGGCCAACCGCCTTACGACGACGCCGACTTCGCGGACGACGAGCACGACGAGCCCGGTGCGTACGGCGAGCAGGGCGGACACCGGCAGAGCAGGCGCCACGCCGACGACCCGTCCCGGCACGCGTACTACCCTGGCCGGCGCATGAACCTCGGCGTCGTGCTGCTCCCGCTGCGTATCTTCCTCGGGTTCATCTCCCTCTACGCCGGCATGGGCAAGCTGTGCGACCCGCTGTACTTCGACGGCGGCAAGCGCGGCTCCATGGTCAAGTGGCTCAACACCCTGCACCCCTGGGAAGTCGCCGAGCCGCTGCGCCAGTTCGCGCTCCAGCACCCCGTCGGCTCCGGGCTCGTCATCGCCTTCCTCCAGGTCATCGTGGGGATCCTCACCGTCCTGGGCTGCTGGCAGCGGGTCGCCGCGGGGATCGGCGCGCTGCTGTCGGCCGCGCTGATCGTGACGGTGAGCTGGAAGACGGTGCCCGTCTACGACGCGCCGGACATCATCTACCTCGCCGCCTGGTCCCCGCTGGTCATCGCCGGCGCGCCCGTGTACTCCGTGGACGGCCGCCTCGCCGCCTCCGCCTGGCGACGGCTCGGACCGCGCTCCGACATCTGGGAGCTGCGCCTGTTCGTGCTGCGTCGCGGCGTCCTGGTCACGGTGCTCGTCACCGGTCTGACGCTGCTCGTCGGCTCGCTGCTCGGGGGTGCCGTCCGAGACGCCGACCGGGTGGTCCTGCCCGGACCCGGCGAGGCCCCGCGCAACGAGCTGCCCGGCTCGCCGCTCCCGACGGAGACGGGCGAGCGGCAGCAGAAGCCGCCGTCGGCGTCGACCTCGCCGACCACCCGGCACGGTTCCTCGGCCGGCCCGTCCCGCGGCCCCGCGAGCACGCCGGGCGCTACCCGCGAGAGCGGTACCGCGACCGGCGGCGTGCCCAGCGAGACCCAGGGCACCGGCCAGACCCCGCCGCGTCACTCCGCCCCGGTTCAGCAGGCACCCAGCACCAGCTCGGGGCCGACCTCCGGCGGTACCGAGACCGGTGGCAGCACCGGATCGGGCGGTGGCTCCGGGGGGCCCAGCTCCAGTGGCGGCGGCTCCAACGGCGGCAGCTCGTCCTCGGGTCAGCCGGGGCTGGTGGGCGGACTGCTGGGGTAGCCCGCCCCCGGTTCGCCGTACGGGTGCGGCGCTGTGGGCTCACCTCCCCAGCGCCGCCAGCTCCTTCGCGGCCTCCGTGAGGTCCTTCGCGGTGTCGATGGCCCGCCAGTAGGCGCCCTGGGGGATGGGGAAGCCGGCGAGCCTGCGCTCGCGGGCCAGGTGCGGGAAGGTGGTGCGCTCGTGGTCGCCGCGCTCCGGGAGGAGGCCGGCGAACTCGGGCGAGAACACGTAGACGCCCGCGTTGATCTCGAAGGTCGAGGGCGGGGCCTCGATGAAGTCCGTGATGTGGCCGAAGCCGTCCGTCCGCACGGCGCCCCACGGGATCCGCGGGCGGGCCAGCGCGAGGGTGGCGACCGCGTCGCGCTCGGTGTGGAAGTCGGCCATGTCGCGCAGCGAGAACCGGGTCCAGATGTCGCCGTTGGTGGCGTACCAGGGCTGGTCCGGGTGGGGCAGCTGGGCGGCGGCGAACTTCAGGCCGCCGCCGCGGCCGAGCGGCTCCGGCTCCACGACGGTGCAGACACGGACCGGCAGGTCCGCCGACTTCAGCCAGTCCTGGAGCACCTCGGCGAGGTGGCCGCAGGACACCACCACGTCCGTCACACCCTCCTCGGCCAGCCAGGAGAGCTGGTGGCCGATGATCGGGGTGCCCGTGCCGGGGATCTCGACCATCGGCTTGGGCCGGTCGTCGGTGTAGGGCCGCAGCCGGGAGCCCTGGCCTCCGGCCAGGACCACGGCTTGAGTGGGGCGGGACGCCGCATTCGGATGGGTCATGCCCGCACTGTACGACCCACGCTTCGGGCCCCGGCCGCCGCCAAGGAATTCCCTGCGCACCGATAACCGACTTCCCGCCCGGATCGGGCCCTCCGGGTGGCGCGCGGGGGCCGGCCCTTCGGACGGGCGCGCGCGGTTGGGCATGTGGACGGGACGGCGGCCCTTCCGGGCGGGGTGCGCGGCAGGTCTTCGGGCGGGAGCGTGGGGTGCCCTTCGGGCAGGAACGTGCGGTCGGGCCTTGTGCTGGGGGAGCGGGCCCGGGGCCGGTTGGCAGAGGGGCGGCCCGTAGGGGCGATCACTGTACGTGCCGTAGGCGTCCGGTGCGGTTGGCTCTGCGGTCCGTGCCGAGGAGAGTCGGCCGGCTCAGAGCGGCGGAGTGGTCTGGTCGGGCGCGAACCGCCGCCGGGGGAGGGTGCGCCTCGGGGCGAGGCGGGCGGCGGGCTGATGCGGCCCCTGGGCCGAAGGGAGTGGCCGGGCTCTCCACGAGGTCTGCGGCGCGGGGCCCGGTTGGGCGGGGGCGGGTCGGCCCGGCGGGCCAAGGCGTGGGGGAGCGGTGTCTGCGCCAGGTCCGCCGGCCGCTGGAACTGGCGTTCGGGGCGCGCGTCACGAGGGCCGTGTCCAGGCCCAGGGGCTGCCCCGCTGCGTTACCCGGCCAAGGCGTGGGCGCGGCCCTCCGCGCTGCCGTGCTGTGCCCTGGCCCCCCGGGCCGCATGGGTTTGCCCGGTTTCAGTGCCGGGGCGGCCCCGGGCCTGCCACAGGCCCCTCTGCGGGCTTGCCCGGTCGTGTCCAGGGCGGGCCCCCGCCCCGCGAGGTGGCCCGCCCTGGACACGAGGGACTCGCTCAATCGGCCGGGTGGCCGTGGCGTGTCAGTTGTGGGTGGACTGGATGCCGGAGGCGAAGGAGGTGTCGCAGACCGGGCGGGCGTAGGACTGGGCGCGGGCGGGGCCGTAGATGCGGACGGCCGCGCGGCCCAGGGTGCGGGCGATGGAGGCGCAGTGGCCGGCCAGCGACGGCCGGCCGTTGACCGCCTCCTGGAGGTGGGTGAGGACCACGCCCGGGTTCTGGTCCTGCAACTCGGTCAGCAGCTGGTCGCGCAGCACGTCCTGCGGGGCGAGGGCGCGGGACTTCGCCGGGGCGCCGGCGGCCACGGCGTCGGACGCGGCCAGCACCGAGTTCGAGGGGCTCCCCGACCAGTTGACCCGGGTGACCGCGAGGGTTCCGGAGAGCACCAGGACGACGGGCAGGACGAGGGCGAGGGAGCGGCCGATCCGGCGGGCGGGGCCCGGGCCGCGTCGCGTGGGGTGGTTGGTGGAGTGCTTCACGCGAGTGAGGGTAGCGCCCGGTAATGATTTGGCGACATTTAGTCACCCCTTCGGGGGATGGTCAGACGCTCTCTCCCGGGTGACGTGTTGACGCACACCGCTCGAAATGTCCGGTGCGCCAGGGTGGTTCGGAGGCATGGAGAAGGGCCCCGCGGCCAGGTCGCGGGGCCCTTCTCGTCAACTTGGGTGAATCCCCCGGAGGTGTCCCGAGGTTTCAGCCGTTAGGCGTCAGCCGCGGACGCGTCAGTCCGACAGACGCTCGCCCGTGGAGGTCGAGAACACGTGGGTCTCGCCCGGCCGCGGCACGACGTGCAGCGTGGAGCCCTTCTCCGGGACGGAACGGCTGCTGACACGGACGACGAGGTCCCTCTGCTCGCCGCCGACCTCGACCGAGCCGTAGACGTATCCGTCGGCGCCCGTCTCCTCCACCACGTTCACGGAGACGGCGAGGCCGGCCGGAGCGTCCTCGGTGTCCTTCGACAGCGAGGCCGCCGCGCCGCCGCCCAGCTCGACCACGTCGAAGTGCTCGGGGCGCACGCCCACCGTCACCGTGCGGTCGCCCTTGTCCGAGGCGGCCTTGAGCGCCTCGCGGTTGACCGGCACCACGCTGTTGCCGAACTTCACACCGCCGTCGGTGATCGGCACCTCGACGAGGTTCATGGCGGGCGAGCCGATGAAGCCGGCGACGAAGAGGTTGGCGGGCTTGTCGTACATGTTCCGCGGCGAGTCGACCTGCTGGAGCAGACCGTCCTTCAGTACCGCCACACGGTCGCCCATGGTCATGGCCTCGACCTGGTCGTGGGTGACGTAGACGGTGGTGATGCCGAGCCGGCGCTGGAGCGAGGCGATCTGCGTACGGGTGCTCACCCGGAGCTTGGCGTCCAGGTTGGACAGCGGCTCGTCCATGAGGAACACCTGCGGCTCACGCACGATCGCGCGGCCCATGGCGACGCGCTGGCGCTGACCGCCGGAGAGCGCCTTCGGCTTGCGGTCGAGGTACTCGGTCAGGTCGAGGATCTTCGCGGCCTCCTCGACCTTCTGCCGGATCTCCGCCTTGTTGACGCCGGCGATCTTGAGCGCGAAGCCCATGTTGTCGGCGACCGTCATGTGCGGGTACAGCGCGTAGTTCTGGAACACCATGGCGATGTCCCGGTCCTTCGGCGGCAGGTGGGTGACGTCGCGGTCACCGATCCGGATGGCTCCGCCGTTGACGTCCTCCAGGCCGGCGAGCATGCGCAGGGAGGTGGACTTGCCACAACCGGACGGGCCGACCAGGACGAGGAACTCACCGTCCTCGATGTCGATCTCGAGCGCGTCGACGGCGGGCTTGTCGGAACCCGGGTAGATCCGGGTCGCCTTGTCGAACTGGACAGTGGCCATGGTGAATGGGCCCCCTTCTACCGGCAGGAACGTGCCGGACGATCCGTTGTAGGAAGGTGGTTGCCACTACGGGTGATTCCGTTGTGGTTGTTGGTGTAGTCCACACGGGTGAACTGGCTCAGGACGGTACCTGGCGTTCACCTGGTCTGTCAGCACTTGAGGGCTGGTGAACTTCACGGAAATTCCTGCCGGGCCGCCTCGGGGACCTGGGTACACTGCACGGACACGCCCATACAGGCCTCCTTAGCTCAGCTGGTCCAGAGCGGCTGTCTTGTAAACAGCAGGTCGTCGGTTCGAATCCGACAGGGGGCTCCACACACGGAGGCCACCCGCGCCGCGAGGTGCGGGTGGCCTCCGTTCGTTTTTGCAGGTCAGGCTGTTCTGAGCAGCGTCCGCACGACCTGACGCAGCGTCGCCTCGGGGTCCGGTGCGGCGGCTGCCGCCCGCCATGCCACGAACCCGTCCGGGCGGACCAGCACGGCTCCGTCGGCCGTCGTGCCGTGGGCTCGCGCCCAGTCGGGTGCCGCTCCGTCCGCGCCGCCGTGCGGGTCGTACGTCAGCTCGGCGCCGACGCGGTACGAGTCCAGGCGCACGTCGTCGCTCTCGGCGAGGCGCAGGGCCGCCGTGTGCCAGCCCGCCGTCGACTGGGCGTCGCTCAGCAGCACCAGGGAGCGCTCGTACAGGTCGAGCGTCGAGATCCGCTCGCCGCCGCGGCGCAGCCACAGGTGGGGCGCCCGGCTGCCCGGCTCGCCGGTCAGGCGCATCGCCTCCGGTACGACCTCCTGGCCCGGGTCGGCGCCCACGACGGCGCCGTGCGGGTAGCGGTAGCCGAGGACGACGTTGAGAATGCCGCCGCGCGTGCCGCCGCCGATGCCGGGGGCCGGGGCGAAGCCGGGGTGGCTGTGCTCGACGGAGCGGGCGGAGGCGCGGGCACTGGTCGCCGTGGCGACGGGGCGGCGCTCGGTGTCGTAGGTCTCCAGGAGGCCGGGGCCGGCCCAGCCGCCGAGCACGGCGGCCAGCTTCCAGACCAGGTTGTGCGCGTCCTGGATGCCGGTGTTGGAGCCGAAGGCGCCGGTGGGGGACATCTCGTGCGCGGAGTCCCCGGCGAGGAACACCCGTCCGGCCGAGTACCGGTCGGCCACCCGTTCGGCGGCACGCCAGGACGCCTTGCCGGTGATCTCCACATCCAGGTCGGGTGCCCCGATCGCACGGCGGATGTGCCGCTGGAGCCGGTCCTCGGTGAACTCCTCCAGCTTCTCGCCCCGCTCCGGGTGCCAGGGCGCGTGGAAGACCCAGTGCTCCTTGTTGTCGACCGGCAGCAGGGCCCCGTCGGCGTCCGGGCCGGTGAGATAGCAGCAGATGAAGCGGCGTTCGCCCACCACCTCGGCGAGCAGCTTGGAGCGGAAGGTGACGCTGACGTTGGCGAACAGGTCGCCGGGCCCGCTGTGCCCGATGCCGAGGCGGCGCCGGACCGGGCTGCGCGGGCCGTCGGCGGCGACCAGGTAGTCGGCGCGGACGGTGTACCGCTCGTCGGTGCCCCGGTCCCGTACCACCGCGGTCACGCCCTCGCCGTCCTGCTCGAAGGACTCCATCTCGTGGGAGTAGCGCAGGTCGCCGCCGAGTTTCCGGGCGCCCCGCAGCAGTTCGGGCTCCAGGTCGTTCTGGCTGCACAGGCACCAGGAGGTGGGGCTGAACCTGGCGAGGCCGCCGTCCGGGTCGATGTGCTTGAACAGCCACTCGCCCGCGTCGCCGGCCAGGGTGGGCGTCTGGAGGATGCCGTGGTTGTCCGCGAGCAGCGATGCCGCCGTCTTGATGTCCGGTTCGACGCCGGCCACCCGGAACAGCTCCATCGTCCGCACGTTGTTGCCGCGTCCACGCGGGTGAATGGAGGTGCCGGAGTGCCGCTCGACCAGCATGTGCGGCACTCCGTGGCGGCCCAGGAACAGGGAGGTGGACAGGCCCACCAGGGAGCCGCCGACGATGAGGACGGGTACCCGGTGGTCGGCTTCTTGGCGCATCGATGCCTCCAGGAGCGGGGGTGCGGGTGTGGGGCGCATCGGAGTGTCCATGCCCTCCCGGAGGCCGTCGTGCGTACGTCCGCGGCACCAATCACCCCTGTGATCACCCGCGTGGTGCACACGAGTCGCGCACCGATCGGGACCGGCTCAGGATCGAGATCACGCTGACGTCGCGTCACCCGCGGCCGGCGTTTCCTCTGCCCCGCCAAGCACCGCCAAGGAGACGTACGCAGATGACCGCCATCTCTGAGCGAGTTTCAGAACCGACCGAGCAGCAGGCCGCGAAACGTGTCTCCCAGTCCGTCTTCGACGGCTCCCGGCTCCGGGTCGTCCTGCTGGTGAACGTCTACGACGGCGCCCAGCAGCAGTTCCTGGAGGCCTACGAGGAGATGTGCAAGCAGGTCGCGTCCGTCTCCGGGCACGTCAGCGACCAGTTGTGCCAGTCCATCGAGAACCCCTCCCAGTGGCTGATCACCAGCGAGTGGGAGAGCGCCCCGCCGTTCCTCGCCTGGGTGAACAGCGAGGAGCACGTGCGGATGGTGCAGCCGATGCACAGCTGCATCCGGGACACTCGGTCGCTGCGCTTCCACATCGTCCGTGAGACCGGCCACACGGAGGTGGGCGCGGCTTCCGCCGAGCGCCGGCTCCAGGACTCGCCGCGGATCGGGGACGGTGTGATCCGGCACGCGCTGACCTTCACGGTGAAGCCGGGCAGCGAGCGGAAGGTGGCCCAGATCCTGGCCGACTACGAGCCGCCCGAGGCGAACGTGGACGGCACCACCCGGCTGTGCCGCACCTCCCTGTTCATGCACGGCAACCGGGTCGTGCGGGCCATCGAGGTGCGCGGCGACCTCCTCGTGGCACTGCGGCACGTGGCCCAGCAGCCGCAGATCCGGAAGGTCGAGGAGGACCTCAACCCCTACCTGGAGCAGGACCGCGACCTCAACGACCAGGAGTCCGCCCGGGTGTTCTTCACCCGGGCGGCGCTGCCCGCGGTGCACCACGTGACGGCCGACCAGGAGAGTCCGGAGGCGGAGCGGCACGCGCTGTACTACCCGGCCCGGCAGGGCATGGGCATGAAGCTGGCGGAGCTGCTGTCCCACCAGGACGAGCGGGCGGCGGCGGACCCGCACAGTCCGGTGCTGCGCAGCACGGTCTTCGAGCGGGACGACGTCGTCGTCCGGCTGATCGACATCCGCGGCGGGCTGGACGCCGACCCGGCCGCCGCGCTGGGGCTGACGGATGCCACGAAGGTGTCGGAGCTGACCAGCCTGCTCGACGCGGGCGCCGCCGAGCAGGAGGAGGACCTGGCCCGTCTGCTCACCCTCGCCCGTATGGACCTCATCACCGACCGCCGGTCCGCGCCGGACGCCTGACGCATCCCGAAGCCGACGTACCACACCACCGGAGGAACGACGTGATCAAACCCAGGCCCAGGATCGTGGAGCTCGGCGAGACCGAGCCCAACACGAAGCGCGGAGGCGATCTGCGCGCCATGCTCACCCCGGCCACGGTCGGTTCCACCAGCGGCTTCATGGGCGTGGCCATCGTGCAGCCCGGCGACCGCATCGGGGAGCACTACCACCCGTACTCCGAGGAGTTCGTGTACGTCGTCTGCGGCGACCTCGAGGTGGACCTGGACGGCGAGCCGCACCCGCTCAGGCCGGAACAGGGTCTGATGATCCCCGCCTACATGCGCCACCGCTTCCGCAATGTGGGCGACGTGGAGGCGCGGATCGTCTTCCACCTGGGGCCGCTGGCCCCGCGTCCGCAGCTCGGCCACGTCGACACGGAGGGCACCGAGCCGGCGGCGGCCGGCGCGGAGGCGCCGCCGGCGGGCGTGGCAGAGGTCCGATCATGACCAGGCGGGTAGCGGTCACCGGCATAGGCATCGTGGCGCCGGGCGGGATCGGCGCCCCCGCCTTCTGGGACCTGCTGGCGAACGGGCGCACCGCGACGCGGGGCATCACGTTCTTCGACCCGGCCGGTCTGCGGTCCCGGATCGCCGCCGAGTGCGACTTCGACCCGGCGGCCTCGGGGCTGGACGAGGAGCAGGTCGCGCGCTGCGACCGCTACATCCAGTTCGCCCTGGCCGCCGGCCAGGAGGCGGTGTCGGACTCCGGACTCGACCTCGCCGGGGAGAACCCCTGGCGGGTCGGGGTCTCGCTGGGTACCGCGGTCGGCGGCACCACCCGGCTGGAGAACGACTACGTCCTGGTCAGCCACCGCGGCGAGCGCTGGGACGTGGACCACGAGCGGGCCCGGCCGTATCTGGAGCGGGCGTTCACACCGAGCACGCTCGCCTCCACGGTGGCCGAGCGGTTCGGGGCCCGTGGGCCGGTGCAGACCGTCTCCACCGGCTGCACCTCCGGGCTCGACGCGGTCGGCTACGCGCTGCACACCGTGGAGGAGGGGAGGGCGGACGTCTGCATAGCCGGAGCGTCGGACTCGCCGATATCACCGATCACCATGGCGTGCTTCGACGCGATCAAGGCGACGTCGCCGAACAACGACGACCCCGCCCACGCCTCCCGCCCCTTCGACAACGCCCGTGACGGGTTCGTCATGGGCGAGGGCGGCGCGGTGCTCGTCCTGGAGGAGCTGGAGCACGCCAGGGCCCGCGGCGCCCACGTGTACTGCGAACTCAGCGGCTACGCCACGTTCGGCAACGCCTACCACATGACCGGACTGACCAGCGAGGGCCTGGAGATGGCGCGGGCGATAGAGACCGCGCTGGACCACGCCCGACTGGACGGCTCCGCGATCGACTACGTCAACGCGCACGGCTCCGGCACCCGCCAGAACGACCGGCACGAGACGGCCGCGGTGAAGCGGGCGCTGGGCCACCATGCCTACGACACCCCCATGAGCTCCATCAAGTCGATGGTGGGCCACTCGCTCGGGGCGATCGGGGCGATCGAGGTGGTGGCCTGTGTGCTGGCCCTGGCCCACCAGATGGTCCCGCCGACCGCGAACTACGAGACCCCCGACCCCGAGTGCGACCTGGACTACGTCCCGCGGGTCGCCCGTGAGCGGAAGCTGGACAGCGTGCTCTCCGTGGGCAGCGGCTTCGGCGGCTTCCAGTCCGCGGTGATCCTGACCCGGCAGAGGGAGAGGACACGATGAGCGCACCGCGCAAGCGGCGGGCCGCCGTCACCGGCATCGGTGTCGTCGCGCCCGGCGGCACGAGCACCGAGACCTTCTGGAAGTCCACCCAGGAGGGCGTGAACGTCCTGGACCGGGTGACCCGTGAGGGCTGCGAGCACCTGCCGCTGAAGGTGGCCGGCGAGGTGCGGTCCTTCGAACCCTCGGCGGCGGTCGAGGAGCGCTACCTCGTCCAGACCGACCGTTTCACGCACTTCGCGATGGCCGCGGCCGACGCCGCCCTCCAGGACGCCCGGCTGGGGCAGGCCGACACCGACGCGGCCCCGTTCTCCGCCGGCGTGGTCACCGCGGCCGGGTCCGGCGGCGGCGAGTTCGGCCAGCGGGAGCTCCAGAAACTGTGGAGCAAGGGCAGCCGCTATGTCGGCCCCTGGCAGTCCATCGCCTGGTTCTACGCGGCCAGCACCGGCCAGATCTCCATCCGGCGCGGCTTCAAGGGCCCCTGCTCGGTGGTCGCCGCCGACGAGGCGGGCGGCCTGGACGCCCTGGCGCACGCGGCCCGTGCCGTCCAGCGCGGCACCGATGTGATCGTGGCCGGTTCGACGGAGGCGCCGCTGGCCCCGTACTCGATGGTCTGCCAGCTCGGTTACCGGGAGCTGAGCCCGGTGGCCGACCCGAAGCGCGCCTACCGCCCGTTCACCGAGGACGCCTGCGGGTTCGTGCCGGCCGAGGGCGGCGCGATGCTCGCCGTGGAGGCGGCCGACGCGGCCCGGGAGCGCGGCGTGCCCGTACGGGCCGTCCTGGCCGGGCACGCGGCGACCTTCACCGGCGCCTCCCGCTGGGAGCTGTCCCGGGAGGGGCTGGCGGAGGCGATCCGCGGCGCGCTGGCCGAGGCCGGGTGCGCACCCGAGGAGGTCGACGTCGTCTTCGCCGACGCCCTCGGCGTCCCCGAGGCGGACCGGGCCGAGGCGCTCGCCATCGCCGACGCGCTCGGCGCGCACGGCCGGCGTGTGCCGGTCACTGCACCCAAGACGGGCACCGGCCGGGCGTACTGCGCCGCTCCGGTGCTGGACACGGTGGCGGCTGTTCTCGCTATGGAGCACGGCCAGATCCCGCCCACCCCGAACGTCTCCGACATCTGCCATGACCTCGACCTGGTGACCGGTCGTGCCCGTGCCGCCGAGGTGCGCACGGCGCTGGTCCTCAGCCGGGGGCTCATGGGCTCGAACTCGGCGCTGGTGCTGCGGCACGGTGCCGCCGAGGCCTCCTAGCGAGGCAGCCAGGATCAACCGGGAGCAACAAGGAGAGGAACCGCATGAGTGACCGCATCACAGTGGAGGAACTGGCCGAACTCATGAAGAAGGCCGCCGGGATCACCGTCAGCCCGCAGGAGCTGGCGGACCGGTCCGAGACCGGATTCGACGAGATCGGCATCGACTCGCTCGGCCTGCTCGGCATCGTGGGCGAACTGGAGAACCGGCACGGCATCCCGATGCCGGCCGACGCGGAGCGCTGCAAGACGCCCAGGAAATTCCTCGACCTCGTCAACAGCACCCTTCTGGCAGGAGCGTAGAAATGGCCGGACACACGGAGAACGAGGTCACCATCGCAGCGCCGGTCGATCTCGTCTGGGACATGACCAACGATGTGGCGAACTGGCCGCGGCTGTTCAGCGAGTACGCCTCCGCCGAGATCCTGTCCCAGGAAGGCGACAAGTGCACCTTCCGCCTGACCATGCACCCGGACGAGAACGGCACCGTGTGGAGCTGGGTCTCCGAGCGCGAGCCCGACCGGGCCACGCTCTCCGTCAGGGCCCGCCGGGTCGAGACGGGCCCCTTCGACCACATGAACATCCACTGGAGGTACGAGGAGGTCCCCGGGGGCACGAGGATGATCTGGACCCAGGACTTCGCGATGAAGCCGGAGGCGCCGGTCGACGACGACTGGATGACCGACAACATCAACAAGAACTCCAAGGTCCAGATGGCCCTGATCCGCGACAGGATCGAGAAGGCCGCCGCCGGGCACCGGGCCGAGCCGGCCCTGACCACCGACTGAGCCGGACGGAGAGAGGACCGTGCACCAAGAACTGATCGTCGCCCGGATGGCCCCGGGTTCGGCCCCGGACATCGCCAGGATCTTCGAGGAGTCCGACCGGGGGGAGCTGCCGCACCTGGTCGGTGTCACCAGACGCAGCCTCTACCAGTTCGGCGATGTGTACATGCACCTGATCGATGCGGACCGGGACCCGGGACCCGCCATCGCCAAGGTGGCCGGCCACCCCGAGTTCCGGGGCATCAGCGAGCGGCTGTCGGCGTACGTCAGCGCCTACGACCCGCAGACCTGGCGCTCGCCGAAGGACGCGATGGCCCACCGCTTCTACCTGTGGGAGCGTGACTGAGCCGCCGACCAAGCCACCTGACGCGCCGTCCGGTCCCTCACGGACGGCCACCGGCCGCCGGGCCCGCACTGTCGCGGGCCCGGCGGCCGGTGTCCGAGGAGGTCGCGGCGGCGCCGCCGGTGGGGTCCGGTCAGGCGGGCACCGTGCAGTCGAAGGCGTGCAGGTAGGGGTTGACCGGGCTGATGTCGTCGATGACCAGGCCGGCCGCCTTCAGCCGGCCGGCCATGCTGGCGCTGGTGTGCTTGGCACCGCCGACGTTCAGCAGCAGGAGCAGGTCCATGGCGGTGCTGAACCGCATCGAGGGTGTGTCGTCGACGAGGTTCTCGATGACCACGACCCGCGCCCCGGGCCCGCCCGCCTCGATGACGTTGCGCAGGCAACGGGCGGTGGAGTCGTCGTCCCACTCCAGGATGTTCTTGATGATGTAGACGTCGGCCCTGACCGGGATGGCCTCGCGGCAGTCGCCGGGCACGATCCGCACCCGGTCCGCCAGCGAGCCGCCCGCGCGCAGCCGGGGGTCGGCGTTGTCCACCACCCGCGGCAGGTCCAGCAGGGTGCCGTGCATGTGCGGGTACTTCTCCAGCAGGCTCGCCACCACGTGCCCCTGCCCGCCGCCGATGTCGGCGACCGAGGAGGCGCCGGACAGGTCGAGGAGCGCGGCGACGTCCCGCGCGGACTGCTTGCTGGAGGTCGTCATGGCCCGGTTGAAGACGTCCGCCGACTCGGGGGCGTCCTCGTTGAGGTGGACGAAGAACTCCTTGCCGTACAGGTCCTCCACCACGTTGCGGCCGGTGCGCACCGCCTCGTCCAGTTTCGGCCAGGCGTCCCAGGTCCACGGCTCGGTGCACCACAGGGTGATGTAGCGCAGGCTGCCCGGGTCGTCCTCGCGCAGCAGCCGGGACATGTCGGTGTGCGCGAACGTTCCGTCGGGCTGCTCGGCGAAGACTCCGTAGCAGGTCAGCGCCCGCAGCAGCCGGCGCAGCGGCTTCGGTTCGGTCTTCACGGCGGCCGCGAGGTCCTCCACGGCCATGGGTGCGTCCCCGAGCGCGTCGGCCACACCGAGCCGGGCGGCCGCGCGGAGGGCGGCGGCGCACGCCGCCCCGAACGCGAGCTCCCTGAGCCGCATGGACGGCGGTGGGGCGGACTGAGCGGTCGTCATGTGCCGCCTTCCTTCCTTCTCGGTCCCGTGGGTTCCACGAGTGGCTACGGCCTCAGCACAGTCCCGCGGGCTTGGAGACCCCGCAGGAGTTCTCTGCGAAGGTGTTGCGGTGCGTGGCGCTCTCCTGGTTGACCAGGTCCGCCGGGGAGTTGCCGTCGAGCACGTTCCGGCTCACCCGGTTCCGTTCGCCGGCCGCGCCGACGAAGCTCTTGAACAGCACGATGCCGCCGGACAGGGGGGACCTGCCCGAGTTGCCGACGACGAGGTTGCGGGACACGTCGGTCAGCTCGGTGCCGGTCAGGACGATGCCGGAGCCCTGGAGGAAGGGCAGCCGGGCGGTCGCCGGGCAGAACCTGTTGTTCTCCGCGACCCGGTTGTCGCGCACGGTCAGCGCGCCGGCCCGCGGCTTGTTCTCGTCGCCGACGACGAACACGCCCGCGCAGTTGCCGTAGACGTCGTTGCCCGCGACGGTGAGGTCGCGCAGCCGGCGGACGGTGACGCCGATCCGGTTGCCCTCCAGCCGGTTGCGGGCGATCAGCGTTCCGCCGGTGTCGGCGGCGCCCTGCTCGGCGGTGACCGTGTTGGCCAGGAAGAGTCCCGCGTCGCCGTTGCCCCGGGCGATGTTGCTCCGGTACTCGCTGCGTACGGACCGCTCCTCGGCGATGCCCCACATCCCGTTCTTCTCGGCGGTCACCTGCCGCACGGTCAGCCGGTCGGTGCCCACGGCCATCAGACCGGCGTGGGAGAAACCGGTCAGGGTCAGCCGGGAGACGGTGACACCTTTCAGGCGCTTGCCCTTGGCCCCCATCACACAGATGCCGTTGCCCCGCTTGCCGCAGTCGTCCGCGGGCTTCCCGCCGCCCGGTTCCAGGACGGTGCCGCGGCCCGTGCCGCGCAGGGTCAGACCGGGTGTCGTCACCTTGACGCTCTCGTGGTAGACGCCGGGCAGCACCAGCACGGTGTCACCCTGCTTCGCGGAGTCCACCGCCCGCTGGATCGACTGGCCCGGATGCACCAGGTGCGTCCTGGGCGCCAGGACCGGCGGGGCGGCGGCGATGCCCGAGCCGGCCAGCGCGGCGGTGCTCAGAAGCAGAGCGATATGGCGTTTCGTCATATTCTGTACCGTATGGCCCGATAGTCGGCTGGAACGCCCGATGGGCCGTCCGGCGGCGTGTCACCGGCGCGGGGCGCGGTGTGGCGGCGTGTCACCGGCGCGGGCGCGGTCCGGCGGCCTGTCACCGGCGCAGGGCGTGGCCGATCCACAGCTGTTCGGGGGACAGGGGGCGGCCGTCCTCCAGGTCCCACAGCGCGTTCTGCAGCACACGGCCGAGGGTCCAGGCACGGGCCCGGTCCCGGTCGAGGCCCAGCGCCCCGGTCATGGCCTCGAAGCGCCGGACGACCTCGCCGGGCTCGAAGCGGTTGCACAGCGCCGGGAACAGTTCGAAGCCGGGGTCCCCGGCGAGCGGCTTGGGGTCGATGGCCAGCCAGGGCTCGCGGTCGGCGCCGAGGACGTTGTCGTAGTGCAGGTCCCAGTGCAGCAGCCGGTCGCCGCTTTCGCCGGCGACCTCGCGCACGGCGGCGGCGCAGTCCGCGAGCAGCCCGCGGTCGTCCCCGTCGGGCAGTCGCCGCAACGCTCCCGGTGTCCGTTCCAGCAGGGCTTCCGCGATGTCACCCAGCCGCCGTGTCCCCGCCGGGGCCGGTACGGAGGTCAGGCGGGCCAGCAGGCCGGCGATCACCAGGACGGCCTCACCGGTGTCCGGCAGGCGCGACAGCGGGCGGGCGGAGTCGAGCCGTTCCAGCAGCAGCGTTCCGGTCGGCTCGTCGTGCTCCAGCAGCCGTACGGCCCCCGCGCCGTCCCACACGCGCAGCGCCGGCGCCTCTCCCGCACTCTCCTCGTCGGGGAGTTGGAGCTTCAGGGCGGCGGGCAGGCGGTCGGCGCGGACGACCGGAAGGACCAGCGCGCACACGCCGTGCATCGCCGGCCCGTCGATCCGCAGCCGCCACCGGTCGAGGAAGGCGGCCACCCGCCGGGGCAGACCGGCGACGAACGCGCGGCCCGCCGCCCCGTTGAATTTCTCCTGGGAAGCGGCCAGCGCGCCGGGCACCTCGATCACTCTGACGACCATACTTGCGCGTGTGAGCGGGGTCATGCGGATGCGGCGTGGGCTTCGGACGGCGACTGCCTACGTCCGCAGTGCTCCGGGGACGTACGTCTGGCTGCTGATCCTGTTCCTGACCACCGTCGCCCTGCACCACATGTCGCCGCAGTTCGAGCAGCACTTCCTGCGGCACCGCTCGACGAACCTGCGCGAGCTGTCGAACGACCCGGTGCGGGTGCTCTTCTCCAGCGCCATGTGGATCGACAGCGGCCACTGGCTGCCGTACGCGGTCCTCTACACGGTCCTCCACGCCCAGGCCGAGCGCTGGCTGGGCACCCTGCGCTGGCTGCTGGTGTGCGTGACCGCGCACATGCTGGCCACGCTGATCAGCGAGGGCGCCGTGCTGTGGGCGATCCAGCGGCACGTGGCGCCGGAGGCGGCCGTCAACACTCTGGACGTCGGGGTGAGTTACGCCCTGGCCGGGGTGATGGGGGTGCTGACGTACCGGATCGCCCCGCCCTGGCGGTACCTGTACCTGGCCGCCGTCCTCTCCTTCTACGTCGTGTCGCTGGTGACCCGGCACACCTTCACCGATCTGGGCCACTTCACCGCCGTCCTGATCGGCCTGGGCTGCTATCCGCTGGCGAGGGGCCGGGGAGAGCCGTGGAACCCGAGGAAGGTGCTGTTCGCCCTGAGGCGTTAGCGCCCGGCCCCAGGGCTCCCGCGCCTCATGCCGCTGGTTCCGTTACGGGCGCCTCCGTCGGGGCCCCGTGCTTGGGGGCCCTGCCCGTCACCATCAAGCCCGCGATCAGACCGGCCACCAGCATGACGGCGGCCGCCCACCAGATGGCGACCGTATAGCCGTGGACGATGCCCTCCGGCACCACCCGGGCCCGGTCCGCCGGGCCGCGCAGATGGGCGGTGACGTAGGCGGCGCCGCTGGTCGTGGCGACCGTGTTGAGCAGGGCGGTACCGATGGAACCGCCGACCTGCTGCGAGGTGTTCACGGTCGCGGAGGTCACCCCCGAGTCCTGCGGGGCGACGCCCGCGGTGGCGGTGGCGAACACGGGCATGAAGGTCAGGCCCATGCCGAGCCCCATCAGGACCAGGGCGGGCAGCACCTCGCTCGGGTAGCGCGAGTCGACCGTGAGCCGGGTCAGGAGCAGCAGCCCGCCCGCGGCCAGGAGCATGCCGGGGACGATGAGCACGCGCGGCGCCACGTGCCGCAGCAGCCGGGCCGAGATCTGCGTCGAACCGGTGATGATCGCGGCGGTCAGCGGGAGGAAGGCGAGACCGGTCCGCAGCGGCGAGTAGCCGAGGATCCCCTGGAGGTAGTACGTCATGAACAGGAACAGCCCGAACATGCCGATCACGGCCAGCAGCATGGTCAGGAGGCAGCCCGCCCGGTTGCGGTCCCGCAGGACGTGCAGCGGCAGCAGCGGCACCGGCGCCCGGCTCTGCCACCACACGAACGTCAGGAGGAGCGCCGTACCGAGGGCGAACAGGCTCAGCACCAGCGGATCGGTCCAGCCGCGCGGCTGGGCCTCGCTGACCCCGTAGACGACGGCGACCAGCCCGCCGCAGCCCAGCAGCGCCCCGGGCAGGTCCAGCCGGACGCCCGCCCGGCCCGGCCTGTCGGGCAGCAGGGTCAGGGCGCCGAGGACCGTGACGACGGCGATGGGCACGTTGACGTACAGGCACCAGCGCCAGTTCAGGAACTCCGTCAGCACGCCGCCGACGATGAAGCCGATCGCCGAGCCGCTGCCCGCCAGGGCGCCGTAGACGCCGAACGCCTTCCCGCGCTCCCTGGGGTGGGTGAAGGTCGTGGTCAGCAGGCTGAGCGCGGAGGGGGCGAGGACGGCGGCGGAGGCGCCCTGAAGGGCGCGGGCGCCGTAGAGCATGCCTGAGGAGGTGGCCGCGCCGCCGAACGCGGAGGCGGCGGCGAACCCGGCCAGTCCGGCGACGAACGTGCGCTTGCGGCCCACCAGGTCGGCGATCCGTCCGCCCAGCAGGAGCAGCCCGCCGAAGCCGAGGGAGTAGGCGGTGATGACCCACTGCCGGTTGCCGTCGGACATGTGCAGGGCGTGCTGAGCGGAGGGGAGCGCGATGTTCACGATCGTCGCGTCCAGGACCACCATCAGCTGCGCGAGCGCGATGACGACCAGTGCCCACCAGCGATGCCGGTCGGTCTCCTGGGACGAGGATTCACCTGGACGGGCGACGCTCACCTGGCCAGAAGACCATGAATCGGGAGGTATCGCATCCTCGTGTACGCAGGGCGCCTCGCGGTCGGGAGAGGGGATTGTCAGTGGCGGGGTGCAGCATGGGGACATGGTGAGCGGAGCGAGCGGCAGGGCCGGCGTGAAGGGCGCGCGGCGGCCCGAGGTGCGGTTGCCGGCGCTGGAGGCGTACGGCGGCGGGGGACTGGCGCCGGACGGGGACTACGACGGGCTGGAGTTCCGGGAGGAGGACCTGGCCGGGCAGGACGGGGCGGGGGCGCGGTTCCTGGACTGCGCGCTCAGAGGCTGTGCGCTGGACGACGCGTCGCTGCGGCACGCCCGCTTCCTGGACTCGGTCCTCACCGGTATACGGGGTGTCGGCACCGACCTCGCCGAGGCGACCCTGCGTGATGTGGAGGTGGTCGACGCCCGCCTCGGCGGTGTGCAGTGCCACGGTGCGGTCCTGGAGCGCGTGTGGATCCGCGGCGGCAAGATCGACTACCTGAACCTGCGCAAGGCCCGGCTGCGGGACGTCGTCTTCGAGGGCTGCGTCCTCGTCGAGCCGGACTTCGGGGGCGCCCGGCTGGAGCGGGTGGAGTTCGCGGACTGCGTGGTCAAGGGCGTCGACTTCAGCGCGGCGACGCTCTCGGACGTGGACCTGCGGGGTGCCGTCTCCCTGGAGATCGCGCGCGGGCTGGACCGGCTGGCGGGCGCGGTGATCAGCACCGGTCAGCTCCTGGACCTGGCGCCGGTGCTGGCGGCGGAACTGGGGATCAGGGTGGAGGGGTGAGGGGGGGCTGAAAGGGGATTCCGGTCGAGAGGGGGCTCAGGAGACGCGGGGGTAGCGGGCCTGGAGGGTCCAGATCGCCGGGTTCTCCGCCAGGTCCTCGTGCAGGTCGCACAGGTCGGCGACGAGGTCGTGCAGGAAGTCACGGGCCTCGCGGCGCAGCGCCGAGTGCGAGAAGGTCAGCGGGGACTCCTCGACGGGCATCCAGTCGGACTCGATGTCGACCCAGCCGAAGCGGCGCTCGAAGAGCATGCGGTCCGTGGACTCGGTGAAGTCCAGCTCCGCCCGCTGCGGACGGGAGGCGCGGGAGCCGGCCGGGTCCCGGTCCAGCCGCTCGACGATGTCGCACAGGGCCCAGGCGAAGTCGAGCACGGGCACCCAGCCCCAGGCCGTGGCCAGTTCGCGGTCCGACTCGGTGTCGGCCAGGTAGACGTCGCCGCAGAACAGGTCGTGCCGCAGCGCCCGCACGTCCGCGCGGCGGTAGTCCGTCTGCGGCGGGTCGGGGAAGCGGTTGGAGAGGGCGTAGCCGATGTCGAGCACGTAGGCGATGGTGTCATGTGCCCCGCATAGGATCGCGCGCGTGTATCGATCTGCCCTGCTTGTCCGGACCGCCGCGGCCGGCTGCGCCCTGTTCGCGCTGACGCTGACCGGGTGCGGCGGTGGTGTCCGGGGCACCCCGGGCGGGGCGGGGGTGCACGATCCGTACTTCCCCAGGGCGGGCAACGGCGGGTACGACGTCAGCCACTACGGCCTGACCCTCGACTACGACCCGGACCGACGTCACCTCACGGGTACGGCGGTCATCACCGCCCGGGCCGCCAAGGACCTGTCCGCCTTCGACCTCGATCTCGTGGGGCTCGACGTCCGGAGCGTCACGGTGGAGGGGAGGGCCGCCTGGTTCAGCCGGGCGGGGCAGGAACTCACCGTGCGTCCGCACGACGATCTGGTGAAGGGGAAGACGTTCACCGCGACGGTGCGCTACTCGGGGCGGCCGCAGGTCGTCGTCGACCCCGACGGGTCGCGGGAGGGGTGGCTGCCCACCGCCGACGGCGCGCTCGCCCTCGGTGAGCCGGTCGGCTCGATGGCGTGGTTCCCGGGGAACCACCACCCGTCCGACAAGGCCGCGTACGACATCTCGGTCACCGTGCCCGAGGGGCTGCGGGCCGTCTCCAACGGCGAGTTGAGGAGCGAGACGACCAGCGGGGGCCGTACGACGTTCCGGTGGCGTACCGCCGAGCCGATGGCGAGCTATCTGGCCACCGTCGCGATCGGCCGCTTCGAGATCACCCGCTCCACCACGAGGAGCGGTCTGCCGGTGTACGTCGCCGTGGAGTCCTCTCAAGTGCGGGCGAGCGGGGCCGTGCCGGCCAGGGTCCCCGAGGTCGTCGAGTGGGCGGAGCGCCGCTTCGGCCCGTACCCCTTCTCGTCCACCGGCGCGATCGTCGGCCGCCGCGAGGACGCCGGTTACGCCCTGGAGACCCAGAACCGGCCCGTCTTCCCCGGCGCCCCCGACATCGGAACCCTCGTCCACGAACTCGCCCACCAGTGGTACGGGGACTCCGTCACCCCGAAGAGCTGGCGGGACATGTGGCTGAGCGAGGCCTTCGCGACGTACGCGCAGTGGCTGTGGGACGAGGACCACGGCGGCCGGACCGCGCAGCAGGCCTTCGACGCGCTCCAACGCGGCGACTACTTCGCCGACGACGCCGGGAACGGGGCCGTGTGGTCCTTCCCGCCCGCCGAGCCGGTCGATGCCGCGCACATCTCCGGACGGCCCGTCTACGAACGGGGCGCGATGGTCCTGCACAAGATCCGCCAGGCGGTCGGTGGCCGCGCCTTCGACGGCATCGTCCGGGGCTGGGCCGCCGCCCACCGCCACGGCAACGCGGACACCGCCGACTTCACCGCCTACGTGGAGAAGAGGGCCCCGGGCACGGATTTCGGCGCGATCTGGGCCGACTGGCTGTACGGGGACGGCAAGCCGACGGGGCCCTGACCGCGGCCGGTCCCCTCACCGGCCGGCCCGTTCCCTCAGTCCAGCCGCTTGCGCAGCACCACGCACGGGCGGCCCATGCGCTGGTCCCGGCGGTGAGCGAGGTGCCGGTAGCCGAGGGCGGTCCAGAACGCCAGGCCCCCGGGGTTGTTCCCGAGGACGGCCAGGCGCACGGCGGTGCGGCCCGCGGCACGGAAGCGGTCCTCGACGAGGGACGTCAACCGGCGCCCGTGGCCATGCCGTTGTGCGCCCGCGTCGATCATCAGCAGGCCGATCCGCGGGTCCGGGTCGGCCGGGTCGGGATGGTGGGCGAGCGTGATCGCGATCCCGACGAGCCGTCCCTCGCTGCGGGCGAGCAGCACCTCCGCGTCCGGGACGGCCAGTTCGTCCGCCAGCGCGGTCGCCACCTGTTCCGGGCTGATGTCGTCCGGGTCGGGGAAGTCGCCGCTGAGGGCGTGGAAGTCGCGGTGGGAGGCGTAGAGCGCGGTGAGTTCGGTCAGGAGCTCGCCCGGGAGGCCGCGGTCCGACGGGAGGGTCAGGGGCTCGAGGAGAACGCGGGCAACGTACCGCGCCCCACACGCCCCCGGCGCCCCCTGGCGCGGAGGACGGCCGGCCGGAGCGACGGACTCGGGCCGCTCCCCAGGCCCAGCCGGCGCAGTCGCTCGGTGCGGGCCGGGGCGTCGCGCCAAGGCGACGACGGGACGCATCCCGTGGCGGGCACGGACGCCGTCGACGCGGGCCGCGTCCCCGGCGCACACGGAGGCGTCCTGCCGGCACCCGTCGGAGCAGCGCCCGCAGCCCCGGCCCTTCGCGGGCCGGGGCTCGGTCAGCGGGCCGGGTCCGTCAGACGCTGACGCCGAAGTCCTGGGCGATGCCGACCAGGCCCGAGGCGTAGCCCTGGCCGACGGCGCGGAACTTCCACTCCGCGCCGTTGCGGTACAGCTCGCCGAAGACCATGGCCGTCTCGGTGGCCGCGTCCTCCGACAGGTCGTAGCGGGCGATCTCGGTGCCGCCGGCCTGGTTGATGATGCGGATGTAGGCGTTGCGGACCTGGCCGAAGTTCTGGCCGCGGTTCTCGGCGTCGTAGATGGAGACCGGGAAGACGACCTTGTCGACGTCGGCGGGGAGCCCGGCGAGGTTGACGTTGATCGCCTCGTCGTCGCCCTCGCCCTCGCCGGTGAGGTTGTCGCCGGTGTGGACGATGGTGTTGTCCGGGGTCTGCTTGTTGTTGAAGAAGACGAAGTGCTGGTCCGAGTAGACCCTGCCCTGCGCGTTGACCGCGATCGCGGACGCGTCCAGGTCGAAGTCCGTGCCGGTGGTGGTGCGGACGTCCCAGCCGAGGCCCACGGTGACGGCGGTCAGGCCCGGAGCCTCCTTGGTGAGCGAGACGTTGCCACCCTTGGACAGGCTTACAGCCATTGTTGGGAGTCCCTTCCCTCGTTGCGTGTGCGGACGAAGCTATCGCCACCCATAGGAACGTCGAGGGGGTCCTCCGGGTTCCGCGTCTCTTTACCTTTTTTACCCACCCCGATCGAACACGTCCGCGGCGAAAACATGATGACGTGAAGCGGGCGGGAAGGGGAACATGGACGACATGTCCGGTCCCCATCTCATCCGCGGCTCCGTCGCGCTCCCCGAGGCCGAACTGGCCTGGCGCTTCTCGCGGTCCTCGGGGCCCGGCGGCCAGCACGTCAACACCACGGACTCCCAGGTGGAGTTGCGCTTCGACCTCGCCAACACCGAGGCGCTGCCCGAGGTGTGGAAGCAGCGTGCGCTGGAGCGCCTCGCGGACCGGCTCGTGGACGGCGTCATCAGCGTGCGCGCCTCCGAGCACCGCTCCCAGTGGCGCAACCGCGAGGCCGCCGCCGTGCGCCTCGCCGCGCTCCTCGCCGAGGCGACCGCGCCGCCGCCCAGGCCGCGCAGGCCCACCCGGATCCCGCGCGGCATCAACGAGCGGCGGCTGCGTGAGAAGAAGCAGCGCTCGGAGACGAAGCGGGGGCGCTCCGGGAAGGACTGGGGGTAGCCCCGGGCACGGGCCGGCGGGGACGCCGGGCGCGGGCGGGGCGTCAACCCAGCCGGCGGTAGCGGCCGCGGTAGTACAGCAGCGGTTCGCCGTCCGCGCCGGGCAGGTGAGCCGTCAGGACCCGGCCGATGATCAGGGTGTGGTCGCCCGCCGGCACCCGCTGCTCGGTGCGCAGCTCCAGGGTGGCCAGGGCGTCGGTCAGCAGGGGGGCGCCGGAGACCTCGCCGCGGGTGTGGGGGAGGTCCCTGAACAGCAGGCGGTCGCTGACCCGGCCCTTCATGGCGAAGCGGCCGGCGACCGCGTGCTGGCTGTCGGCGAGGACCGAGACCGCCCACAAGGGCTGTTCGGCGAGCAGATCGTCCATGCGGGAGCCCTCGCGCAGGCTGACCAGGGCCAGCGGCGGGTCCAGGGACACCGACATGAACGCCGTCGCCGTCATGCCCGCGTCCTCGCCGGCCGGAGCCCGCGGGTCGTCCGGGTCGAGCGGCGGCTCCTGCGCGGTCACCAGGACCACACCGGCGGCCAGCCTGGACATCGCGGCACGGAACTCCTCGTTGGTCACCCCCTCAGCATGCCCGGGTCGGGGTTCCCCCTGCCCGAGCGGAGCCCGGAGCTCGGCGGAGGCGGTGGGGGAGGAGGGCGGCACGGAGGAAGTCTTCAACACACACGGAACGCTAACCACCGGTCCGCGGCCGCCGCATCGGGCCTCCGCCCGAACCCGGACCTAGGACCAGCGGACGAGCATGTCGTGCATCATGTCCCCACGGCCGCGTGGCCCGCGTTCATCAAACGCACAGGGGAAAGACAGAAACCGCACTCAATTGTTCACGTTCATCTGTGACTTGAGTCACAAGAGCGGTGAATTGTTGACCCTGTGTACCGAGTGGGCTTCGCGCTGTGATTCAGTGGCGGAGAATGCGCAGACGAACGCCGAACAGCACCCTTGATTCGCTGGCGAGGTCTCGGGGGGAGGGCGAGCATGGAAACCGACTCGGAGCCGTACGTCCGCCTGGCGTCCCTGCGGCAACTGCACCAGGTCATGGCGGACATGAACACCGCGAGGAGCCTGGCGGACACACTGCAGACCGTCGCCGACGGCGTGGTGAAGGGCCTCGGCTACGAGCTGGCCTGCGTCAACCTCGTGCGTGCCGACGGCGACCTCGTGGTCGCCGCCTTCGCCGGGAACTCCGCCGCCGAGGCGCTGGTCACCGGCCGCGTCGGCTCCCGGGAGTCCTGGGACCGCCGGCTGGCCATGGGTGAGCAGTGGGGCGGCCTGGTCTTCATACCCCACACCGAGGGCTGGGTCCTCGACGACGACGACGTCCCGACGTGGTACACCGACGGGCCCGCGCCGCGCTTCGAGGACGAGTGGCACCCCGCCGACCGGCTCTTCGCGCCCATGGACGTCCCCGGCGGGTCCGGCGGCTCCTCCGGCGAACTGCTCGGCGTGATCTCCGTGGACCGCCCGCGCAACGGCCGCCGGCCCGGCGCCTGGGGCCGTGAGGCCCTCCAGATGTACGCCTTCCAGGCAGCCATCGCGATCAGCAACGCCCGGCTGCGCTCCAACATGCAGCGCGCCCTCATACGCCTGGAGCGCGAGCAGCAGGCCCTGCGGGCCAGCGAGGAGAGTTTCCGCCAGGCCTTCGAGTACGCACCCTCCGGCATGGCCATCGCCGAGATGGGCGGCGACCAGCACGGCCGGATCCTGCGTACCAACGACGCCCTGTGCCGCCTGCTGGGCCGCCCCGCCTCCGCCATGCGCCGCTACTCCTTCTCCGACCTCGTCCACCCCGAGGACATAGGCACCCTGCTGCGGACCTCGGCCGAGGGCGGCCGGGCGGAGCTGCGCCTGGGCCGCCGCGACGGCTCGTACGTGTGGGTGTCGCTGCGCAACTCCGTCGTCGCGGACGCCGCCGACGGGCCCCGCTTCCTGCTCACCCACGTCGAGGACATAGAGGAGCGCAAGCGCCGCGAGCTCCAGCTCGCCCACCGCGCCTCCCACGACTCCCTCACCGGACTGCCGAACTCCGCCGAGCTGCGCGCCCGCCTGTCCGCCCGGCTGTGCCGGCGGCCCCAGGCCGGGCACGCGGGCGACGCCGAGTCGCAGGACACCGCCTACGGCCACCCCGGCTACGACGTCGGCGACGACGGCTTCGACTTCCGGCCGGGCACCCGGGCCTACGACGCCTACGACCACCACGTGCACACCGTCGCCCTCGAGGGCGACCACGACGACGGCACCAAGGGGCTCGCGGTCCTCTTCTGCGACCTCGACGGCTTCAAGTCGATCAACGACCGGTTCGGGCACAACGCGGGCGACGCGGTGCTCATCGAGGTGGCCCGGCGGCTGAGCAACGGCGTGCGCGACGGCGACACCGTGGCCCGGCTCGGCGGCGACGAGTTCGTGATCCTCGCCGACGGACTCGGCCGGGCCGACGCCCAGGACCTCGCCGTACGGCTGCGCAACGAGATCATCCAGCCGATCCGCGCCGAGGGCCGGGCCGTCCGGGTCGGGGCGAGTTTCGGCATCGGGTGGGCCCACTGCGGCATGACGGCGGACGAAGTGCTGAAATCAGCCGACGAACGGATGTACGTCGAGAAACGATCTCGTCCCAAACAGCATCGCCGTGCCGGATGATCCGCAGGTCAGCCAGCCTATGCGGCAGGAGTCACCCGTTTGGGCCCCGCGAAGCGGGTAGGCTCGCCTTTCCCACGACGTACCGCACCACCCGCACCTGTTGAGGAGTACCAAGGGATGACGCCCGGCAACAGCGGCGCGAGCACGCCCGAGGACGACGACCCGTTCGGCTACCTGTACGCCGACGGCCAGGCCAACGGAGCCCAGCCGCCCTCCGGCGGTTACGGCTACCCGAACTCGGTCAACCGTGTCCGCGCGGTCGGTCAGCGGCAGTACGGCCAGGTCCCGCAGCAGCAAGGCGCGTACGGCCAGCCGAGCGCCCATTACGCCGCACCCGAGTCCCTCCCCGGCGGCGCCCCGACTCGCCAGCAGCCACAGGGGGGTGGCGGCCGTGGCCGCGGCCCGAACACCAAGGGCCTGCTGATCGGCGCCATCGCGGTGGTCGCCGCGGTCGTCATCGGCATCGGCGTGGCGATGATCGGCGACGACTCGGGCAAGAAGGACGACAACCAGGCCGGCGGTACGCCCCCGACGGCCACGCAGAGCACCGAGCCGAGCCCGTCGGCGAGCAGCAGCGCACCGAGCGACGGCGAGTTGCCGAAGACCGACGCCGAGGCGCTGCAGCTGGGAGGCGGCGCCACCAAAGCCTCGGACATCAAGGGCGCCCAGGCGACGGGCGGCGTCTATGTGACGAACTTCAATAACGTCGGCGCCTCGGCCACCTGGACCGTCGACGGCATCCCCGAGGACGGCAAGTACACCGTGTTCATCGGTTACGGCGTCCCGGGCAAGGACGGCACCGCCACTCTGACGGTCAACGGCGCCGTGTCCAGCAGGCCGATCAACCTGAACAACTGGGCGCAAGCAGCTGAGGGCGACTACGAGAAGGGCTGGACGAAGACCTACAACTGGATCCAGCTCAACAAGGGCACGAACACCATCAAGATCTCGTGCGAGCAGGGTAACCAGTGTGATGCGAACCTTGACCAGCTGTGGCTGGCCAAGGGCTGGGTCAAGTCGGGCTGACGCTCACGCCGCGGTGGCCTCTCCGGTCACCGACACCCGCCCCAGCAGTTCCTCGTAGGCCGCGCGGTCGAACTCGCCGGCCACGGGGCACAGGACCGTCGCCGCCGACAGGGCGACCGCGCGGCTCAGGCGGTCCGGCCAGGGGAGTTGCTCCACCAGACCCGCCAGCAGGCCCGCGACCGCGGAGTCGCCGGCGCCGGTCGGGTTGCCCCGGACGCGGGACGGCGGGGCGGCCCGCCACAGGCCGTCGGAGGTGTGCGCGAGCAGGCCCTCCGCGCCCAGCGAGGCGACCACCGCGCGGGCGCCGCGGCGGCGGGCGTCCTGGGTGGCGCGCAGTGGCTCGTGGGATCCGGTGAGTTCGGCCAGCTCGTCGGCGTTCGGCTTGACGATGTCGGGGCGGGCGGCCACGGCCCGGCGCAGCGCCTCGCCACTGGTGTCCAGCAGCACCGGCACGTTCGCGGCGCGCGCGGCGCGCACCAGACCGGCGTACGCGCCCACCGGCAGCCCGCGCGGCAGGCTGCCGCACAGCGCCACCGCCGACACCGAGCCGAGCAGGTCCCCGTAGACGTCCTGGAAGGCGGACCACTCGGCCGGGGTGACGACCGGGCCGGGCTCGTTGAGCTGGGTGGTGTCGCCGCTGCGCTCGTCCACCACGGCTATCGTGCGCCGGGTCGCGCCGGCGACCGGGACCAGCGCGTCCACCACGCCCGGCGCCTCCGACGCGAGCCGGTCGCGCACCTCGCGCCCGGTGGCCCCGCCCGCGAAGCCGGTGACCGTCACCTCGTGACCGAGGGCCGCCAGCACGCGGGCCACGTTGACGCCCTTGCCGCCGGGCCGCTCGGTCACCTCGGACACCCGGTGGGAGGCGTGCTGCCGCAGGGACGACACCCGATAGGTGAGGTCGAGAGCGGTGTTCAGCGTGACCGTGAGGATCACCGGGCCGACCTCCCCCGAGTAAGCGCGTCCGCCGCGAAGTTCCGGAGACTCGATCATGCCAAAGACCAGGCCCACCGCCCACCCCTCGGACCGGCCACCGCGGCCGGACGGGCGGACGGATCAGCCCAGTTGGGGCTCAACCACCCATGCGCCGCGGCGCATCACGCCCTTCAGGGCGAAGTCCTCGTCGAGCAGGACGAGATCGGCGTCCTTGCCGGGTTCCAGGGAGCCCACCCGGTCGTCCATCCCGAGCAGCCGGGCCGGGTTGGCGGACAGCGCGGCGACCACGTCCGTGACCGGCAGCCGGTCGACCGTGACCGCCCGCCGGAACGCCCGGTCCAGGGTCAGGGTCGAGCCCGCGATCGAGCCGCCCTCCACCAGCCGCGCCACCCCGCCCTCGACCTCGACCTGGAGCGGGCCGAGCAGGTAGCGGCCGTCGCCGATCCCGGCGGCGTCCATGGCGTCGGTGATGAACGCGACCCGCCCGGCGCCCGCGTGGTGGAACGCCATCTCCAGGGCGGCGGGGTGCAGATGGACGCCGTCGTTGATCAGCTCGACCGTGATCCGCTCGTCCTCCAGCAGGGCCGCGATCGGACCGGGGGCGCGGTGGCCGAGCGGCGGCATCGCGTTGAACAGGTGGGTGGCGACGGTGGCTCCGGCGTCGATCGCCTCCACCGTCTGCTCGTACGTCGCGTCCGTGTGCCCGATCGCCGCGATCACGCCGTGCTCCGCGAGCAGCCGTACGGAGTCGATGCCGCCGGGCAGTTCGGTGGCCAGGGTCATCATTGTGGCGCGGCCGCGGGCGGCGTCGATCAGCTTGCGCACCTCGGCGGGGTCCGGGTCGCGCAACAGCTCCTCGGAGTGCGCTCCCTTGCGGCACGGCGAGATGAACGGCCCCTCGAAGTGGACGCCCGCGATCTCGCCCTGCTCGGCGAGTTCCGACAGCAGCCCCGCCTGCTTGACGAGGAGGTCCATGTCGTCGGTGACGGTCGAGGCGACCAGGGTGGTGGTGCCGTGCTCCCGGTGGGTGCGGACGGCGGTCAGCACGTCGTCGGCGGTGCCGGAGAAGGAGGCGCCGCCTCCGCCGTGGTTGTGGATGTCGACGAAGCCGGGGACCAGCCAGTGCCCGCGTACGTCGAGGGTCTCGGCGTCCTCCCGGGCGGTGTCGGCGATCCGCGTGCCGTCGACGATCACACGGCCGCCGTCCACGATCCCGGTGGGCAACACCACCCGGGCTCCGGTCAGAACCTTGCTGGGGGCCATCAGGTGGCTACCTCCGGAAAAGTCGTAGAAGTGTTGAGCAGGTCCCAGGCCAGGAGCCCCGCGCCCAGGCATCCGGCGGTGTCCCCGAGGGCCGCGGGGACGATCGACGGCAGCTTCTGGAAGGTGACGCGCCGCTGGACCGCCTCCCGCAGCGGCGCGAACAGCGTCTCGCCCGCCTCGGCGAGCCCGCCGCCGATGATCAGCGTGCGCGGGTCCAGCAGGGTGAGCGCGGTGACCAGCCCGTCGGCGAGCGCGTCCACCGCCTCCTGCCAGACCGCCCGCGCCCGCGCGTCCCCGGACTCCACGGCCTTGGCGCAGTCCGCCGCGTCCGCGTCCGGGTCCCCGCACGCCTCGGCCCACGCCTGGCTGACCGCCGACGCGGAGGCGAACCGCTCCAGACAGCCGCGCTGCCCGCACGGACAGGCCAGGCCGCCGGGGCGTACGACGATGTGGCCGATCTCGCCCGCGAAGCCGTGCGCGCCCGCCTCCACCCGGCCGTCGATGCCGATGGCGCCCGCGATCCCGGTGCCCAACGGCACGAAGAGGAACCGGTCGGCGCCCTTGCCCGCCCCGATCCGGCCCTCGGCCAGCCCGCCGGTGCGCACGTCGTGGCCCAGGGCCACGGGGGCGCCGAGCCGCTCGGCGAGCAGATCGCGCAGGGGTACGTCACGCCAGCCGAGGTTGGCCGCGTAGGCGGCGACGCCTCGCGCCTCGTCGACGATTCCGGGGACGGCGACACCGGCCGCGGCCGCCTCCTCCCCGAGGTGCCGGACGCCGTGCGCCCGCAGCTCGGCGGCGAAGCCGAGGATGCCCTCGACGACGGCGTCCGGTCCGCGCTCACGGCCGGTCGCCCTGCGGGCCCGGTGCAGCAGGGAGCCGTCGGCGGCGACCAGGGCGGCCTTCATCCCGGTGCCGCCCACATCGAGGGCGATGACGTGTTTCACGTGGAACAGTGTGGACCCGTCGACCGGGAGAGGTCTAGTCCACTTGCTTGGTGCAGACCAATTGTGTCCACATGGTGACGCCGGTACGGCCGGGCCGGCGCGGCGGCGCCGGCCCAGCTGTGACAGTGGGGTCCGACGAGGGCCGCTGTCGGTGGGGGAGGCTACGGTGCCTGGTATGGACGACGACGAGGAGCAGGGGCTCGGCCGCAGGGAGCGGGGCATCCTCGCCCTGGAGCGCCGAGGCTTCACCGGCCCCGGCGCGAAGGAGCGCGCGATACGCGAGGAACTGGGCCTCTCGCCCGTCCGCTACTACCAGCTCCTCAACGCCCTCCTCGACGACACCCGCGCCCTCGCCCACGACCCGGTCACGGTGAACCGGCTGCGCCGGGTGCGCGAGGCCCGGCGCGCCGAGCGGTGAGACCCGCCCGGAACGGAGGAGTGCCCCGGGCCGTGGAGGGATAGGTTCGCCCCATGGGAAGCCAGGACAGTCACGCCACCGACTCGACCGCCCCCGTCTCCTCCCTCCCGACGCCCGCCACCCCGGCGGGCCGGGACGGGCTCGCCGCGATCCTCGCCCGGCCGGAGCAGGCGCTGATCGCGCTCGACTTCGACGGGACGCTCGCCCCGATCGTCCCCGACCCCGACCAGGCCCGCGCCCACCCCGACGCCGTGCCCGCGCTCTCCGCGCTCGCCCCGAAGGTGGCCGCCGTCGCGGTGGTCACCGGCCGCCCGCCCGGCGTCGCGGTGCGCCACGGCGGGTTCGCGGGCGTACCCGGCCTGGAACACCTGGTCGTCCTCGGCCACTACGGCGCCGAGCGCTGGGACGCCGCCACGGGCACGGTCACCGCCCCGCCCCCGCACCCCGGTGTCGCCGCGGTCCGCGCCGAACTGCCCGGCCTCCTCGACCGGATCGGCGCCCGGCACGGCACCTGGATCGAGGAGAAGGGCCGCTCGGTCGCCGTCCACACCCGTCGCGCGGACGACCCGCAGGCCGCGTTCGAGGCGCTGCGCGAGCCCCTGGCCGGCCTGGCCGGCCGCCACGGGCTGATCGTCGAGCCCGGCCGTATGGTCCTCGAACTGCGTCCCCCGGGCATGGACAAGGGCGTCGCCCTCCTGGACTGCGCCCGCGCCCTGGGCGCCACGTCGGTCCTGTACGCGGGCGACGACCTGGGCGACCTGCCGGCCTTCGCCGCGGTCGGCGAACTCCGCTCGGACGGGGTCCCGGGCGTCCTGGTCTGCAGTGGCAGCACGGAGGTCACGGAGGTGTCGGAGAAGGCCGACCTGGTGGTGGACGGCCCGGCCGGGGTGGTGGCACTGCTGAGGAACCTGGCGGACCACCTCGCCTAGGCCCAATACCGATGACTTATGTAGCACTTCGAGGCTCTGACGTGCGGAAACGCCTTCGCCCGGAGCGTCAGTAGCCGCTTAAGTCACTGGCATTGCGCCTAGGCCCTCTCGTCCGGATCAGGCCCCTCAGCCGCCCAGCTCCTCCAGCTGGTCCAGGAACCACTGAGCGGGCGGCAGCGCGGTCGCGGCGGCGGCCAGCCGCTTCGTCCGCTCCGCCCGCTCGTGCTCCGGCATGCTCAGCGCCCGGTGCAGCGCCCCGGCCGTCCCGACCACGTCGTACGGATTGACGACGACCGCGTCCTCCCCCAGCTCCGCGTACGCCCCCGCCTCCCGCGACAGCACCAGCGCACACCCCGAGTCGGAGACGACCGGCACCTCCTTGGCGACCAGGTTCATCCCGTCCCGGATGGGGTTGACCAGTGCCACGTCGGCGATCCGGTACGCCGCGAGCGACCGCGCGAAGTCGTCCTCCACGTGCAGCAGGACCGGGGTCCAACCGGGCGTCCCGTACCGCGCGTTGATCTCCTCGGCCACCCGCCGCACCTGCTCCGTGTACTCCCGGTACACCGCGAGGTCCTGCCGCGAGGGGTAGGCGAACGCCACGTGCACCACCCGCTCGCGCCACTCCGGGCGGTCCTCCAGCAGCTGCCGGTACGCGTGCAGCCCCCGCACGATGTTCTTGGACAGCTCGGTCCGGTCCACCCGCACGATCGTCCGGCGCGGGTGCCCGTCCGGTCCGGTGCCGATCTCCCCGCGCAGCGCCGCCATCCGCTCCTCGACGTCGGCACGGTGCGACCGCTCCCGCAGGAACTCCGCGTCCGCGCCCAGCCCGTGCACCCCGATCCGGGTGCCCCCGAGCCCGCCGACGAGCGCGTCGCAGCACCCGGCGAACGCGTCCGCCCACCGCTGGGTGAGGAAGCCCAGCCGGTCCGCGCCCAGCATCCCGCGCAGCACCTGCTCGGCGATGTCGTCGGGGAGGATCCGGAAGTAGTCCGCCGGCGCCCATGGCGTGTGCGAGAAGTGTCCGATGCGCACATCGGGCCGGAAGTCGCGCAGCATCCCCGGCACGAGCGTCAGGTGGTAGTCCTGCACCACCACGGCCGCCCCCTCGGTCGCCTCCTCCGCCAGCGCCTCGGCGAAGGCCAGGTTGTAGGCCTCGTAGGACTTCCAGCGGCGCCGGAACTCCGCGTCGAAGACCGGCTCCAGCGGCGTCTGGTACAGCATGTGGTGGACGAACCACAGCACCGAGTTGGCGATGCCGTTGTAGGCGTCGGAGAAGACCTTCGCGTCGATGTCGAGCATCCGCACCTGCTGCCCGCCGGTCGCCTCCGACGGCAGCCGGCGCCCGCCCTCGAAGCGGCCCGCCGCCTCCCGGTCGGCGTCGCTCAGCGCGGCGCACACCCACACCGCGTCCGCCTCCGGGCCGATCGCGGAGAGCCCGGACACCAGCCCTCCGCCTCCGCGCCGGGAGTGGAGCGAGCCGTTCTCGCGCACCTCGTACGAAACCGGGCCGCGATTGGACGCGACCAGTACCTCGGCACCGTGCGTAGAAGCCATACGCCTCAACCTAGCCCGGCCCCGAAACGCTCAAACGTACGGTTCCGCTTCGTAGCCGGCGGAAGACGGGCGGTACCGGTGTTTCACGCCACCTGCCGGGCCGCGTACTCCGCGATCTCGGCCATCGGCGGACGCTCCTCCGTGTCCACGTGGTACGTCCGCGGCTCGAAGCCGTTCTCGCCGCGGACGAACTGGGTGAGGCAGGGGCGCACGAGGTGGCCCCGGGCCAGGCGCAGCTGGGCGGTGCGGTAGATCGCGGCGGCCATCCGGCCGAGCGCCTGTCCGTCCTGGTGCCGGTGCCTGCGCACCCCGACGTCGACCTGGGCGAGCGCGTCCAGGCCCACCAGGTGCAGCGCGTCCACCAGCATGCCCAGCTCGACGCCGTAGCCGACCGGGAAGGGCAGTTGTTCGAGGAGTGAGCGGCGGGCCGCGTACTCGCCGCCGAGCGGCTGCACGAAGCCGGCCAGCTGCGGCCAGTGCATGTTGAGCAGCGGGCGCGCCATCAGCTCGGTGACCCGCCCGCCCTGCCCGGCCGCGGCGGGTCCGGAGGTGTGCCCGCCGGGCACGGAGAAGGGCCGGTCGTACATCGCCTTGACCAGGTCGACGTCGCGTTCGGTGAGCAGCGGGCCCACGATGCCGGTGACGAAGTCGGAGGAGAACTCCCGCAGATCGGCGTCGACGAAGCAGATGACGTCCCCGCGGGTGACGAGCAGGGAGCGCCACAGGACCTCGCCCTTGCCCGGCACGGCCGGCAGGCGCGGCAGGATCTCGTCGCGGCGCACCACCCGGGCGCCCGCGGCGGCGGCCACCTCGAAGGTGCGGTCGGTGGAGCCGGAGTCGACGACGACGATCTCGTCGACGAGCGGGGCCCGCTCCACGAGGTCGCGGCGGATCACCGCGACGATGTCGCCGACCGTCGCCTCCTCGTTCAGCGCGGGCAGCACCACGGAGACCGACTGGCCGGTGCGCTGCTTCGCCGCCAGGATCTGGTGGAGCGACCGGTCGGCCACGGACCAGGAGCGGGTGGCCAGCCAGCGCTCGACTTCTTCCAGCACGGTCAGCGGCTCCTCACTGTTGTCTCGCGCTTCGGACGACTGACTCAACCGTCCTGGCCTTCCGTTACAGTCTGAACAACGCGGACGACCATCCCATGCCGGGGGTCACCTCCGCGTCACAACCGAATACAGCTCATCCAGAGGGGCAGAGGGACACGGCCCGATGAAGCCCCGGCAACCCTCCAGCCGGTTCTCGTATCGACTGCTGTGCGAGCACAGCCGATCGTCTTCGCGAGGCTCCCGGCTAGGGAAGGTGCCAAATCCGTCTCACGGCGAGATGCGTCGTGAGGAAGATGAGGAGAAAGGGCCTCGCCTCACATGGCTGTGCAGACCGTTGTAAGCAGCACCGACTCCACTGTGGACCTCGGCCCCGCCGCGGCGCTGAGCTGCCGCGAGTGCGGTCACCGCGTCCCCCTCGGCCCGGTCTTCGCCTGCGAGGAGTGTTTCGGCCCGCTGGAGATCGCCTACGACTTCTCGGCCTACGACACCGAGGAGCTGCGCAAGAGGATCGAAGCGGGCCCCGCGAACATCTGGCGCTACGCGCCGCTGCTGCCCGTCCCCGCGGACGTCGCCGGCAAGCCGAACCTGAACCCGGGCTGGACCAAGCTCGTCCGGGCCGACCGTCTCGCCCGCGAACTGGGGGTGACCGGCGGGCTGTACGTGAAGGACGACTCCGGCAACCCGACGCACTCCTTCAAGGACCGCGTGGTCGCCCAGGCGCTGGAGGCGGCCCGCGCCTTCGGCTTCACCACTCTCTCCTGCTCCTCGACCGGCAACCTGGCCGGCGCCGTCGGCGCCGCGGCCGCCCGCGCCGGACTGCGCTCCTGCGTGTTCATCCCGCACGACCTGGAGCAGGGCAAGGTCGTGATGGCCGCGATCTACGGCGGCGAACTCGTCGGCATCGAGGGCAACTACGACGACGTGAACCGTTTCTGCTCCGAGCTGATCGGCGATCCGGCCGGCGAGGGCTGGGGCTTCGTCAACGTCAACCTGCGGCCGTACTACGCCGAGGGTTCCAAGACGCTGGCGTACGAGATCTGCGAGCAGCTCGGCTGGCGGCTGCCGGACCAGATCGTCGTCCCGATCGCCTCGGGCTCCCAGCTCACCAAGGTCGACAAGGGCCTGCGGGAACTGATCGAGCTGGGGCTGGTCGAGGACAAGCCGTACAAGATCTTCGGCGCCCAGGCCGAGGGCTGCTCGCCGGTGTCCACCGCCTTCAAGGCCGGTCACGACATCGTGCGGCCGCAGAAGCCGAACACGATCGCCAAGTCCCTGGCCATCGGCAACCCGGCCGACGGCCCGTACGTCCTGGACATCGCGCGCCGCACCGGCGGTGCGGTGGAGGACGTGACCGACGAGCAGGTCGTCGACGCCATCAAGCTGCTGGCGCGGACCGAGGGCATCTTCGCCGAGACGGCGGGCGGTGTGACGGTCGGCGTGACGAAGAAGCTGGTCGAGGACGGTGTCCTCGATCCGACGAAGACCACCGTCGTCCTCAACACCGGCGACGGGCTGAAGACGCTGGACGCGGTGGCCGGCACCGGCCTGACCGCGACGATCCGTCCGACCCTGGACTCCTTCCGAGAGGCTGGCCTGGCATGAGCGTGACCGTTCGTATCCCCACCATCCTGCGCACCTACACCGGCGGCCGGGCCGAGGTGAGCGCCGAGGGCGCGACCCTGTCCGAGGTCATCTCGGACCTGGAGAAGAACCACACGGGCATCGCGGCACGGGTCCTGGACGACCAGGGCAAGCTGCGCCGCTTCGTCAACGTGTACGTCAACGACGACGACGTCCGGTTCGAGCAGGGCCTCGAGACGGTCACCCCGGACGGCGCGGGCGTCTCGATCATCCCGGCGGTCGCCGGCGGCTGATCATTACCTTCGGTAATCCTGGTCACGCAGAGTTCGTCGAATTGCCCCCTCCGCGAGAGAAGCGGAGGGGGCAATTCTGTGTGGTTGAGCGCGGTAGAGTTGGGGAACGCGCCCCCGAACTTCGAATCCGGGGCCACGGATTCTTGCCGCGGGCCCGGCAAGAAGTAGCCAAAGTCTGCGGGCCTTTTGCGGCATTTGCCTTGTTTGCGGGGCCCGACTTGCCCTGAATTCACGCGAATTCTCCCTATATTCCGGACCGCGTACGTCCAGATTTCTCGTCCGATTGACCTGTTGCAGACGGCAGTTGGACAGATACATTCAGCCGCGGTCGACGCGTTCCGGCGCACGCCCCCGATCCACGGGGGGTGAGGTCTGACCCGGGTCCGCGAAGTGTGGATCTGTGCAAGGGCCAGTAATAGGGGAGTTAGGCATGGCTCAGGGCACCGTCAAGTGGTTCAACGCGGAGAAGGGGTACGGCTTCATCGCGGTCGACGGTGGTGCGGACGTTTTCGTCCACTACAGCGCGATCCAGATGGACGGCTACCGCTCGCTGGAAGAGGGTCAGCGGGTCGAGTTCGAGATCTCGCAGGGCCAGAAGGGTCCGCAGGCCGACATGGTCCGCGTCACGGCCTGAATCGCGCGACCACCGCAAGCGACGTTCTTCTACAGAAGGGCCCGCACCTCCGCTGCCGGGGTGCGGGCCCTTCGCTGTGTCGGCGCACCTCACCGTCGGCGGTCGGCACGCCCGGGTCCGCGCACCGCGCGCTCGCACGGCCCGGCACACCCGTGTTCGCGCCCGGCTGAGTGCCCCGCCGACGCCCCGAAGGCGCTTGCACTCGGAGGGGTCGAGTGCTAATCATTGGCGTTAGCACTCTGAAGGTGAGAGTGACAACGAAGGACCGGGTCGGTGAGGCCACGGGCCGGGTGGGGCAAGGAACCTCCGGTCGGGGCCGTCCGTCGCGGGCGCGGGCGCGGTCCGAAGTAATCACCCCCAGTCCTGGGAGGACCACTTCACATGGCCAAGATCATCGCGTTCGACGAGGAGGCGCGGCGAGGCCTCGAGCGCGGCATGAACCAGCTCGCGGACGCCGTCAAGGTGACCCTCGGCCCCAAGGGCCGCAACGTCGTCCTCGAGAAGAAGTGGGGTGCCCCCACGATCACCAACGACGGTGTCTCCATCGCCAAGGAGATCGAGCTCGAGGACCCGTACGAGAAGATCGGCGCCGAGCTGGTCAAGGAAGTCGCCAAGAAGACGGACGACGTCGCCGGTGACGGTACGACCACCGCGACCGTTCTCGCCCAGGCCCTGGTCAAGGAAGGCCTGCGCAACGTCGCCGCCGGTGCCAACCCGATGGCCCTGAAGCGCGGTATCGAGAAGGCCGTCGAGGCCGTCTCCGCCGCCCTGCTCGACCAGGCCAAGGAGGTCGAGACCAAGGAGCAGATCGCCTCCACCGCCTCCATCTCCGCCGCCGACACCCAGATCGGCGAGCTCATCGCCGAGGCCATGGACAAGGTCGGCAAGGAAGGCGTCATCACCGTCGAGGAGTCGCAGACCTTCGGTCTGGAGCTCGAGCTCACCGAGGGCATGCGCTTCGACAAGGGCTACATCTCCGCCTACTTCGCGACCGACATGGAGCGCATGGAGGCGTCGCTCGAGGACCCGTACATCCTCATCGCCAACTCCAAGATCTCCTCGGTCAAGGACCTGCTCCCGCTCCTGGAGAAGGTCATGCAGTCGGGCAAGCCGCTGCTGATCATCGCCGAGGACGTCGAGGGCGAGGCCCTGTCGACCCTGGTCGTCAACAAGATCCGCGGCACCTTCAAGTCCGTCGCCGTCAAGGCCCCGGGCTTCGGTGACCGCCGCAAGGCCATGCTCGGCGACATCGCCATCCTCACGGGCGGCGAGGTCATCTCCGAGGAGGTCGGCCTCAAGCTGGAGAACGCGACCCTGGACCTCCTGGGCCGCGCCCGCAAGGTCGTCATCACCAAGGACGAGACCACCATCGTCGACGGCGCCGGCTCCTCCGACCAGGTCAACGGCCGGGTCAACCAGATCCGCGCCGAGATCGAGAACAGCGACTCGGACTACGACCGCGAGAAGCTGCAGGAGCGCCTGGCGAAGCTCGCCGGCGGTGTCGCGGTCATCAAGGCCGGTGCCGCCACCGAGGTGGAGCTCAAGGAGCGCAAGCACCGCATCGAGGACGCCGTGCGCAACGCCAAGGCGGCCGTCGAGGAGGGCATCGTCGCCGGTGGTGGCGTGGCCCTGCTCCAGACCACCAACGTCTTCGAGAAGCTGGAGCTCGAGGGTGACGAGGCGACCGGCGCGCAGGCCGTGAAGCTCGCCCTGGAGGCCCCGCTCAAGCAGATCGCCGTCAACGCCGGCCTCGAGGGCGGCGTCGTGGTGGAGAAGGTCCGCAACCTCACCCCGGGCCACGGCCTGAACGCCGCGACCGGTGAGTACGTCGACCTGGTCGCCGAGGGCATCATCGACCCGGCGAAGGTGACCCGTTCCGCGCTGCAGAACGCCGCCTCCATCGCCGCGCTGTTCCTCACCACCGAGGCCGTCATCGCCGACAAGCCGGAGAAGGCCGCCGCGCCGGCCGGCGGCGGCATGCCGGGCGGTGACATGGACTTCTGATCCCCTCGAGGATCGGATCCGTCCTTCACGTACCGAGGGCGGCACTCCCTGGAGACAGGGGGTGCCGCCCTCGGGCGTGTTCCGGGTCACAGGAGTGGATCGGCGGAATGCCGTGACAGGCCGGGCAGTTGACGCCGGTGCCCGGCTGACGCGTGTGCGCGCCGGCCGGTACCGACCACGATTCCGAGGAGCCCCCCCACGTGACCTCCACCGCCTCCGAGTCCGCTTCCGGATCCGCCTCCCGCGCGGCCGGGATCCTCTCCCGTCCCGTCACTCTGAACGGCCTCACCGTCCCCAACCGGATCGTGATGGCGCCGATGACCCGGATGTTCTCGCCGGACGGCGTCCCCGGCGAGGACGTGCTGTCGTACTACGCCCGCCGCGCCGCCGCGGGCGTCGGTCTGATCGTCACCGAGGGCACCTACGTGGGGCACGACTCGGCCGGGCAGAGCGACCGCGTGCCGCGCTTCCACGGCGAGGAGCAGCTCGCGGGCTGGGCCAAGGTGGCCGAGGCCGTACACGCGGCGGGCGGCACGATCGTGCCGCAGCTGTGGCACATCGGCATGGTGCGCCGGCCGGGCCAGCAGCCGTTCCCGGACGCGCCCGCGGTGGGCCCCTCCGGGCTGCGCGTCGGCGAGTCCGAGGTCACCGGCAGGGCGATGACGCGGACGGACCTGGACGACGTCATCGGCGCGTTCGCCGAGGCGGCCGCCGCCGCGGAGCGCCTCGGTTTCGACGGTGTGGAGCTGCACGGCGCCCACGGCTATCTGCTCGACCAGTTCCTCTGGGCGGGCACCAACCGCCGTACCGACGCCTACGGCGGCGATCCGGTGGCCCGTACGAAGTTCGCCGCCGAGATCGTGGCGGCGGTGCGCGAGTCCGTCTCGCCCGCCTTCCCGGTCCTCTTCCGCTACTCGCAGTGGAAGCAGGAGGCCTACGACGCCCGCCTGGCGGAGACCCCCGAGGAACTGGAGGCGATCCTGTCGCCGCTCGCGGCGGCCGGAGTGGACGTCTTCCACGCCTCCACGCGCCGCTACTGGCTGCCGGAGTTCGAGGGATCGGACCTCAACCTCGCGGGCTGGACGAAGAAGCTGACGGGCAAGCAGGTCATCACCGTCGGCTCGGTGGGTCTGGACGGCGACTTCATCAAGGCGTTCCAGGGCGAGGGCGCGGAGGTCGGCAGCCTCGACAACCTGCTGGACCGGCTGGAGCGCGACGAGTTCGACCTGGTGGCCGTGGGCCGCGCGCTGCTCCACGACCCCGAGTGGGCGGCGAAGGTGCTCGGCGGCCGCTTCGAGGAGCTGAAGCCGTACGACGCGGCGGCGCTGAAGACGCTGAGCTGAGCTGAGCTGAACCGAGCTGAGCCGGGCCGGGCCCGGGGGCTCGGACCCGGATGTGGGGGCGGTGGCTGCCGGAGGGCGGGCGCCGCCCCTCTGCCTGCCGCCCCTCTGCCTGCCGCCCCTCTGTCTGCCGGGTCTTCGCCTGCCGGGTCCGGGGCGGGTCTTCGTCCGGTGGGTCTTCCTGACGGGATTTCGCTTGCTTAAGTCAATCAATTCCAATTAAAGTTGCCTGAGTCAAGTACACCCGCTCTCCGACGGAGACCTTCCTTCATGTCCGACGCACTCGCCCGGCCCGCCACGGCCGGGCAATCCGCGCCCCGGCCCAACGCCGTCGTGGCCGTACTCGCCTTCGGCGGCATCGTGGTCTCGCTGATGCAGACCCTCGTGATCCCGATCATTCCCGAGCTGCCCCAGCTCCTGCACGCCTCGGCGTCGGACACCGTCTGGGCCGTCACCGCCACGCTGCTCGCCGCGGCCGTGGCCACCCCGGTCATGGGCCGCCTCGGCGACATGTACGGCAAGCGCCGCATGCTCCTGCTGAGCCTGGCCATGCTGGTGGCCGGCTCGGTCACGGCCGCGCTGAGCGACTCCCTCACGCCGTTGATCGTCGGCCGCGCCCTGCAGGGCCTCGCCTCCGGTGTCATCCCGCTCGGCATCAGCATCATGCGCGACGAACTGCCCGCCGAGCGGCTCGGTTCGGCGACCGCGATGATCAGCGCCTCGCTCGGCGTCGGCGGCGCCCTCGGGCTGCCCGCCGCCGCGCTGATCGCCGAGAACCTCGACTGGCACATGCTGTTCTGGGTCTCGGCCGGCCTGGGCGTCGTGGCGGCGGTGCTGGTGCTGGGCTTCGTGCCGGAGTCGGCTGTGCGCACCGGCGGCCGCTTCGACCTTCCCGGCGCGGTCGGTATGGCGGTGGGCCTGGTCTGCCTGCTGCTGGCGATCTCCAAGGGCGCCGACTGGGGCTGGGGCAGCGGCACGACCCTCGGCCTGTTCGCGGCGGCGGTCGTGGTGCTGGTCGCCTGGGGCCTGTTCGAACTGCGCGTCGATGCGCCCCTGGTGGATCTGCGCACCACGGCCCGCCGCCAGGTGCTGGTGACCAACCTCGCCTCGGTGGCCATCGGCTTCGCGATGTTCTCGATGTCCCTGGTCATCCCGCAGTTGCTGCAACTGCCCGCGCAGACCGGCTACGGCCTCGGCAAGTCGCTGCTGGCCTCCGGCCTGGTCATGGCCCCCTCGGGCCTGGTGATGATGGCCGTCGCCCCGGTGTCGGCGATCGTCTCGCGGACCAGGGGCCCCAAGGTGACGCTGATGATCGGCGCGCTGATCGTGGCCGCCGGCTACGGCCTCAACATCGTCCTGATGAGCCAGGTCTGGCACTTCGTCCTGACGTCCTGTGTGATCGGCGCCGGCATCGGCTTCACCTACGGCTCGATGCCCGCGCTCATCATGAGCGCCGTCCCCGCGTCCGAGACGGGCGCGGCGAACAGCCTCAACACCCTGATGCGCTCGATCGGCACGTCGGTCGCCAGCGCGGTGGCGGGCGTGGTCCTGGCCCATATGACCACCGCGTTCGGGTCCTACGCGCTGCCCTCCGAGAACGGCTTCCGCACGGTCCTCGCCATCGGCGGCGGCGCCGCCCTGCTCGGCTTCCTGGTCGCGTGCTTCATCCCGCGCCCGCGCACCGCGGCCCTGGGTGAGCCGTCGGCGGCCGGTGAGCCCACGCCCGCCGGGGCGAAGGTGTCGTAGGCCCTACGGGTTGCCCATGGGCTCGATGTCGGCCCGCGTCGGATGGCCCCAGATCCGCACCACCTCGTAGTCGGTGAACTCGTGCACGAGCCGGTAGGCGGGCGCGGCGCGCGGTGCCCGGCGCTGGGCGGCGATGAACAGCTCGGCCTCGCGCCGGTCCCGGCGCGGGGTCCCGCACAACTGCCACTCCCGCCCGTTCCACAGCTCCGGCAGCCATCGCTGCTGGGGCTGCGGCCGGTCCTCGCGGACGCCGTAGCGGGACGGGGAGGGGGCCGCGGGCTCGGCGGCGCGGCGCGCGTACGCGGCGTACGTCCCGTCGACCTCGGAGCGGCGGGCGGCCCGGCGCCGGGTCTCGCACAGCAGACACAGGTCGGGGGCGCTCTCGTCGACGGGCCCGTTCGGATGCTCGGGGCAGCGGGTGGCGGGCGCGGCCGTCGTGACGGTCTCGTCCAGCAGGTCGAGAGCGCGCCGGAGATCCGCCTTCATCTCGTGCAGCCTGGCGTCGGGCGTGTCCGCGGACAGCGCCTCGCCATGCTCCCCGAGCAGACGCAGAGCCCGTCCTAGGGCGGTGAGCTGGGCGTGGTTCATGGTGTCCTCCAGCGTAGGACGCCCCGGCCGGTGAGGGAGCCCCCGGCCTGCCCGCTCGCTCCCGCCACCGGTCCCGGGCCCGCCGGCCTCAGTCCGTCGCCCGCTCCAGCGCCGTGCGCAGGTGGCCGTCGGACTGTTGCAGGAGGCGGGTCGCCGTGGGGGCGTCGGTGCCGGCCAGGAGGGTGAGGATGGCGGTCTTCACCTCGCCGTCCGCGGCCGTCAGGGCCCGTTCGATCTCGTCGTCCGCCGCGCCCGTGGCCAGGGCGACGATACGGCGGGAGCGGGCGCGGAGCTTGTCGTTGGAGGCCCGTACGTCGACCATCAGGTTTCCGTAGGTCTTGCCCAGGCGGATCATCGTGATCGTCGAGAGCATGTTGAGGACCAGTTTCTGCGCCGTGCCGGCCTTCAGACGGGTGGAGCCGGTGAGGAGTTCGGGGCCGACGACGACCTCGATGCCGTGCTCGGCGGCGGCCGCCAGCGCGCTGTTCGCGTTGCAGGACAGGCCGATGGTCAGGGCGCCCAGAGCGCGGGCGTGCTCCACCGCGCCGATGGCGTAGGGGGTGCGGCCGGAGGCGGAGACGCCCACCACCGTGTCGTCCGGCGTGAGACCGAGGGCGTCGAGCGCTTCGGCCGCCAGCTCCTTCGAGTCCTCCGCGCCCTCGACCGAGGTCACCATGGCCGGCGGGCCGCCCGCGATCAGCCCGACGACCTGGGAGGGGCGCGTGTTGAAGGTCGGCGGGCACTCCGAGGCGTCCAGGACCCCCAGCCGTCCGGCCGTGCCCGCGCCGGCGTAGACCAGCCGGCCGCCGCGCGCCATCCGCTCCGCCACCGCGTCGATCGCGGCGGCGATCTGCGGCAGCCGCTCGGCCACGGCGGCGGGCACGGTGGTGTCCTCGGCGTTCATCAGCCGGGCGATCTCCAGCGTCGGCAGCCGGTCGATCTCCGCCAGCTCGGGGCGGAACGCCTCGGTCGTCAGCGACTCCAACTCGGTGCGCAGCTCGCGGTAGTGGGGCGTGGAGGTCATGAAGGGGCGGCTCTCTTCGTGCGTCGCGGTACGGCTGACCGTGCGGATGCGGGCTTGTTCGGTTCTCGGCTGCGAGTGCTGCGAGTACTACGAGCGATGGGTCCCGCCCCGCGGGCTGTGCCGGTGGGCGAGCGCCTCGTAGGACGCGGCGAGCGCGGGCGCCGCCGTCTCGTACGTCCGCTGTGCCACCCCGACGAACAGGCAGTCCACCACGAGCAGTTGGCTGGTCCGGGAGGACATCGCCGCCGGGCGCAGCTCGCTCTCGCGGGCCGTGGAGGTGGTCAGGACGTGGTCGGCGTACTGCGTGACGGGCGCGGCGGGCCGGCCGGTGATGGCCACGGTGGTCGCGCCGCGCTCGAAGGCCACCCGCAGCGGCTCGATCACGTCCCCGGTCGAACCCGAGTGGGTGATGGCGATCGCCACGTCCCCCGCGCGCAGCTGCACCGCGTTGGTGACGGCGAGGTGCGGGTCGCTGTGCGCGTGCGCCACCAGACCTATGCGCAGCAGCTTCTGCGTGAGGTCCTGGGCGACCAGACCTGAGGCGCCGATGCCGTAGACGTCGGTGCGGCGGGCGGCGGCCAGCGCGGTGACGGCCGCGCCGAGCTGGATGGTGTCCAGGCCGGCGGCGGTGTCGGCCAGGGTCTGCTGTTCGTCGTAGGCGAGTTTGGCGACGACGTCGGCGATGGGGTCGTCCACCGCGATGTCGGTCGTGATGGCGGGCGCGCGCCCCGACTGCTGCTGCGCGGCCAGGCCCGCGAGGGCCAGGCGGAGGTCCCGGTAACCCGGGTAGCCCAGCAGGCGGGCGGTGCGTACGACGGTCGCCTCGCTGGTGCCGGTGAGTTCGGCGAGGCCGGTGACCGTGAGGGCCGCGCAGCCGGCCGGGTCGCCGGCGACGGCCTCGGCGACCCGCTGCATGGAGCGGGTCATCGAGGGCGCGAGCGTGCGTACCTTGGCCGCGAGGGCGGCGGGTGCGGGGGGCGTGAGGCCCGGGGCGCCCACGCCTGCGAAAATTTCCTTCACGTCCTGGGTCACACTGTGAAAGGTATTTTCCGTACGGTCACGTGGTCAAGGCCGCGAGCCGAGGCCCTGCGGACCCGGCTCGGACAGTGGCCGCGACGTGGCCGTCCGAGCGTCGCGCTTCGTGCTCCGCGGTCCGCGGCGCTGACGTCAACGCACCTCCTTGCGCGCGCCCCGCAGGACCGCTGCCACCACGCAGCCGAGCGTGAGGACCACGGCGACGGCCAGGGCCTGCTGCGCGTGGTCGGCCGCCGTGTGCCGCAGGAACGCGTCCGGCGCCTTCGTCAGCTCGGTCGGGAGCCGGCGCGACACCCCCGGCAGCGCCCCGAGCAGCGGGAGCGTGAACAGTACGAGCAGCGCGTACCCGACGGTGCCGAGCGTGCTGCGCGCCAGGGTCGCGGCCAGCGCCGTGACCGCCACGGCGAACACCAGGTACACCGAGCCGGTGAGCGCGGTCCAGCCCATGGCCGCCGTACCGGGATTCCCCAGCAGGACGGCCGTCTCGTACCAGGCGGCGAGCAGCCCGGCCAGGTAGCCGCCCACGGCCCCGGCGGCGCTGACCGCGAACCTCGGCACCAGCAGATCGCCGAAGCGCCGGGCGCGCGTCCGGTAGAAGACCGCCAGGGCGGGCTTGGCGTCGATCGAGCACGCGTACGCCGCCACGACGACGGTCACGATGAGGCCGATCCCGAACGCGTTGTTCACGTACTGGGCCACACCGTCCGCCGGGACCGGGGGCGGAAAGACGATCTTCACTCGCTGGGCCGAGCCGCCGGCGTGGTCCAGCAGCTGCCCGGAGTACCGGGCGAGCAGCGGCCCGGTGAACCCGAAGACCACGAAGACGCCCAGCAGCGCGATCAGCCTCTTGGTACGCAGCAGCCGAAGCCACTCCACCCGCCACAGCGAAAGCTCGTTCACGCCGCACCCGTCCGATCCGCTTCCCGCTGCCCGTGCTCCACGTGCTGTCCGTCCTGACCGTCCTGTCCGTGCCGTCCGCCGGTCAGCGCCAGGAACGCGGCCTCCAGGTCGGCGTCGACCGGATGAAGGCTGATCAGCGCGGCGTCCGCCGCGGCGATCGCCTGCGGCAGCCGGCGCTCACCGACCGCAGCGCTCGACGCTTCGACGCGTACGGACCCGTCGGAGTTCACCGTCACCGAGGTGACCCACTCCTGCCGCCGCAGCAGTTCGGCCAGCCGCTGCTCGCCGCCCGCGCGCAGGCGCAGCTCCCAGGCCGGCCGGAGGAACCGGTCGATCAGGTCGCGGACCGGCCCCTGGAACAGGAGCCTGCCCCGGTCGAGCACGCCCACCGTGTCGGCGACCCGCTGGACGTCCGCCAGGACATGGCTGGAGAAGATCACGGTGCGGGTCCTGCCGAGACCGGCGACCAGGGACAGCACCTCCGCCCGCCCGGACGGGTCGAGCGCGCTGGACGGTTCGTCGAGGATCAGCAGCTCGGGGTCCAGCGCCAACGCCACCGCGAGGCCAAGCCGTTGCTTCATACCGCGGGAGAACCCGCCCGTGCGCCGGTCGGCCGCCTCGGTCAGGCCGACCTCGGCGAGGACGGCCGCGACCGGGTCGGGGACGGTCCCGCCGGTGTCGTGCGCCGGTCCGCCGCGGCGCCGGCGTCCGCCGCGCGCGGCCAGACCGCGGGACTGGCGCACCACCTCCGCCGCGGTGAGCCAGGGTTCGAACTCGGGAGTGTCGGGGCAGACCCCGATCCGTCCCGCGTCGACGGACAACCGGACCTCGCCCGCGTCGAAGCGGCGCAGTCCCGCCACGATGGACAGGAGCGTCGTCTTCCCGGCGCCGTTCGGGCCCACCAGGCCGTAGACACCGCCGCGCGGCACCTCCAGGTCCACGCCGTGCAGCCCCGCCCCGTGCCCGTAGTCGCGCACCAGGTTCGTGGTCGCCACGGCCGGCCCGCTCATCGGTCCTCGCTCCGTCCCGCCACCAGGTAGGCGATCGGGCCCAGGGGGTTCACGAAGAGGCATATCAGCACCCAGGCCCAGCGGGGCAGGTGACGGGTGCTCCGGTGCCGTGCGAGGTCGACGAGGCAGTGGACGAGCAGAGCGAGTTCGGCGACCAGCAGAGGCGCGATCGCGGCCCAGGGGACCGCCGAGGAGTTGAGGCTGGAGGCAATCACGGGACGGACTCTCTGTGGGGGTGTCGGAGCGGCCGGGTCACGGCGTCTCGGGCGGGAGGATGAAGAGTCCGCCGACCTTCTCGTCCGTGTCGAACGCGACCCGGGCCTTCATCTCACCGGCCTCGTAGCGCAGCGGGATGTCCACCACGGTGTGATCGCCGATGCGCCGCACGAACGGTTCGCCCTCGCCGAAGCCCTCGAACGCGCCGACGAGTCCGGCGACGCTCGCCAGCGCGTTGCCCCGCACCTCGTCGGTGAAGGCCGCCAGGACCTCGGCGTTGAAGGACGGCCTGGCGTCGTCCATGCGGCCTTCGAGGACGGCCGTGACGATCTCGAGGGCGCGCTCCGCGGCGTCGGTCATGCGCACTGTCTTGTCCATGGGTTCTCCCGTTCGGGGATCGATGGGCTTGCCGAACCGCTGGAAGGCGGCCTGGCGGGTGACTCCGAGCAGGTCCCCGACCTCCTGCCAGGTGTGGCCCGCGTCCCGGCACTGCTGCACGCAGAGCTTGAGCACCTGTTCCGCCAAGGCGTCGACGTCCTGGGCGCGTCGGATCAGGTCGAGGTAGGCCGGTGGGGCCAACGGGCTGCCCACCGCCGAGGCCAGGGCCGCGGCGTGCTCGGCGAGCCGGGCACTCAGGGAAGCGAGGGGGAGGGGATCGGTCACATGTAAAGGGTGCCTTTACATTCAAGGGCGTGTCAAGGAACCCTTTACAGCCTCGAGGTCTCCGGCCCGGGCTCCCGTGAACAGCCCAGCGGTGCACGGGAGATGGAGAGAGCGGGTCCCCGGCGGCGCAGAGTCCGCCGGCGCGTGATCCGTCACCGGTGTCCGGTCCGTGACTTCGGGGTGACAATGGGGGACATGGAACCCATCAGCCCCCTGGAGCAGGCCCTGCACGCCGCCCGCGCCCTGGTGCTCGCCGATCTGGTCGCCGGCGAGGTCGCCGACGCGGACGTGGTCTCGCTCGTGGAGGACTCCGTCGTCCAGCGCCGCTGGTGGGTGGAGCAGTGGCCGGAAGGCGCGCAGTACGTGGCGGGTCTGGTCGCGCAGGACGTCCAGGACGCGCTGCTGGAGCGGTACGGCCGCTGGCCGCTGTGCCCGGTGTGCGGCTACGGCGACCCGCACGCGCTGGACGTCGAGCCGGAACTCGGGCCGGACCCGCACTGGGTGTGCTCCAAGGCGGGCGTGAAGGTGGCGCCGGTGGGCGCGCTGGCGGAGGCCACGGGCCGGAGCACGACGTCGTGACGGCGCCGCGCCGGGCGGTCGCACCGTGACCCTCTACATCGACCCGCCGTCCTGGCCGGGTCACGGCCGCATGTGGTCCCACCTGGTCAGCGACGTCTCGTACGACGAACTCCACACCTTCGCCGAGGGGTTGGGCGTGCCCCGTCGGGCTTTCGAGCGGGACCACTACGACCTGCCCTCCCACCGGTACGCCGACGCGGTGGCGGCCGGCGCGGTCGAGGTCAGCAGCCGCGAGGTGGTGCGGCTGCTGTACGCGGCGGGGCTGCGCCGCCCCAAGCGCCGTGTTCAGGGCCGCAGTTCGTAGAAGATCTCCTCCTCGCCCTCACGCACGGCGACGAAACCGGCGCGGGTGACGACGCGTTGGGAGGGAACGTTGGCGCGATCCACCGTCGCGACCAGCAGCCGTACGTCGTCCCGGGCCAGCGCCCAGCCCGACAGCTCGCGCAGGGCCTCGGTCGCGTAGCCGTGGCCACGGGCGGACACGGCGAGGTCGTAACCCACCTCGGCGCGCCCCTCCTCGTCGGGCGCTCCGTGGAAGCCCACCCCGCCGACCGCGCACCCGTCTTCCCCGCGCACCAGCACGAACATCCCCCACTCGGGCCGGTGCACCCCGGCCTCGTACGCCTTCACGGTCATCCGGGCGGCGTCCCGCGTGCCCTCGTAGGGCCCGCCCTCGGCCCACGTGAACCCGCCGTCACCGCCGGCGCTCAGATCGCGGGCGGCGGCGGGGGTGACACCCTCCAGGGTGAGCCGCTCGGCGGGTACGGCCGGCGGGTTGCTCCAGCGCCACTCGGTGACCGGCGGCCGACCGGGGAGGTCGCCGCGGCCGGTGGCCCACAGCAGCGTCGGCCAGGGTGCGGAGCCCGGCCGGACGTGCGGGAAGAGCCGGGTCAGCACGTCTTCGCACAGCTGCGCGGGCGGCTCGTAGGTCAGGTGCAGGCCGGTCGCGATGTCATGCGTGTGCAGCAGTACCTCGGCGACTCCCATCGCGGCGAATCCCTCGCGGTTCGCGCCGCGGAAGGGGTACGGGTGGAAGGCCCGGACCTCGCGCGGGGTGGTGCGGACGGCGGCGGCGAGCAGGGCGCCGGTCGTCTCGATCACGTCCAGGACGTCCGCGTTTCCGGTGCCCTCGTCGAGGGTGATCTCGAAGGGGACGTAGGCGCTCTGTGCTCGCCCGGCCAACTGCCCGGCGTACGCGATGAGATCGCCCGCGACGTGCTCCGCCGTCCGCCGGCAGCTCCACTCCAGCCGTCCGGCCCTCACCCCGTCCCAGTCCCGGTCCGTCGCCGTCCTCAGCAGCGCCACGGCGCCCGCGACGGCCTGCTCCACCTGCTCCCTGCCCCATGTACGCATACGGCGCAGGGTAGGCGCGGCGGGGCCTCAGGGCGACAGCATTTCCAGCTCCGAGGTGACGTTGTAGCGGGCCGTCGCCTCCCAGTGCTCCGCCCCGTACGGGGTGCGGAACAGGCGTGGCAGGGCGAGCAGCTGCCGCAGGACGGCGGCACGGCCCTCGCGGAAGGCGTCGTTCGGGACGAAGTGGTACTCCTCACGGACGCCGGCCGCGTAGGCGGCGTACGCCGACGGGGACGCGGCGAGGATCGCCAGATCGGCGTCGCACAGCACCTGGCCGTCGCGGTCGTCGTCGGCCGGATCGTGGGTGACGGTGAGCCGGACCAGCCGGGCGGCTTCGGCCGTCTTGTCGGCGGAGACCCCGGCCTCGGGGAGCGCGCGCTCGGCCACGCGGGCGGACCGCTCCTCGTTCTCGGAGCGCTCGGGCAGGTAGACGGCATCGTGGAACCAGGCGGCCAGCCGCACCACGTCCGGGTCGGCGGCGTATTCATCCAGTACATCGATGTGATCGAGGACCGCGGTCAGGTGGGTGAGCGTGTGGTAGTGCCGCTGCGGCTCCTGCCAGCGCTTGAGCAAGTTGTCGGCGTACGGCACCGGGTCGGGACCGCCACCGGGGCCCCGGGCACCCTCCAGGGCACGGGTCCAGCGGGAGCGCAGGGCATCGAGATCGGCCATACGGCCATTGTCCCCACCGCACCCCGGCCGTTCTGCCGTCGGGCCGTCGAGCGGCACTGGTGCCGCCTGTCGGGGCACTAGCGTGGAAGACATGACTTCTGCTGATCTGCACGAGGTACGGGATCCGGAGCTGCCCGGACGGCTGCTCACCATGGAGCGGGACGTGCTGATCCCGTTGCTGCGGGCCCGGCCGGACGCGGACTTCGCGCTGCCGACCGCGGCTTGTCCGGGGTGGACGGTGCGGGATGTGCTCGCGCACTGCTCGGCCGCGCTGACGCGAGTGGTGGAGCGCCGGTTCGAGGAGGGCGTGTTCTCGCCCGAGTCCAACGAGCGGGACATCGCCGAACGGGGCGAGTGGACCAACGCCCGGGTGGTGGACGAGCTGGAGCGCGGGATGACCGAGGCCGGGCCGCTGATCGCCCGGGCGGGCGGGGTGCTGGACGTGCTCGCGCTGGGCGAGTGGGTGCACGCCGGCGACGTGCGCGAGACGCTGGGCGAGCCCGGGGCGTACGCGGGCGACAGGCTGCCGTACGCGCTCGGCCTGCTGGCGTACGTGACCCGCGAGAAGGGGCATCTGCCGCTGCACGCCGACCTCGACGACGTGGACGAGCCGCTGAGGCTCGGGGAGGTGAGCGGGGAGCGGACTCCGGCGCGATACATCGGTGACGGCGCCACCCTCGTACGGCTCTACGCGGGGCGTCCCGTGCCGGTGACTGGGGCGGGGTACGAGCTCGCGGGCACCGGGAAGGCTGAGCTGAACATCTTCGGGTGACCGGTTCCCGGCCGTGGGTGCCCCGACCGGCGTACCCTGATATTGGACTAGACCTGTCCGCTTCAGGGGAAACGAGGGAAGGGCTCCTATGAGCATGCGTGCAGTCCTGGAGGTGATCGCCCTCGACGTCGAGGACGCGGTCGCCGCTCAGGCCGGAGGCGCGGACCGCCTCGAGCTGGTCACCGACATGGCGGCCGACGGGCTCACCCCGTCGGTCCGTCTCGTCGCCGGGATCCGCGCAGCCGTGGACATTCCGCCGCGCGTGATGCTGCGGCTCGCGGACGGATTCGGCGCGGGGGGCGCCCGGGGGCTGGACCGGCTGGTGGGCGTCGCGGGCGAGCTGCGGGCGGCCGGCGCCGAGGAGTTCGTGCTCGGGTTCCTCGATCCGCGGGGCGGGGTCGATCTGGCCGCCGTGGAGCGGGTCGTCGGCGAGCTGGACGGCTGCCGCTGGACCTTCCACCGGGCGATCGACCGCGCCGCCGACCGGGACGCGCTGCGCAAGCGGCTGGACGGGCTGCCGGGGCTCGACACGTATCTGACGGCGGGGGCGGCCTCGGGCGTGGACGAGGGGCTGCCCACGCTGATCGCGGAGACCGCGCGCGGTGGTGAGCCCGGCTACGAGCAACAGATCATGGTCGGCGGCGGCCTGCGGCTGGACCATGTGCCCGCGCTGCTCGCGGAGGGGATCGACGCCTTCCACATCGGCGGTGCGGCCCGCCCCGGCGGCTGGGACGGACCGGTCTCCGTCGCGGCGGTCGCGGAGTGGCGCGCGGTCCTGGACGGGGCGGCGGTTCGGCAGCCCGCGGGCTGAGACACGGTGCCTGGACCGGGTCGGGGTGGGTCCGGGACCGGGGAATTCGTACGCCCGGCCCATTCCGACCGGGCACGATGTCGTTCATGACAACAACGTCCCCCGACCCCACCGTGCTTCCGTATCACCGTATGGCCCGGTACTCACCTCACCACCGCTGGTGGCGGCCGCTGCTCGGCACTGTGGTGCTGGCGTTCGGGTCGGTCCTGGCCACCCTGTTCCTCTACATCCTCACCGAGGGGATCGGCACGGCCGCCGGTTTTCCGGAACTGCCGGACGGTGGCGTCGACTTCGGCCCCGTTCTGGGTACGGGCCTGGACCTGGCGTTCATAGCCATGGACCTGCCGCTGGTCCTGCTGGCCGTGCTCTGGCTGGGCCGGCGTCCGGCCGGCACGGTGGCCTCCGTCACCGGTCGGCCGCGTTGGCGATGGCTGGCCTGGTGCCTGCTGGCCGCCGTACCCCCCATGGTGCTGCTGCCGGTGGTCGCGATCTTCCTGCCGGACGACCAGGGCGACGGCGGAGGGTCCGACGTGTGGGTGGGGTGGCAGACGTTCCTCGCCTCCCTGGCCATGCTGGTTGTCCTCGTGCCGTTGCAGTCGGCGGCGGAGGAGTACGTGTTCCGCGGCTGGCTGCTCCAGGCGACCGGTGCCTTCCTCCGGTCCCCGTGGCTCGTGGTGCTGCCGCAGGCGGTGCTCTTCGCGGCCGCGCACGGCTGGGGCACGCCCTGGGGTTTCGCCGATCTCGTGGTGTTCGGTGCGGTGGCGGGGTTGCTGACCATCCGCACGGGCGGCCTCGAGGCGTCCATCGCCCTGCACGCGTTGAACAACCTGCTGGCCTTCGGGCTGTCCGCCGCGTACGTGGACGGACTGGCGTCCGACGAGACGGCGGCGGACGCCCCCTGGCAACTGGCCCTCGTCGACATGGCCTCGGTGCTGCTCTTCGCCGCGATCGTGCTGTGGCTGGCACGGCGACGCCGCCCGCAGCACCTGTCCGCCCCGGCCCCCGAGCCGATCCCGCCCCACCTCCTGCCGTACGCATCGCCCCAGGGCGCGCATTGGCCGTACGCGCAGGTGCCGGGGCCGTACGGGCCGTACCCGCAGCAGGCGCCGGGTGCGTACGGGCCGTACCCGCGGCCGCAGGGCATGTACGGGCCGTACCCGCAGCCGCTTGGGTCGCATGGGGCGTACCCGCCGCCGGGCGCACAGGGGGCGTACGCTCCGCCGCCGGGCGCGGCTTGGCCGTACGCGTCACCGCGGGGCAGCGATGGGCCGTACGCGCCGCCGCCCTCGAACGGGGCCGTCCCCGGCCCGGCCGCCACGCCGTTTGGCCCTGACGCGTCCGAACCTGCCGCATCCGGCGCCGATGCGCCCAGTCCCGCCGCACTCGGGTCCACCGCGTCCAGCCCCGTCCTGCCCGGCGACGCACCCAGCCCGGCCGCGCCCGGCGACCTGCCCGGTCCCGATGGGGCCGGCCGTGCCGCGCCCGGTGACCTGCCTGGCCCCGATGGGGCCGGCCGTGCCGTGCCCGGCACCGGGTCCGGCTCCGCCGCGTCCAGTTCGGTCGCGCTCGGCGACGGGCCCAGTCCCGTCGTGCCGCGCCCGGCTGGGCCCGGTGACGCACCGGGCCTTGATGGGGCCGGCCGTGCCGCGCCCGGTGACCTGCCTGGCCCCGATGGGGCCGGCCGTGCCGTGCCCGGCACCGGGTCCGGCTCCGCCGCGTCCAGTTCGGCCGCGCCCGGCGACGTACCCAGCCCCGCTGCGCCCGCCCCAGCCGACCCGCCCTCTCAGCAGCCCGGCGGGACTCAGGACAGCTGAACCGGCAGTGGGGCCGTGTGGGTCACGATCAGGCCCGAGACCGCTCGGGTCAGGGCCACGTACAGGCGGCGCAGGCCGGTGCGTTCGTCGGGTTCGCCGTCGACGACGGCCTGGGGCTCGTCGAGGACGACGTAGTCGTACTCCAGGCCCTTGGCGAGTGAGGCGGGGACCAGGGTGAGGCGGGTCTCGGCCGTCGTCTCCTCGCCGGGGGCGAGGTACGGCAGGCCGGCCGCCGTCAGCGCCTCGGCCACGGCCGGGACGCGGGCGTCGGCGGCGATCAGGCCGACCGAGCCCTCGTTGCGCAGCAACTCCTCGCACGCGGAGACCACTTCGGCGTCCCCCGCGGTCGTACGGATCTCGAAGAAGCCGGGGTTCTCGCGTACCGACGCGACCGGGGTGAGCCCGGGGGCGATGTGCGGCAGCAGCCGGGAGGCGTACGTGATCACGTCCGTCGGGACGCGGAAACCCGCCGTCAGCTCCTCGATCAGGCCGTCGGACTTGCCGAGGTGGGCCAGGGCCTCCTCCCAGGTGCGGGTGGCCCACGGCGTGGTGCCCTGGGCCAGGTCGCCGAGGACGGTCGCCGAGCCGGTGGTGCAGCGCCGGCCGACCGCCCGGTACTGCATGGGGGAGAGGTCCTGCGCCTCGTCCAGGACGACATGCCCGAGGGAGTGGGTCCGCTCCACCAGGTCGGCGGCCTCGTCGACCAGTACGGCGTCGGCGGCCGACCACTTGGCCGACTTCACCGACCGTACGGGCCTGGCCCACAGGAGCGTCTTGCGCTCCTCCTCGGTGAGGATCCCGTCCGCGTGCTCCGCGAGGAAGTCCGCGTCCGTCAGCAGCCGCAGCACCAGTTTCGCCGGGTCGACCGGGGGCCAGACCGCCTTGACGGTCGCCTTGACCGCCGCGTTGCGGGCCACCGCGTCCTGCACGCGGTCGTCGGGGGCCTCGCCCGCCCGTTCCATCTGCACCAGCACGGCGTGCGCGATCCGCTGCGGCAGGGCCTCGCGGGCGGCGCCGTAGCGGATGCCGCGGTCCAGCAACTCCCGGACGATGTCCTCCAGTTCGTACGCCGGGACGCGCCAGCGCCGCGAGCCGCGCACCACCACGACCGGTTCGGTGGGCATGGTCACGTGGGAGTACAGCGCCCTGCGGAGCACCTCCGCCATCCGTGCGTCGCCCTTGACGATCGCGGTGGCCGCGTCGTCCGCGCCCCGCACCTCCACATGCGCCACCAGATCGTCGACGGTGGCCTGCTGGACGGTCAACTCGCCGAGTGCGGGCAGCACTTGCTCGATGTAGTGCAGGAAGGACCGGTTCGGTCCGATCACGAGGGTGCCGGTGCGGGCGAGCCGCTCGCGGTGGGCGTAGAGGAGGTAGGCGACCCGGTGCAGGCCCACGGCGGTCTTTCCGGTGCCGGGTCCGCCCTGGACGCAGACGGTGCCGGACATCCCGGACCGCACGATCTCGTCCTGCTCGGGCTGGATGGTCGCCACGATGTCGCGCATCGGGCCCACACGCGGGCGTTCGATCTCCTGCTGGAGCAGCTTGCTGGTGGTGGCGGCCCCCGACGGCTCAGCCGGGTCGGACAGGTGCTCGTCCTCGTACGCCGTGAGGTCGCCGCCGGTGTAGCCGAAGCGGCGGCGCAGCGCGACGTCCATCGGGTCCTTCCTGGCGGCCCGGTAGAACGGCTGCGAGACCGGTGCGCGCCAGTCGATGACCATGGGGTCGCCCTCGCCGTCGTGCACGTGCCGGCGCCCGATGTAGAAGCGTTCGCCCTCGGCGCCCTCCGCCCTGTCCGCGCCCGGGGCGTGCAGGTAGTCGAGCCGCCCGAAGAACAGCGGGGTGTCGCTGAGGTCGGCCAGCGCCTTGATGCGCTCCTCGATCTGGCGGGCGAGGACTTCGGCGTTGACCCAGTTCGCGGTGACGTCCCGGATGTCGAGCGACTCCACGTCCTCGCGCATGGCGCGCAGTGCGGCGCGGGAGGCGGACAGGTGGGCGCGCTCGCGGGCGAGGGGGTCGGCGGGCATGTGCGAAGCCGAGGGCGACGAGGGCGACGAGGACGACGAGGACGACGAGGGCGACGAGGACGACAGGGACGACAAGGGGGTGCCTCCGGAAGGCCTTCGGGGCGGGCGGGCGCCGTGGGGTGGTGCCGTGTGGCTGCGCCGCGCGGCGGCGGGATCTGCCGACCGGTTTCCGTCCGGACGGCGGCGCTCCGTGAGGGGAGGCGGGCAAGAGGGTGGATTCTAGGGCGCGGCTACGCGCGGAGGCCAACCGGTTTTCCCCGCTCCGGGCCCGCCCAGGTGCCGTGATCGCCTTCCCCGGGGGATTCGCGTCCGCCGGACGCAGGGGCAGAGGTCCCTCCAGAGGGGTACCCGGAGGCAGGAAGGCCCGGTCCCCAGACCGATGCCGGTCCTATGCCCCCGATCCACCATGGAGACATGAGCGCAGCAACCATCCACCCGGCTCCCGCCGCTCGCCCGGCCGGCGCCACGGCTGTCCAGGACGGCCCCCGTCATCACGTTCTGGGCGACGCCCTGCACGCCGTCAAGGTGTTCGCGGGCGCCCTGTTCGACGTGGTCGTCCTCGGCGAGTACGGCGAGGAGGCGGGCGTACGCCACAAGTGAGCAACTAGGGTCGGTCCGTGACAGCACGGAAGGTGATAGTCCGGTCACCAGCCGCACTCGCCCTGGCCCTCCTCGTCGTCTCCCTCGCCGCCCTCGCGGTCCTGTTCGCGGTGCAGCGGGTGCAGATGCCCGACGCGGTGGTCTACCAGGCCGAGGGCGCGGCGGTCGTCCACGGCCGCGACCTCTACGGCTTCACGGTCACGCAGGGACGGCTGCCGGCCACGTACCCGCCGTTCGCGGCCCTGCTGTTCGTGCCGACGGTGTGGCTTCCCGCCGCGGCCCTGAAGGCGGCGTTCTTCGCGGGCAACGCGCTCCTGCTCGCCTGGCTCGTCCACCTCTCCGCGCGGCTCGCCGGGCGCCGGGCCGGACTTGCGACGGTGTGCGCCGCGACGGCGTCGGCCGTCTGGCTCGAACCGGTCTTCCAGACGTTCGTGTACGGGCAGATCAACCTCGCGATCGTCTGCCTGGTCCTGTGGGACCTGACCCGGCCGCCCGGGGCCCGCGGCAAGGGTGTCCTGATCGGCGTCGCGACCGGCATCAAGCTCACCCCGGGCCTCTTCATCGTGTACCTGCTGCTGCGGGGGCGGCGCCGCGAGGCGGCCGCGGCGGTGGCCGGGTTCGCCGGGACGGTCGCCGTCGGGGCACTCGTGCTGCCCGCGGCCGGCGTCGACTACTGGACGCGCCGCCTGTTCGAGACCAACCGGGTGGGCAAGCCGTGGATCATCGCCAACCAGTCGCTCCAGGGCCTGGTCGCCCGGCTGCTGGGGGAGCCGTCGCCCGGACTCGCCTGGATGCTGCCCGCCGTCGCGGTCGCCGTCGCCGGCCTGTGGCTCGCGTGCCGGGTGCGGCGGGAGCGGTGGGGCGTGCTGCTGACCGGCCTGACCGCGCTGCTCGTCTCACCGATCAGCTGGTCCCACCACTGGGTGTGGTGCGTCCCGCTGATCGCCGTACTCCTGGCCGAGGGCCGCCGCGTCTGGGCGGCGGTCACCGTGGTCCTGTTCACGGCCCGCACCCTGTGGATGGTCCCCAACAAGGACATGGAGCTGCACCTGTCCTGGTGGCAGCAGCCCCTGGCCTCGCCCTACCCCCTGCTGGGGCTGGCCCTGCTCATGGCGGTGGCGCTGGAATTCCGCAGACGGCGGTCCGGCGGGACCCGGGAGGGTCAGGCCTCCTCCGCCAGCAGTTCGTCGGCGTCCATGATCCGGTAGGCGTAGCCCTGTTCGGCCAGGAAGCGCTGGCGGTGGGCGGCGAAGTCCTGGTCGATCGTGTCGCGGGCGACCACGGAGTAGAAGTGCGCCTGGTGGCCGTCGGCCTTCGGGCGCAGCACCCGCCCGAGGCGCTGGGCCTCCTCCTGGCGGGAGCCGAAGGTGCCCGAGACCTGGATGGCGACCGTGGCCTCCGGCAGGTCGATGGAGAAGTTCGCCACCTTCGACACCACCAGCACGCTGATCTCGCCCTCGCGGAAGGCGTCGAAGAGCTTCTCGCGCTGCGCGTTGGACGTCTCGCCCTTGATCACCGGCGCGTTCAGGTGCTCGCCCAGCTCGTCGAGCTGGTCGATGTACTGGCCGATGACGAGGATCTGCTGCCCGGCGAAACGGCGGACGATCGCCTCCGTGACCTTCCGCTTGGTCGCGGTGGTCGCGCAGAAGCGGTACTTCTCCTCCGTCTCGGCCGTCGCGTACGCCAGCCGTTCGGAGTCGGTCAGGTTCACCCGGACCTCGACGCAGTCCGCGGGCGCGATGTGGCCCTGCGCCTCGATCTCCTTCCAGGGCGCGTCGAACCGCTTGGGGCCGATCAGGGAGAACACGTCCGACTCGCGGCCGTCCTCGCGCACCAGGGTCGCGGTCAGTCCCAGCCGCCGCCGGGCCTGGAGGTCCGCGGTGAACTTGAAGACCGGCGCGGGCAGCAGGTGCACCTCGTCGTAGACGATCAGTCCCCAGTCCCGGGAGTCGAACAGCTCCAGGTGGGGGTAGATCCCCTTCCGCCGGGTCGTCAGCACCTGGTAGGTGGCGATGGTGACCGGGCGGACCTCCTTCCTGGTCCCGCTGTACTCCCCGATCTCGTCCTCGGTCAGCGAGGTCCGCTTCACCAGCTCGTGCTTCCACTGCCGGGCCGAGACGGTGTTCGTGACGAGGATCAGCGTCGTGGACTTCGCCTGCGCCATGGAGCCGGCGCCGACCAGCGTCTTGCCGGCCCCGCAGGGCAGGACGACGACACCGCTCCCGCCGTGCCAGAAGTTCTCCACGGCCTGCTTCTGGTAGGGCCGCAGCGCCCAGCCGTCCTCGCGCAGCTCGATCGGGTGCGCCTCGCCGTCGACGTACCCGGCGAGGTCCTCGGCGGGCCAGCCCAGCTTCAGCAGGGTCTGCTTGATCTGCCCGCGCTCGGAGGGGTGCACGGCCACCGTGTCCGGGTCGATGCGGGCGCCGACCAGCGGAGCGATCCGCTTGGACTTCAGCACCTCCTCCAGGACCGGCCGGTCGGTGGTGGTCAGGACCAGACCGTGCGCCGGGTGCTTGCTGAGGGTCAGCCGTCCGTAGCGGTCCATCGTCTCGGCGATGTCGACGAGCAGCGCGTGCGGCACGGGGTAGCGGCTGTACTGCACGAGGGCGTCGACGACCTGCTCGGCGTCGTGCCCGGCGGCGCGCGCGTTCCACAGGCCGAGTGGGGTGACCCGGTAGGTGTGGATGTGCTCGGGCGCCCGCTCCAGCTCGGCGAACGGCGCGATGACCCGACGGCAGTCGTCGGCCTGCTCGTGGTCGACTTCGAGAAGCAGGGTCTTGTCCGACTGGACGATCAGGGGACCATTCACGCGCAGCGCCCTTTCCGTGTGGTCAAACCTCCAGTGTGCCCTATCCGAGGCGGATCAGGGCTGGTCGTCCGCGAGCTCGGCGACCCCCGTGACCCGGTGCAGGGGGTAGGTGCGGACCTCGTCCGCGGTGTGGTCGTACGCGGTGACGAAGCCGCCCTCGACGCGGATCGGCGCGATGACGCGCTGGCTGGCGGCGCCCTCCGCGTTGACGTAGCCGATCCACAGGGCCTCGCCGGTGAGGACGGCCGCCTGCATGGTGGCGAGGGTCTCGGCGGAGCCGGTGCGGGGCAGCTCGCCGTCCTCCCGCGTGGCCCCGGACGGCTTGCGCGGGGCGGTGGAGGCCAGGTCGCCCGCCCGGATCGCGCGGATCGCGGCGGACAGCAGCGTGGCGTCCGGGGCGGGCGGGCCCTCCGGGACCGGGTCGGGGGCGGTGCGCGGCGGGGTGCGGTGGGAGTGCGCGCGGGTGATCAGGACGTCGCCCGCCGCGGATTCGGCGGCCGGTGCGTAGCCCATCGCGCGCAGGCCCTCCAGGAGCGTGGCCGGGTCGGCCTGCGCGGCCAGCACGGTCGGCGCGAGGCGGCGCAGGCGCAGCCCGGCGGACCGCTTGTCGGCGAGGATCTCGTTCAGCAGCGCGTCGTCGTCGCAGCGCAGGTACGCCGAGGCCGCGCCGACCCGCAGATGGCCGTGCCGGCGGGCCACATCGTCGATCAGGTACGCCAGCGGCTGCGGCACCGGCGTACGGGAGTGCGCGGTGAGGAAGGCGTGCAGGTCGGAGGCGGTGCGGCCGGCGTCAAGGGCGCGGCGTACGGAGGCGGGGGTGAACCGGTAGACGGTCGCGCCGCCCTTGGACTCCACGTCCGCGAGCACGCCCAGCGTCTCGGCGAGCGGACGCCGCAGGGGCCCGGGCGCGACCGCGGTCAGGTCCGCCTGGAGCAGGACGTGGTCCAGGGGCTCGGGCAGGAGCGGGGCGAGGACGCGGGCCGCGGCGGCTTGTTCGTCGGCGGATGCGGCGGAGGCGGGGGCCGTGGGAGGGAGGGAGGGGACCGGCGTGGTCGGGGGCTGGAGTGCCGGGGTGCCGGGGGTTCCTTCCGGCAGGTGGTGCTTGTGGACGGGCAGCTTGTCCCCCGGGCTCGCGGGCGCGGCCACGGCCGCGTCCGCCTCAGCGCGTGCGGCGGGACCGCGCCCGGCCTCGCCCGCGGGGGTCTTCCCGGGCGCGGGCTCCGCCTCCGCGGGAGCCGGTGCGGACAGCAGCGCGCGCCCGTGTGCGGACAGCGCGCCCCGGCCGGTGACGCCGAGCAGTTCCGCCTCGGACAGCGTCCACCGGGCGAGGCGGCCGCGCAGGTCGTCCTCCTGCCGCGGTCCGCGCGGCGGGTGCTCCCAGCGCAGCCGGGCCAGCACCGACTCGGCGGCCGGTGCGGCGCCCTGCGGCAGCCCCGCGAGCAGGGTGAGCACCCGGTGCCGTACCTCCGGCGCCGCCGAGCGGTCGAGGCCGGGGCCGAGCGCCGACAGGGCCCGGTCCTTGGCGTCCCGTCCGCCGATCAGACCCGCGGTCCGCGTGGCCGCCAGCCAGGCCGTCGCGAGGTGGGCCCAGCGTTCGGCGGCGGGCCGCTCCAGCCACTCGTCGTGGGCCGGGGTCGCCGCGTACCGCTCGTCGTCCTCGCCGTCGGAGGCGAGCAGACCGGCCGCGTAGGCGAGTTCGACCCAGAAGGCGGCCACCGGTTCGGGCACGTCGAGGGCGACGGCGGTGCGCTTGAGGTCGCGCACGCTCAGACCGCCCGCGCGCAGCACGTTCGGGCCGCCCTCGTCCCAGTCCCGCAGCAGTTCCTCCACGGTGGCCAGGGCGGTGTACGCCTGCCCGGCCGCCGTCGCGTCCACAACCTGTGGACGGTGGGTCGCGGCGGCCTCCACGGCCGGCGGCACCGGCTCGGGCGCGCGGTGGGCGCGGCCCCCGCGCAGATGCAGGGCCGCCTCGCGGGGGAGGACGACGGTTCCGGGCGCCGTGGGCAGCAGCAGCCCACGGTCCAGCAGCCGGCGCAGACGCGGCGCCGGGTCGGGGGTGACCTGGCCGTAGGGCGGCCCCCACACCAGGCGCTCCAGCACCTCGAGGGAGTCGGCGGGCAGCCCGGCGAGCAGCGCGGACATCCGCTCGCGGTCGGTGAACAGGTCGGTGAGCGAGGCGACGGCGGAGACGGAGTCGTGGGTCGAGGGCAGTCCGGCGGTCGTCACGATCTCCTGGATGCGCCCCGGCGACATGCCCGCCGTGGCCTCCCGCACCGTCGGTCCGAGCCCGGTCGGGGACGGGTGCTGGGGCGACGGCGCGAGCAGCTCGCGTGCCGTGCGCACCAGGCGCAGCCGGTCGTCGCCGCCCCAGACGAGGGCCTGTTCGCGCAGGGTGCCCAGGGCGCGGGGCAGCGCGGCGGCGACGACGGGATCGCGGGCGTCGGACGCCATCAGGCCGAGCAGTTCGCCGTACGTGGCCGGGTCGCCGGCCACCGCGAGGGCCTGGGCCGTCTGCTGGGCGAACCGGTCCAGCCGCTCCAGGGCGCGGACCACCGAGGCGCGGGTCCCGGCGCGGGTGGCGAGCTGGGTGAGGTCGGTCGGGACCGGGGTGATGAGGTCGGGGCGGCTGCGCAGGAGCGCGGCCAGGGAGGCGTCGTCGCGCGCGCGGAGCGCTTCCGCGAGCGAACGCGGGGCCGCCGGCTTCTCATCGCTGCTCATCCGATTCACGGTACCGGGTGAGTGTCGCGCCCGGCCCCGTACAGCGGCACCGGGCACCGCGCGGGAGGCGGTACCGTCGTCCAACGGGGTCATCGGCCAGCCACCCCGGAGGGGCTTCGTGGGGATCGAGAGCGATCAGGTCGTCTACGAGTATCTGAGCCGCGTCGGGGACGTCGCTCAGCAACGCCAGCTGTCCTCGGCCACGCGGATGCGTCTGGTCGCGGAGCTGCGCAACGAGATCGACCGGCGCCGCGCCAAGGCCGCCGTGGACAGTCCCGCCGCCGTCCGCCGCATCATCGACGGGCTCGGCAGCCCCGACGACGTCGTCGCGGCCGCGGGCGGCTCCGGCGGGGGCGGATCGCGGGCGGCGGCCCCGGCCGTGCCCGCGCAGCGTGAACCGGAGGCCGAGCAGGCACGCCCGAAGGGGCTGCGCAAGGTCGTACCGCGGCCGCGCGCGTCGCAGCGGCCGGCGGGCCCCGTGCCGTCCGACGGTCCGTCCCCGCCGCATCTGGCGAGCGCCGACGAGCTCGGCGGCCCGGTGGCCGGCTCCGAATGGTGGCGCCTGGAGCATGGCCCGTCGGGGATGGGTGACGACGTGCCCGGCTTCATGGGCGGGGTGGAGATCCCGGAGTTGCTCAAGCCCCCGCCGGCGAAGGAATCAGCCAATGCGGAGCCCGCGCCCGAGGCGGCCGGTGCCGCCGAACCGGTGGAGGCGGCCGAGCCGGAGGCGCCCGCCGGGCGCCGGCGTTTCGCGCTGCCCCCGTTGATGGCGGGCCGGAGCAATCCGCTGCTGCTGCTCGCGGCCGGACTGCTGGTGGTCGGCGCGGTCCTGGGCAACTGGTACGCGCTGCTGCTCGGCTGGGTCATCGCCTACGCCTCCCGCCGGCTGACCCCCACGGAGTCCAAGTGGGCCGTCGTCGGCATGCCCGGCCTGGCGCTCGCCGCCGGGGTGGTCTGGCTGTGGGGTCGTACCGACGACCGCTGGGGCACGCCCATCGCCGAGGGCCACATGAACGACGCGGTCTCCCAGACCTGGCCGTGGGTGGTGCGGGCCGCGGCCGTGCTGTCGGCGTTTTTCCTGGTGTGGCGCTCGCAGCGGCGGGCGTAGTCGGGCTCGGCGCCACAGGCACCGGAGATGGGTGTACGTCACACGGGTCCGGGGTCTCGCGGCCCCGCCCCCTGGGCACAATGGCCCGTATGACCTCTCGCCCGCTGACCGTCGGCTTCGACCTCGACATGACCCTCATCGACTCCCGCCCCGGCATCCGCGCCTGCTACCTGGAGCTTTCCGAGCGGACGGGAACGTACATCGACGCCGACCTGGCGGTCACGCGGCTCGGTCCGCCGCTCGCGGAAGAACTGGTCAACTGGTTCCCGGCCGAGCGCGTGGAGGCGGCGGGGGATCTGTACCGGGAGCTGTACCCGGCGATCGCCGTCTCCGCCACGCCCGCGCTGACCGGCGCCCGCGAGGCGATCGAGGCCGTGCGGCAGGACGGCGGCCGGGCGATCGTCGTCACCGCCAAGTACGAGCCGAACGCCAAGCTGCACCTGGAGCACCTGGGCATAGAGCCGGACGCGGTGATCGGCGACCTGTGGGCCGAGCGGAAGGCCGAGGCGCTGCGCGAGTACGGCGCCCGGGTGTACGTCGGCGATCACGTCGGGGACGTACGGGGCGCCCGCGCGGCCGGCGCCCTGTCGGTGGCGGTGGCCACCGGACCGTGCGACGAGGGGGAACTGCGGGCGGCGGGCGCGGATGTCGTGCTCGCGGATCTGATCGCGTTCCCGGACTGGCTCGCGGCCAACCGCACGCTTTTCAGCCGCTACCGTGAGTCGCCGCGCGCCTGACGGCGGCCCGCCGCGATCGATCGGAGCACGCCCGCACCGGCGATCAGGAAGCCGACGCCCATGAGCATGCTCAGTCCGAACATGTAGGTCGGGAAGGGCTTCGCGCCGAGGAACAGCGGCGCCACCGTCACCGCGGTGGCCAGCGCACCGACGAAGAACACGATGGCACCTGCACGGACCAGCCGGTCGCCGGCTGTGGCGGAATTCGTTCGGGTATTGTCACGCACGCCACCAAGGATAGTTCCTGGTGCGCGGGCACCGAGAGCCCCCGGATGATCATGGAGCGGGCGTCGGCAGGGCGATCGGCGACGGTGGACGACCCCGGCATATTCGAACCGGACCGGAATTTCGTTGCAAGACGGAATGATTCCGCAATCGCTCCGGACAAATCTCTCTTTCGTGATATGCGCACGCTGAACGTCTACTTGCCTTGGTGGAAAATTACCCGGCGGTTCCATTGATGGCCGGACGATCACCTGCCATAGTGGCGCGCGATGCGCTGCGAAATTCGGCCAGTCTCGGTGGGGTAATGACGAGGGGGCCGACCTCGCGCCGGCGCGAAGCGGGAGGGCCGTTGACCGCGGTCTTGAGAATGCCTCCCTCATGTGGTTAACAATTAAACAACACTCATTTCGCGCACGCTCCGTCGGGAAGGGGGGATCCAGCGGTGCACTTGCCCTGTCGGCGGGATCGGCGGGATCGGCGGGATCGGCGGGATCGGCGGGCCTGACGGCATCGCGCACGACTTGCGTTCAAATCAAGCCAAGAGGCGTAGCAGCTCGCCTCGCGGCCGGATGAGAGATGAGACACGGGGACTTATGCTTTTCAGGATTCTTGGCCCACTCCAGGTCCAGGGAAACGTCGAGATGGCATCGCCGGTGCGGCGTGCGATTCTGACCGCCTTCCTGCTTCGGCCCGGACAGCCCATAGGGATCACCGAACTGGCCGAAAGATTATGGGACGACCCGCCGACTTCGGCCGCGGCGAACATTCGGAGCCATCTCACCGCCCTGCGCCGGGACCTCGACGAGGCACGGCCGGGTCTGAGCTGCCGGGTGCGGACCTACCGGGGCGGCCAGAGCGGCTACGGGCTGGCGGTCACGCCCGACGAGTTCGACCTGGCGCAGTTCACGCTGGCCGCACGGCGTGGCCGGAATCTGCTGCTGCGCGGTGAGTCGGAGCCGGCGGCCGAGGTCCTGGAGGGAGCCCTGGCCTGGTGGCGCGGCCCGTTCGGCCAGGACCTGCCGCCGACGCGGTGGTTCAACGCCCACGTCGCGGGCGTCAACAACGCGCGCTTCGACGCCTACCAGGACCTGTTCACCAGCTGCATACTCGCCCGCCGCACGGAGACCCTCTCCTACCGGATCGAGAGCATCATCGCCGAAGCGCCCTACCGCCAGCGGCTGTGGGAGCTCCTGGCCGCGGTGCACTGCATCGACGGGGACGCCGCGAGCGCCCTCAGCGCGATCAAGCGCTGCCAGACCCTGTTCGCCGAGGACCTGGGCCTCGACCTGCCGCCCAACGTCGAGGCGATGCGGGCGGCGGCCCTCAGCTGGAACAGCGAGGACGCACTCCGCCTGGTGGCGGCCCCCACGCTGGTCGCCGACAACGGCCAGCGGACGGACCCCGCGGGCCACGGTTCCGCGCTGTCGTAGCGCGTCCGGGCGACGCCCGCGGTGGCCGGCCGGCGCACTCGTGTCCGGCCACCGGTGCCGGTGGATCCCGCGGGCGGCGAACCGTTTCGGACACCGGAGGCCCCTTCTCGCTGCCGCACCGTCAGGACACCCTGCGCGGGGCGGGCATCGAGGTGTCCGGGGACCGCGGCCGGGAGGGCGCGGTCAAGCCGCCGACGGCGGTGTGTTCCGAGGCGGTTCTCCACGCCCGGCCGGTGGCGCGGGGTGCCGCCGCGTGGGCCGTCCGGGTGTCGTCACCGTCCGCGAATACGGGTTGCCGCAGCCGCCCCCTCATGTGCTGAGATATCCCCTGTCTCCCTCGCCCCCGAGCGAGCGTGCCCACGCCGATCGGCCAGGTTCGGCCGACTGGAGTGGGCGGGCTTGACGGCGGGTAAAGAGCTGGGGAGGCTTCGGGACAACGGCAGGCACGAGCGAGCGCTAGATAGCCTGACCTGCGGCAACTGTGGTTCGGCTGACCGGTGAGATGGGGTGCGTGCTTTGCCTACCGGCAAGGTCAAATGGTTCAACGCTGAGAAGGGCTTCGGCTTCCTCTCCCGCGACGACGGCGGCGACGTGTTCGTCCATTCCTCGGTGCTTCCCGCCGGAGTGGACACCCTCAAGCCGGGGCAGCGGGTGGAGTTCGGGGTGGTCGCCGGCCAGCGCGGCGACCAGGCCCTCTCCGTGACGCTCCTGGAGCCGACCCCGTCGGTCGCCGCCGCCCAGCGCAAGAAGCCGGACGAGCTGGCGTCCATCGTGCAGGACCTGACCACCCTCCTGGAGGGCGTCGCGCAGACCCTGGAGCGCGGCCGCTACCCCGACAAGACGTCCGGCAAGAACGTCGCCGGACTGCTGCGCGCGGTCGCCGACCAACTGGACGTATGACCCGGCGGAGCCGACAGGGCTAGTGCTGTGACCGGAAAGGTTTGCCGGGCGTCGCGAGCCGGTGGACCTTTCCGGTCACAGCACTAGGGAAAAGCGAGCGCGTCCGGGCCGAGGGGCGGTACGAGCCCCTCGGCCGCCGCACGCGTGAGCAGCCCGCGGACCGCCGCGTAGCCGTCCTCGCCGAGGCCGGCGGTGAACTCGTTGACGTACAGCCCGATGTGCTGGTCGGCGACGGCCGGATCCATCTCCTGGGCGTGCTCCATGACGTACGGCCGCGAGGCCTCGGGGTCGTCCCAGGCCGCGCGCACCGACGCACGGATCGAGTCGGCGAGCCGCGTCAGCGCCCGCTCACCCAGCGACCGCCTGGCGATGATCGCGCCGAGCGGGATCGGCAGCCCGGTGGTGCGCTCCCAGTGCTCGCCCATGTCGGCGAGCTTGTGCAGGCCGTAGTTGCGGTAGGTGAACCGCGCCTCGTGGATCACCAGACCGGCGTCGACCTTCCCGTCCCGCACGGCCGGCATGATCTCGTGGAACGGCATGACCACGATCTCGCCCACCCCGCCGGGGACGACGTCCGCGGCCCACAGGCGGAACAGCAGGTACGCCGTCGACTTCTCGCTCGGTACCGCGACCGTACGGCCCGTCAGGTCGGCGTCCGGCTCCCTGGTGAGCACCAGGGGCCCGCAGCCCCGGCCCAGCGCGCCGCCGCACGGCAGCAGCGCGTACTCGCCGAGGACGTACGGCAGCACCGCGTAGGACACCTTCAGCACGTCCAGCTCGCCGCGCTCGGCCATGCCGTTGGTGACGTCGATGTCCGCGAAGGTGACGTCGAGCGCGGGCGCGTCCGGGACGCGGCCGTGGGCGAGCGCGTCGAAGACGAAGGTGTCGTTGGGGCAGGGGGAGTAGGCGATCCGCAGTCGGCTGCTGTCAGGGCTCATGCAATCTTCCAACTCGTGAGGACGGGCGCGAGCTTCCCGAAGCCCTCGGTCAGGGCGGTCAGGGCGTCGCCGATGCGCCAGGCGGCGCGGTCGCGCGGGCCGACGGGGTTGGAGACCGCGCGCACCTCCAGCACCGGGACGCGGTGCGCGGCGGCCGCCTCGGCGACGCCGAAGCCCTCCATGGCCTCGGCGAGGGCCCGGGGGTGGCGGGCGCGCAGGGCGTCGGCGCGGGCGGCGGTGCCGGTCACCGTGGAGACGGTCAGCACCGTGCCGGTACGGGCCGAGGCGGCGGCCGCGATCGCCCGTACGAGCGCTTCGGGCGGACGGTGGGTGACGGTGCCGAAGCCGAGTTCGGTCACCGGCAGGAATCCGTCGCCGGTCTCGGCGCCCAGGTCGGCGGCGGTGATCCCGTCGGCGACGACGAGCGAGCCGACGGGCGCGTGGGGCGCGAAGCCGCCGGCGATACCGGCCGAGACGACCAGATCGTAGGGGGCGCCGGCGAGCGCGGCGACGGCCAGGGCGGAGGCGGTGGTCGCGGCGGCGAGGGCGGGGCCGACGCCGGCGGCGATCAGGTCGACGGCGGGGGGGCCGGGGACCCGGTGGAGGGTCGCTCCGGGCAGCGCCGACAGCGGCTCTTCACATACGGGCCCGGCGAACGCCCGTGCCACCGCGTCCCGTTCGGCGGGGACGGCGGTGGCGACGAGGACGCGTGGCGCGGACGTGGTCAGGAGCCCTTCGTCAGCTGGAAGGACCACAGACCCCGCACGTCCTTCTCGCCCTCCTTGATGGAGACCCGCGTCGAGTTGCCGCTGGCGCCGTACTGGGCGTTGAAGAAGACGCTGCCCGGGATCGTGCGGTAGGTCTTTGTACTGGAGTCGGTCAGCGGCTGACCGTTCATCAGGATGGTCCAGCCCGTGTCCGCGATCTTCGGGTCGACCCCGAAGCGCACGGTCTCGTCCGGGTCGACCTTGATCGTCTTGATGTCCTTGGACATGAGGCACTTGGCCAGGTCCGCGGTCTTGATCGCGTTGCCGTCGTTGTAGCAGTTGGCTTCCGAGCTCACGGAAGAGCTGCCGACGGTGATCGTGGACAGAGGGGTCGGCTTGGAACAGGCCGACAGGACGAGCAGTCCGGCGGAAACGGCGCCGGCAGCGGCGACGGCGCGGCGGCGTCGCACGGCGGAATGCAGCGTGGTCATGGGCGAAGGCTATCGGGCGCGCCCGCCTGCCCGCCCACGCGGGGGTGCGGGCGTGGCAGATGGCCGTGAGGCGCGGGCCTCACGCCACCCGGGGCCGCGTGGTGCCCCCGCGCCGGGCCGAGGCCAGCAGACCGCGGACGGTGGGCAGCCAGCCGGCGGCCACGAGCCCGGCGCCCACCGACAGGCCCAGCACGCCGTTGAGCGGCAGCACGATGCCGATCGCGCCGCCGAGCACCCAGGCCACCTGGAGCAGTGTCTCGGAGCGGGCGAACGCCGACGTCCGCACCGGCTCGGGCACGTCCCGCTGGATCAGGGCGTCCAGGGACAGCTTGGCCAGCGCCTGCCCGAAGCCGGCGATCGCGGCCAGGCAGGCCACCAGGAAGGCGCCGAAGAAGACCGCGGCCGTGACCGCCGCGCCCAGCACGATGGCGACGACGGTGACGATGATGATCTCCGGTGCCCGCGACCGCAGCCAGGCGCCGACCGCCGTGCCCAGCGCGTTGCCCGCGCCCGCCGAGACGCCCACGATGCCCAGCGAGAGCGCCGCGCTCTCGCCGGTCAGCGGGTGCTCCCGGAGCAGGAAGGCGAGGAAGAAGATCAGGAACCCGGACAGGCAGCGCAGCGCGGCGTTCGCGGCGAGGGCGTGCGTGACGGCCGTGCCGACGGTGCGCAGGCCGGGACGCTTCAGCGGCTTGCGGCGGGGGCCGCGCAGGTGCTGTTCGTCCGCGGCCAGCAGCGCCCGGTCCTCGCCCTTGGCCGAGTCGACCTTCGGCGGCAGGGCGAACGACAGGAACGTTCCCGCGACGAAGATCACGAAGGCGCCGTAGAGCGGCCAGTGCGAGCCGAGGGCCTGGAGGCCCGCGCCGATGGGCGCGGCCACGCCGGTGGCGAGCAGCCCGCCGAGGGTCACCCGCGAGTTCGCCTTCACCAGGGAGAACCGGGGCGGCAGCAGCCGGGGTACGACGGCGCTCCTGACCACGCCGTACGCCTTGGAGGCGACCAGAACGCCGAGCGCCGCCGGGTACAGCTCCAGGCTGCCGCTGGCGACGGCGCCCGCGATGATCAGCGCGAGCAGCGCCCGGGCCAGCATCGCGGCGGCCATCGCGGCGCGGCGGCCGTGCGGGAGGCGGTCGAGGAGGGGGCCGATCACGGGGGCGAGGACCGTGAAGGGGGCCATGGTGATGGCGAGGTACAGCGCGACCCGGCCGCGGGCCTCGTCGGTGGGGACGGAGAAGAAGACGGTGGAGGCGAGCGCCACCGTGATCATGACGTCGCCCGCGCCGTTCACCGCGTGCAGTTCGATCAGCCGGCCGAGCCCGGACTCGCCGGCGCCGTGGGCGTTGGTCGCCCTGCGGATGCCGCGGACCGTTCCGGTCACGGGCAGATGCAGGGCACGCCCGACCGCGCGGACGGACCCGCCGAACCGGCCCGAACCGCGGCCCCGGCTGCTCCCCTTGACCCCCTTGTCCCCACCGAAGCCGGTGGTTCCCGGGGGCGTCCTCGCGGCTGCCACCCCGTCATACTGCCCCGGAAACGGCACCGGTAGCGCCATGGCGGCACGGATGCGACCAACCAGACACCCCTAAGGCACCCACCCGGCCCCGGCAGTCCCCACCCCCGACACCTTGACGCGACCGCGCTTGCGGGGGCGGGGTGTTCTCGGGCCCCGGACTTGGTCGCGCTTGCGGCGGCGGCGGGGTCCTCGGCCCCGACTCGGCCGCGTTCGCGGCGGCGGGGTGATCCCGGGCGCCGGGTTCGGTCGTGTTCGCGGGGGCGGGGTGGTCCCGTGCCCCTGGGCTCGGCGGTGTTCCTGACAACGGGGCGGCCCCGGCCGCCCCGGGCCTGGTTGTGCTTGCGGCGGTGGGGTGGTGTCGGGCGCCGGGTTCGGTCGTGTTCGCGGTTGCGGGGCCGCGACGTTGCTTCGCCGCTCGCCGGTTCCACGGCGCCGTTGCCGCGACCGCCTGCTCGACCGCAGGCCTCTGTGGCACGGGCCGGTCGAGGCTCCGGAGGCTCTGCCAGGTCGACTGTGGTGTGCGGCCGCGGCCGCGGCGGCCTGGGCCGGTGGTTCGCCTCGGTCGCGCCGTGCAGCCGGCTCGGCGGATGGTCCGGCTGCGGCTGCCCCCGGCGTGCTCGGTGCTGGGCCCGGTCGCGGCCGGGCTCCGGGTGGGCCCGGTGCGGGGTGCCGTGGTCTCTGCGGCGGCCGGGCTCCGGGCGTGGTCGGGAACGGGGTCGTGGCTCTGCTGGTGGGTTTGTCGCGGCGTGGGGCGGTGTTGGCGTGGGTGGAAAGTTCTGGTGCGGCGCGGTGAAGACAACGTCGGTGTAGGCCGAGCGGCGACGAGAAGGTAGCGTGCGTAGCGCGTCGTGGCGAACGTTCTCGACCGCGCGCCTTACGGGCATACCGCAGAATGGATGACGTAGGTGCGCCCGAGCGCGATCGGGCGTGGACGTCGACGCGGTCCCAGGGTCCGCTCCGTCCGCCCCGCCGCCTTCAGGCCGGCGCACCCGAAAGACGGCGTAGGAGAGAAGCGATACCTGTGAGCGCAGCGACCACGCGAAGCCGCACCCCCGACCGCCTGTGCGCCGAGGCCGTCGACCTCGCCCGGGCCGCAGCCGAGGAGGCGGCCGCGCCCGGTGTCGTCGGCGAGCACGCGGGAGTGCTCTCCGAGGGCGACCGGCTCGTCACGCACTTCTTCGAGTGCAAGGAGTTCGGATACCGGGGCTGGCGCTGGGCCGTCACCGTGGCCCGCGCCTCGCGCGCCAGGATCGTCACCCTGGACGAGGTCGTCCTGCTGCCCGGCCCGGACGCGCTGCTCGCACCCGAGTGGGTGCCGTGGAGCGAGCGCCTGCGCCCGGGCGACATGGGCCCCGGCGACCTGCTGCCCACCGACGCCGAGGACCTGCGCCTGGAGCCCGGCTACTCCGGCGAGGACGAGCCCGTCCCGAACGCCGCCGTCTCCCAGGAGATGGCCGATCTGGCGGAGGCGGAGGACGCCGAGGTCACGGCGGGCCCGCCGAGGAACCTGCCCACCGTCCCGTCCCGCGGCTCGATCTCCGCGCTCGCCCAGGAACTGGGCATGCGCCGCGCCCGCGTCCTGTCCCGCTACGGCCTGCACGTCGCCGCCGACCGCTGGGAGGAGGGCTTCGGCGCGAAGACCCCGATGGCCCAGGCGGCCCCGGCGGCCTGCGTGAGCTGCGGCTTCCTGGTGCCGATCGGCGGTTCGCTGGGCCAGGCCTTCGGTGTGTGCGCCAACGAGTTCTCCCCGGCCGACGGCCGTGTGGTCTCCCTGACGTACGGCTGCGGCGGCCACTCCGAGGCCGCGGTGATGCCCAAGCCCCCGCAGCCGGCCCCGCCGGTGATCGACGAGACGCGGGTGGACCCCTTCCCGCTGCGTCCGGCACAGGACTCCGGCTCGGTGCCGGTGACCGGGGACGACGAGACCGCCGAGCTGGGGCACTCCTAGGACCTGCCCCGTGACCGGTCCGGACCGGTCCGTCCGTCCGCCGGGCGAATGGCCTCTCCCACGCGCGGTACCTTCGTCGTCACGCCGATGAGGAGAGTGAACGTGAGCATGTTGGTGCAGCCGTCCGCCGGAGGCGATCCGTTCGGGACCGCGCGCCTGCGTCGCGGTGTGCTGGACGCCTGGGCCACCAGCCCGGCCCGGTTCCGCGAGGACGCCAACGCGGAGGAAGACCTCGTCCTCGGCGGCTACCGGGACCGGCTCGTCGTCGAGCTGGCGCAGAACGCCGCCGACGCCGCCGCCCGCGCGGGCGTGCCCGGCCGGCTGCGGCTCACCCTGCGCGACGACGTGCTGCTCGCCGCCAACACCGGCGCCCCGCTCGACGCGGCCGGTGTGGAGTCGCTGGCCACGCTCCGGGCCTCCGCCAAGCGCGACGCCCGAGACAGCGCCGTCGGCCGCTTCGGCGTCGGCTTCGCCGCCGTCCTCGCCGTCACCGACGAGCCCGCCGTCGTCGGCCGGCACGGCGGTGTCCGGTGGTCGCTGGCCGAGGCCCGCGCGCTGGCGGAGGACACCGCCCGGCACAGCCCCGGCCTCGGCGACGAGATCCGCCGCCGCGAAGGACACGTACCGCTGCTGCGGCTGCCGTTCGCCGCCGAGGGCACCGCGCCCGACCCCTACGACACGGTCGTCATCCTGCGGCTGCGCGACGCGGCCGCCGCCGACCTCGCCGAACGCCTCCTGCACGCCGTCGACGACGCCCTGCTCCTCGCCCTGCCCGGGCTCGAGGAGGTCGTCATCGAGATCGGCGACGCCGCGCCGCGCACCCTGCGCCGTAGCGCCGACGGCGCCCTGACCGTCGTGGAGGACACCCGCGAGGGCACGACCCGCTGGCGTACCGCGGGCGCGCACGGCCCGCTCACCCCGGAACTCCTCGCCGACCGCCCGGTGGAGGAACGCCTGCGCCCGCACTGGTCGGTCACCTGGGCCGTCCCCGTGGACGCCGACGGCACCCCGGCCGGCCCCCGCACCAGCCCCGTCGTCCACGCCCCCACCCCCAGCGACGAACCCCTCGGCGTGCCGGCCCTGCTCATCGCCTCGTTCCCGCTGGACAGCACCCGCCGCCACACCGCGCCCGGCCCGCTCACCGACTTCCTCGTGCAGCGCGCGGCCGACGCCTACGCCGAACTCCTCTCCGACTGGCGGCCGGTGACCGAGGGCCTCATCGGTCTCGTGCCCGGCCCGCTGGGCAAGGGCGAACTGGACGGCGCGCTGCGGCAGGCCATCCTCGACCGGCTGCCGCGCACCTCCTTCCTGCCGCCCGCGGCCGTGGCCGCCGCCCACCAGGACCACGACTCCGACCTGCCCGAATCCCTCCGCCCCCGGGACGCCGAGGTGGTCGAGGGCGCGGGCGCCGACACCGTGCGCGTGCTCGCCGAGGTGCTGCCCACCCTGCTGCCCGCCGGACTCGAACGGCGGGTGGAGCTGCGCACGCTGGGCGTGGCCCGCCTGCCGCTGACCGACGCCGTCGACCGGCTGGCCGGCCTGGAGAAGGAGCCCGGCTGGTGGCGGCGGCTGTACGACAGCCTCGCGGGCGTCGACCCCGACCGCCTCTCCGGGCTGCCCGTGCCGCTGGCCGACAGCCGTACGACCATCGGGCCCCGGCAGGTCCTGCTGCCCGTGGCCGGTGCCGCGCTCACCGACCCGGAGGTGCTGGCCCGGCTCGGTCTGAAGGTCGCGCACCCGGACGCCGTGCATCCCCTCCTGGAGAAGCTCGGCGCCCTGCCCGCGACGCCGCGGGCCGTGCTCACGACCCCGCAGGTGCGGGCCGCCGTCGCCGCCTCCCTCGACGAGGACACCGGCGGATGGGACGAGGACACCCCGGACGCCGAGGAACTCGCCGACACCGTCCTCGCACTGGTCAGGGAGGCCGGACTCGAACCCGGCGACGAGCCCTGGCTCGGCGCGCTCGCCCTGCCCGACGAGGACGGCGAACTCGCCCCGGCCGGCGAACTCGTCCTCCCCGGCGGCCCGTTCGCCCGTCTCATGCGCGAGGGCGAACTCCCGGCCGTGGACGCCGAGCTGGCCGGGAAGTGGGGTGAGCAGCCGCTCGCCGCGTGCGGTGTGCTCGCGAACTTCGCCCTGGTGCGGGCCACGGACGTCGTCCTCGACCCGGACGAACTCGATCCGCGTGACGGGGACTTCCCCGAGCCGGACGACCCCGGGCTGCTCGACGCGGTCGACGTGTGGTGCGAGGACCTGCTCGACCGGTTCCCGGACACCCCCGTGCCGCCGGTCGCCACCGAGATCGTCGCCGTGCGAGACCTGGACCTCGTCGACGACGACCAGTGGCCCCGGGCCCTCGCGCTGCTCGCCCGGCCGCCGCTGCGGGACGCGCTCACCCAGCCGGTGCGGATCCTGCTGCCCGACGGCACCCACGAGATCGTCCGGCCGTACACCGCCTGGTGGCTGCGCGGGCACCCGGTGCTCGGCGGGCGCCGCCCGGCCGGTCTGCGCGCCGCCGGGTCCGATCCGCTGCTGCGCGGCCTGTACGAGGAGGCCGACGCCGCCGGCTTCGACGACGAGCAGGTGCTGCGGGCACTCGGCGTGCGCACGAGCGTCGCCGCCCTGCTGGAGGAACCGGGCGGCGCCGCGGAGCTGCTGGAACGGCTCGCCGACCCCGAGCGTCCCGTGACCTCCGCCCAACTGCACGCCCTGTACGGTGCGCTGGCCGAACTCGATCCGGACCAGGTGACCCTGCCGGACGAGGTGCGGGCCGTGATCGACGGCCGGGTGGAGGTCGTGGAGGCCGCCGACGCCGTGGTGTGCGACTCCCCGGACCTGCTGCCGTTCACCGGGGGTGTCCCGTTGCTGCCCGTACGGCCCGCGCTGGCCGCCGAGTTGGCCGAACTGTTCCAGGTGCGGCGGCTGAGCGAGTCCGTCACCGGCGGGATCGACTCCGAGGGCACCGAGCACGACGTACCGGAGCCGGTGCGGGTGCTGCTCGGCCCGCGCACCCCGCGCACCTACGTCGAGCACGAGGAACTGGTCGTCGACGGAACCGAGCTGGACTGGCGGCTGACCTCCGACGGCGTCCTGCACGCCGCCACCCTGGAGGGCGTGGCCGCAGGCCTCGCCTGGGCGTCGGGCCAGTGGCCGCGCCGCTTCGAGGTCGCGGCACTCCTGGAGGACCCGTCCCGGACGGAGGAACTGGCCCGGGACCGCTGGTTCGACTGAGAAGCCTCCGCCGTGCGGCCGCGCCGTGACACAGCGGCCGACTCCCCGCGGCGGGTTGCGCCACCTCGAACCCAGACCCGTATACCAAATGGCCGCGCTTCCCGTGGGACACTGGGGGCATGGCAGGGTCTGGGGAGTTCCGGCCGGAGTCCGAGCGGGTCACGCGGCAACTCCGGGACGACATTCTCGATGGTGTTCGCAAGCCCGGGAGCAAGCTCGTGGAGCGCGAGCTGGCGGCGCAGATGGGCGTGAGCAGGGTGCCCGTTCGCGACGCTCGGCGCGTGCTCGTCGCCGAGGGTCTGGTCACGCCGAGGCCACGGACCTGGGCGGTCGTCCGGGAGTTCGTCTCGGACATCGCGGATCTGAACGAGGTCCGCGGGGCCCTGGAGGCGCTGACCTTCCGGCTCGCCGCTCAACGGCGCCACCGCGCCGGCCTCGACCGGCTCCGCTCCAACCTGCAGGAAGAGCTGAAGGCCGCCTGTGCGGGGGACGGCGTTCGCGCCCGGCGTGCGGCGGCGGACTTTCATGAGACCGTCACATCGATGGCCGCCAACGAGCTGCTGAGCGAGCTGGAGAGCACCTTCCGCAGCCGGATGCGGTGGCTGCTGGGACAGCACGACGACCTCATGGCGATCGCGCGGGAGCACGAGGCCCTTTATGCCGCGATCGCGGACCGGAACGTCGCGCTCGTCGACGAACTGGTCGCCAAGCACCTGGAGAACAGCCGGCACGCGATGGTCGCCCATCACCAGTGATCCCCGCGGCCGGGCGGCCAAGGGTCCAGCCCTCGCGTTTCGGTATACCATTTCTGAATGGCTGATCTGATACTGACCAATGTCCGACCCTGGGGCATGAAGGCTGTCGACATCGTCGTCTCCGGCGGGGAGGTCCGCGATCTGGTACCCGCCGGTGCCGCGAGCGAGCCCGGCGAGCGGGTGGACGGCGGCGGACTGCTCGCCCTGCCCGGCTTCATCAACGCACACGCCCACGTGGACAAGAGCTGGTGGGGCCGGCCATGGGTGTCCTACGGCGGCGAGCCGACCACGCTGGGCCGGATCGCGCACGAACGAGCCGAGCGGGACGCGCTCGGCATTCCCAGCGCGGCCAACAGCCTCACGGTGCTGAGGGAGTTCCTGCGGCACGGCGTCACCGCGGTGCGCAGCCACGTCGACGTCGACCTCGGAGTCGGCCTGCGGGGGATCGACGCCGTCCGCGAGGCGGTGGACGCACTCGGCGGCGCGATCGAGGTGGAGATCGTCGCGTTCCCGCAGGACGGGGTGGTCCGCCGCCCCGGTGTCCTGGACCTGCTGGATCAGGCGGCGGCGAACGGTGCGACCAGTATCGGCGGACTCGATCCGGCGGCGATCGACCGCGATCCGGTGAAGCAGCTCGACGGGCTGTTCGACATCGCCGAGCGGCGCGGGGTCGGTATCGACATCCACCTGCACGACGGGGGCGCGTTGGGCGCCTTCCAGTTCGAGCTCATCGCCGACCGCACTCGCCGCGCGGGGCTGCGGGGGAAGGTCAACATCTCCCACGGCTTCGCCCTCGGGGAGCTGCCGCCGGAGCGGCAGGCCGATCTGCTCGACGAGCTGGCCGAGGCCGGCATCTCCTGGTCGACGGTCGCCCCGGTGCGCGTCGCGCCACTGCCCTGGCGCGGGATGCGGGACCGCGGGATGCCGGTGGGGCTGGGCACCGACGGGATCCGCGACCTGTGGTCGCCGTTCGGCGACGGTGATCTGCTGCGCGTGGCCCTGGATTTCGCGCGGCTGCACGGCATGCGGACCGACGAGGACCTCGCCCACGCGGTGGAACTCGCCACCACCCGCGCGGCGGGCTTCGTGCGCCGAGGCATCCACGACCTCGCGGCGGGCGCACCCGCGGACATCGTGCTGATCGATGCCGAGAACGTGCAGGACGCCCTGATGCGGGCGCCTCGCCGTGAACTCGTCATGTCCGGTGGGCGAGTGGTGGTCCAGGGCGGCGAGCTGCTGGTCTAGGACGGCAGGCCCAGACGTATTGCCCTGAGAGGTTCCCACCCCTCAGGGCAATGACGTGCGCGGGCTCAGTGGCGTACGAGGGCCGGCACGACGCCCATGATGACGTTCGGGATGATCTGCCGCAGGATGATGCTCCGGTGCGAGGCCCCGTAGGCCTGCGCGGCCTCGACGAACTCCTGCTCCCTGATCGAGAGCACCTGGCCGCGCACGACTCGGGCCAGGTAGGCCCAGCCGAAGAAGCCGAGGATGATCACCAGCGAGGCGATCGGTACCAGGCTTCCCGAGTCGAGGGCGGTGCCACGCAGCCGGGACTGCATGATCGGGGTCAGCGACAGCACCAGCAGCAGGTGGGGGGAGGCCAGGAACAGGTCCGTCACCCGGCTGATCACCATGTCGATCTTGCCGCCGAAGTATCCGGCGGACGGCAGGCGCCGCGGGCCGCCCGCGCCCGGCGGCGGCTCCCACCTCGCTCAGCCGCCGAGCACGGTGCCCAGGACCACCGACACCACCGTGGACAGCAGCGCGATGGTCAGGGAGATCCTCGCGCCGTAGGCCATCCGGGCGAAGATGTCGCGCCCGAGCCTCGGTTCGAGGCCGAGCCAGTGCTCGCTGGAGGGGAAGCGGTAGTACGGCAGCGGCAGGCCCGGCGCGTAGGAGGAGTCCAGGAAGTCCGGCCCCGTCCGGGAGGTGAACGGGTCCGATCCTTCGAGGGCCACCAACATGTAACTGGTGATGCCGTGCAGGGCGAGCTGGACCAGCGCGTACTCGCGTACCGCGCGGCGTTGCGCGGCGTCGAACACCGCCCGGGGCGCGGCGTTCGACGAGGAGGCCGGCCGGCGTGGTCTGGTCGAGGCGCTGCGTTTCCTGGACCACACCGCTCGGCTCGGCGATCCCCTGGTGACCGGGGTGCTGCTGCCGTGCCGGATCGAGACCCTGCTCCCCGAACTGCTCGGCGACGTCGCCCGGGCCGCGCGCGAGCGCGGCGCGCTGGTGCGCCTGCACGCTCTGCAAGGCATGTCGGAGCGTGACTACATCCAGCGAGCCTATGGCCGTACTCCGCTGCAACTGATCGCCGACTCCGGGCTGTTGTCCGACCGGCTGATCGTCCTCACGGGGTGGTGCTGGATGTGCACCCCGAGGTGCTCGGCAGGGACACCGGAGATGTCTCGGTGCTGGCCGACGCGGGCGTCTCGATCGTGCACTGTCCGCTGACGAACGCCCGATATGCCCACAACCTGCACACGTTCGCCGGCTACCGGGCGCGGGGGGTGAACCTCTGCCTGGGCACCGACTCCTTCCCACCGGACCTGATCCGGGGAATCGACGTGGGTACCCAGGTGGCCAAGCTCCAGGCCGGTGACCTGGGCCAGGGGCACCTCACCGGCTACTTCGACGCGCTGTGGACCGGTGGGGCGACCGCGCTGCACCGCCCGGATCTCGGCCGGCTGGCCGCGGGGGCCACGGCCGACCTTTCGGCGTGCGCTCTGGACGACTTCCGTACGGGTGTCACCGAGGATCCGCTGCGCACCCTGGTGCTCAACGGCACCGCCCGCGACGCGGTCCTGACGATGGTCGCGGGCAGGGTGGTCATGCGCGACGGCTCGATCCCCGGGGTCGATCTCACCGAACTGAGGCGAACCGGCCGGCAGTTGTTCGACATGATGCGCGCGGCCTACCCGGAGCGCGACCATCGCCGGCGCACGGTGGGGGAACTCTTTCCGCCGGTGTTCCCGCGGAGTTGAGCGGCACGGCACCGCCGGTTCGACCGGCTTCCACACATCCCCCGCATATCCCTCATCAGTCGTACAACCTTTCACTTCCGTCCCCGGTCATGTCAGTGGAGTCAGCAGACTCCTCAGGCGTGGACCGGGCGTGCGGCGGTGTCGAGCCGTGGCCGTCCGGCCTCTCGAACGTGGGGACAACACATGCGTATTCGTGCCTCTGTCGCCGTCGTGACCGGCGCACTGGCCCTGTCCGCCCTCGCCGTCCCGGCAGCGCAGGCCGACGGCGGTCTCGGCGACACCAGGATCACCAAGGTCGTCGTCGACGGCGACAACAAGGTGGCCATCTCGACATCCGGGCTGAAGACGATCAAGGTCAGTGTCACGGCGACGGACAACTCGGGCATCAAGCGGGCCGACTCGTTCACGCTGGAGGGGCCTGGCTACGGCTTCGCCACGACCGGCAAGCCCACCTGCGCCGTCGTCAACGCCACCACCTCGACCTGCACCGCCTCGGTGAAGGTCGACCCGAAGGTCGACTTCCTCAGCAACAACAACGCGGGCCGCTGGTACGTCGACGCGTGGATCGACGCCAACGACGGCGACTACGTCTGGAGGGAGAAGGCCGGTTCCTTCCTCTTCCAGCGCGCCTCCAAGCTCACGGCCGACGCCGCGCCGGAGCCGGTGAAGAAGGGCAAGACCATCACCGTCACCGGCACGCTCACCCGGGCCAACTGGGAGACGCTGAAGTACGGCGGCTACGCCTCCCAGCCGGTGAAGCTGCAGTTCCGCAAGAAGGGCTCCAGCACCTACAAGACGCTGAAGACCATCAAGACGGACTCCAAGGGCAAGCTGAAGACCACGACCAAGGCCACGGCCGACGGCTACTTCCGCTACTCCTTCGCGGGCAACTCGGCCACCTCGGCGGTCGACTCCAAGGCCGACTTCGTCGACGTGAAGTAGGCGGCACCGGACCTGCCCCGGCGCGGAAGAGCGGCGGCCGGCCTCTTCCCTGGGAAGTCCGGGGCGGCCGCCGCCACGCCGCTCACAGGAAATCCAGATCTCCGTGCAACCTTCTTCAGGGATCAGGGATCTGATCATGTGAGTCAGACAGACTCCACGATCATTGGGCCGGCGCCGAGGACGAACCGCGAGGAACGGCCGGCGCCGGCCCCTTTCTCCACCTGGGGAACGCATGCGTATACGAGCCACTGTGGCCGTCGCGACCGGCGCACTCGCCCTGACCGCCCTCGCCGTCCCGGCCGCCCAGGCCGACGACGTGTCCGGAGACACCAAGATCTCCAACGTTGTGGTGAACGGCGGCAAGCCGGTCGTGGTCGGCGCTACGGCCGCCAAGAGCGTCACCGTCACGTTCACCGCCACGGACGACTCCGGCATCGACTGGGCACAGGCGATCCTGTTCCACGGCCCGAACGTCGACAAGGCCGACAGCGGGGCGGTGGCCAACAGCAGCGACGGCACCGCCAAGTGCACCAAGGTGGACGCGACGACGTCGAAGTGCACCTCCACCTTCACCCTCCAGCCGCGGTACAACCTCATCAACAAGGTCGCCGGCACCTGGAAGGTGTGGGCCGTGGCCGCCGCCAAGGACGGCGACTACCTCCAGAAGGACAACGCCAAGAGCTTCAGCGTCCAGCGTCTGTCCAAGCTGACCACCGGCGCCAAGCCCAAGCCGGTGAAGAAGGGCAAGAGCGTCACCGTGACCGGGAAGCTGTCGCGGGCCAACTGGGAGAGCGGCAAGTACTCGGGCTACAGCGGTCAGGCGGTGAAGCTGCAGTTCCGTAAGAAGGGCACCACCACCTACAAGACGCTGAAGACCGTCAAGACGAACTCCACGGGCAGCCTCAAGACCACCACGAAGGCCACCGTCGACGGCTACTACCGCTTCAGCTTCGCGGGCACCTCCAACACCCCGGCGGTCAACGCCCCGGGTGACCTGGTCCGTGTGACGAAGTAAGCCACTCGCCGGGTAGCCGGCCCGGACTCTCCCGGGCCGGCTTCGCGGTCCGGCGCCGCCGGGCACAGACACGCCGCTCACAGGAAATCCAGATCTCCGTGCAACCTTCTTCACGGATCAGGGATCTGATCATGTGAGTCAGACAGACTCCACGATCATTGGGCCGGCGCCGAGGACGAACCGCGAGGAACGGCCGGCGCCGGCCCCTTTCTCCACCGGGGGAAACGCATGCGTATACGAGCCACCGTGGCCGCCGTGACCGGCGCCCTGGCCCTCTCCGCCCTCGCCGTGCCCGCCGCGCACGCCGTCGGTCCCTCCACCTACCGCGCGGACATCGCGAAGGTCTTCCAGGCCGCCCAGACGCCCTCGACCGCCAAGGCCGGGATCAGCGCCCGCGTCGCCGCCGACGAGGGCATGCCGTACGACCTGGACGTCACCTTCTCCAACCTCAAGGTCGCCAAGGCCCTCAAGGTCGGCACCGCCGGCCACGTGGCCACCACGATCACCTACACCATGAAGTTCGGCGCCGACGTGGACGTGCGCGCCAAGGACTTCTTCACCGGCCCGTACCTCTACAAGGGCTCCTTCGACAGGCCGCAGAACGTGCTCTTCGGCGACGCCCCGGCCAGCTGCTCCGTCACCTCGGCGACCACGGCCAACTGCAAGGGCAAGATCGACATCTACCCGGCTGACGGGGAACTGCGGAACGCCGACGCCGGTTCCTGGCGCGCGGGCGCCGTGGCCGTCGCGTACAACGGCCAGGACCTCGAGTCCAACGACATCGACTGGAGCAAGGTCGGTATCGCCGAGAAGGGCGGCCTCGGCACCACGCTGGTGCAGCGCAACTCCAAGCTGACCACCGGCGCCAAGCCCAAGCCGGTGAAGAAGGGCAAGAGCGTCACCGTGACCGGGAAGCTGTCGCGGGCCAACTGGGAGAGCGGCAAGTACTCGGGCTACAGCGGCCAGGCGGTGAAGCTGCAGTTCCGTAAGAAGGGCACCACCACCTACAAGACGCTGAAGACCGTCAAGACGAACTCCACGGGCAGCCTCAAGACCACCACGAAGGCCACCGTCGACGGCTACTACCGCTTCAGCTTCGCGGGCACCACCACCACCCCGGCGGTCAACGCCCCGGGGGACCTGGTCCGCGTGAAGAAGTAAGCCACTCGGCCTCCCGGTCGCAGCACTGGGTAGTGCTGCGACCGGATAGGTTCACCGGCTCGCGACGCCCGGCACGGCTCCCCCAAGCTCTTCGAGCAGGGGGGACCCCCAGCCGCGTTGTCGCATCACCCGAGTACGTCCAGTACGAGAGTCATGCTCCGCCTTGCGATGTTCCCCCACTGCCTGAACGGCGTGGGAGGTGCCCCCAGCACCGGACGCCGCGAGCTTCCCGGCAAACCTTTCCGGTCACAGCATTAGACGGGAAAGCGGCGGCCGGTCCATTTCCACAGGAACTCCAGGACGGCCGCCGCCACCACCGCGATGCCCACCGCGAGCCACGGCATGGCCGTGCCCTCCAGCTTCAGGGCGAAGAAGTCCTGGAGCGCGGGCACGGCCATGACGACGAGGAACGCCGCGCCCATCGAGGCCACCAGCGCGATCCGCCACCAGGTGTAGGGGCGGGCGACGATCGCCAGGACCCACATCGAGACCAGGAACAGCGTCAGCGTGGCCGCGCTGGTCTCCGCGTCCAGGGCGCCCGGGCCCGTGTAGTGGTGGCGGGCGACCAGATACGTCACGAAGGTCGCCACGGCGGCCACCACTCCGCCCGGTACCGCGTAGCGCATGACCCGCCGTACGAAGTGGGGCCGGGCCCGTTCCGTGTTCGGGGCGAGGGCCAGGAAGAAGGCCGGGACGCCGATGGTCAGCGTGGACAGCAGGGTCAGGTGGCGGGGCAGGAACGGATACTCCACCTGCGAGCAGACCACCAGCACCGCCAGCAGCACCGAGTAGACCGTCTTCACCAGGAACAGGGTCGCGACCCGGGTGATGTTGCCGATCACCCGACGCCCCTCGGCGACCACGGACGGCAGGACGGCGAAGCTGTTGTTCAGCAGCACGATCTGCGCGACCGCCCGGGTGGCCTCCGAGCCCGAGCCCATCGCCACGCCGATGTCGGCGTCCTTCAGCGCCAGCACGTCGTTCACGCCGTCGCCGGTCATCGCGACCGTGCGCCCGCGTGACTGGAGCGCGCCCACCATGTCCCGCTTCTGCTGCGGGGTGACCCGCCCGAACACCGTGCCCTCGTCCACGTCCCGGGCCATCTCGTCCCGCTCGGCGGGTAGCCGGCGGGCGTCCACGGCCGTGCCGTTGAGGCCGACCTTCGCGGCGACCGCGCCGACGGACACCGCGTTGTCGCCGGAGATGACCTTGGCGCGGACGTCCTGCTCGGCGAAGTAGCGCAGGGTCTCGGCGGCGTCGGGCCGCAGCCGCTGCTCCAGCACGACGAGCGCGGCGGGCCGGACGGTCCGGGCCACCTCCGGGTCGTCCAGGTCGCGGGCGGCGCGGGCGAGCAGCAGCACGCGCAGGCCCCGCTCGTTCAGCCGCCCGGTCTCGGCCAGGGCGGGGGCCTCGGCGGGCAGCAGCACGTCCGGGGCGCCCAGCAGCCACGTACTGGAATCGCCGTCGCCCTCGCTGAAGCTGGCGCCGCTGTACTTGCGGGCCGAGGAGAAGGGCAGCGACTCCACGCAGCGCCACTCCTCGCTGTCCGGGTAGGCGGAGATGATCGCCTGGAGGGAGGCGTTGGGGCGCGGGTCGGACTCGCCGAGCGCGCCGAGGACCTTGCGCACGTACGACTCGTCGTAGCCGTCCAGAGACCTCAACTCGGTGACGTCCATGCCGCCCTCGGTGAGGGTGCCGGTCTTGTCCAGGCAGACCGTGTCGACGCGGGCGAGGCCCTCGATGGCGGGCAGCTCCTGCACGAGGCACTGCTTGCGGCCCAGCCGGATCACGCCGATGGCGAAGGCGACGGAGGTGAGCAGGACCAGTCCCTCGGGGACCATGGGGATGATGCCGCCGATGGTGCGGGCGACGGACTCCTTGAGGTCGTTGTTCTTCACCACGAGCTGGCTGATGACCAGGCCGATCGCGGTCGGGACCATCATCCAGGTCACGTACTTGAGGATGGTGGAGATGCCGGTGCGCAACTCGGAGTGGACGAGCGTGAAGCGGGAGGCCTCCTCGGCGAGCTGGGCGGCGTAGGCGCCGCGGCCGACCCTGGTCGCCTGGAAGGCGCCGCCGCCGGCGACGACGAAACTGCCGGACATCACACGGTCGCCGGGCCGCTTGACGACGGGGTCGGCCTCGCCGGTGAGCAGGGACTCGTCGATCTCCAGACCGTCGGTCTCGACACAGGTTCCGTCGACGACGACCTTGTCGCCGGGGCCGATCTCGATGAGGTCGCCGAGGACGATCTCGGAGGTGGCGATCTCGACGGCGGTGTCGTCGCGGCGCACCGTGGGGCGGGCCTCGCCTATGACGGCGAGCGAGTCGAGGGTCTTCTTCGCCCGCCACTCCTGGATGATGCCGATGCCCGTGTTGGCGATGATCACGAAGCCGAACAGGCTGTCCTGGATCGGGGCGGCGAACAGGGTGACCACCCACAGGACGCCGATGATCGCGTTGAACCGGGTGAAGACGTTGGCGCGGACGATGTCGGGGAGGGAGCGGCTGCTGCGCACCGGCACGTCGTTGATCTCGCCGCGGGCGATGCGCTCCGCGACCTCGGCCGAGGTGAGTCCGGTCGGCCGGACGGCCGGGAGGGGCACGGGGTGCACCGGGTCAAGCTCTGCGCCCGCGTCGATATGCGTCATGCATTCGACGGTACGTGCGGTTGTGCGGCTTCACTCGTCGAGGGGGCGGAAGATCCGACCTGGGGAGGAGAGGCCTCGTACGACGGTCGTACGGGCGGTGCACGACGGGACGGCCGTCCCCGGGGACCGGGCCCAAGGGGCGGCACCGGACGTGGTCGGGCGACGCGGCGGTCAAGCCGGCCGTGGTGGCGGAACATTGTGCAATGCAGAACTTCTCCTTGCAATGCACGGCGCATGCCTATGATGCTGCGTGCAATCGGCGCAAGGCCCAGCACGCCGATCTGGCAACCTACGACGACTCACGGCAGTTCGCGGACGGTGTGGACCACGTGGTGATCGGCGGCGCGTTCGCACTCCGCGACGGCCACCTGCGCAACGCCACGGCCGGCCGCGCGATTCGACGAGGAGGCTCGTCTTGACCGACCGGCTCGCCCCCACTCCGGGCGCACGCAACAACTCGGCCTCGCTGCGCCGGGCGCTCGGGATCCTCATCAGGCTCGGCGACGACGTCGAGGGCCGCGGCTGCACGCTCACCGAGCTGGCCGCACAGCAGGGCCTGAGCAAGTCCACGGTGCTGCGGCTGCTCCAACCGCTCATCGACGCCCGCTTCGTCCAGGTCCTGCCGAGCGGCGCGTACCGGCTCGGCTGGCGCAACGCCCAGCTCGGCCAGGTGTACCTGGCCGGGAACGACCCGCACCGCGACACCCGCGACGTGCTGAAGGGCCTGTCGGAGGCGACGAGCGAGACCGTTCACCTGGTCACGGCGGACTTCCCGCACGTGGTCTACGTCGACAAGGTCGACAGCCCGCTTCCCGTGCGGATGGCCTCGCGGGTCGGCAGCACCCAGTCGGCGTACTGCACCAGCGTCGGCAAGGCCATGCTGGCCCACGCCGATGACGCCGTGGTCGACGCGGTGATCGCGGCGGGCATGGCCCCGCGCACCGGGAACACCATCACCGACGGCGACGCGTTGCGCGCCGAGCTCGCCAGGTCCCGTGCCCGCGGCTGGGCGATCGACGACGTCGAGAACGAGGCGGGGGTGCGCTGCGTCGCCGCCCCGGTCTTCGACGTGACCGGAGCCGCGACCCATGCGATCAGCGTGTCGGCGCCCGAGGAGCGCATGCCACCGGAGCGGGTCTCGCAAGTGGTGCCCCTGGTGAGAGCGGCGGCCCGCGACATCTCGCAGCGGTGGGGAGGCCGCGGATGACCACGGCCGCCCCGGTGACGGACCCGGCCGGAGCCCGCTCGCGCGGCGCGGCACAAGCTCGACCGGGTCCCGCTGACCACACCCGACCAACGGCGTGTCCTGCCTCGTCGAAGGCGACCAGGCAGTCCGCCTCCAGCACCCTGTTGTGAGAAGGAGCTGTTCCGTGGCCCAATCGGCGGCCCCCCTGCCCCTGCCCGTGGCCCTGACCGAGACCCGTGTCGTGGCCGTCCTGCGTCCCGCGACGACCGAGCACCTCGCCACCACCGTGGCCGCGCTCATACGCGCCGGAGTGCGAGCGATCGAACTGACCGCCACCACCCCGGATTTCCCGGCGGTCCTGGAACGGACCGTCCGGCTGTTCTCGGCCGACGCGGTGATCGGCGCCGGCACCCTCACCGACGAGGCCCTCACCCGCGCCGCGATCGACGCCGGAGCCGCGTTCGCCGTGTCTCCCGGCCTGGTGGACGAGCTGCCCCGGATCGCGTCCGCACACGGGGTGCCGAGCATCGTCGGCGCCTGGACGCCGTCGGAGGTGATGCGGGCCCACGCCCTCGGCGCGGACGCCGTGAAGATCTTCCCCGCCGCGGCCGGCGGCCCCGGCCACCTGCGCAGCCTGCGCGAACCGTTCCCCGGCATCCCGTTCGTCCCGTCGGGAGGGATCACCGTGGAGACCGCCGGCTCGTATGTGGCCGCCGGGGCGGTCGCGGTCAGCCTGGGCGGCGCGCTCACCGGCAGCGCGCTGCGCGACGGCGACGTATCGGTGCCGGCCCGGCGCGCGGCCACCCTGTTCAAGTCGATCGAGGAAGCGGTGTGAGCGCGATGGGTCCCGAAGTCGTCACCCTGGGCGAGTCCATCGGGCTGCTCACCCAGTCGGCGAACGTGCCGCTGATCCGGCAGCCGACCCTGCGGCTCGGCTTCGGCGGCGCCGAGAGCAATGTGGCCATAGGGCTGGCCCGGCTCGGCCACGCCGCGCACTGGATCGGCCGGCTGGGCACGGACGAGGTCGGCGAGCTCATCGCCCGGGAACTGCGCGCCGAGGCCGTCTCGACCTCGATCGTGCGCGATCCCGCGCCGACCGGCCTGATGCTGAAGAACCGGCAGGCCTCGGGCCGGGTGCAGGTCAGCTATTACCGCACGCACAGCGCCGGCTCCCGCCTCGCGCCCGCCGATCTCGACGAGGCCGTGATCGGCGGCGCGAGGATCCTGCATGTCACCGGCATCACGCCGGCCTTGAGCGCGTCCGCGTCCGACGCGGTGCGCAGCGCCGTCACCATCGCCGAGGAGCACGGTGTCACCGTCTCCTTCGACGTCAACTTCCGCTCCCGGCTGTGGCCGCGGGACCGGGCCCGCCCGGTCCTGAGCCATCTGCTCGGCAAGGCCGGCATCTTCTTCGCGACCACCGAGGAAGCCCTGCTGTTCACCGACGAGAAGGACCCCGAGGGGCAGGCGAGGGCCATCGCCGCACTGGGTCCCGGCCAGGTCGTGATCAAGCTCGGCTCCGCAGGCAGCGTCGCGTGCGTCGACGGGGTCCTCCACCGGCAGCGGCCCCAGCCGGTCGCCGCGGTCGACCCGGTGGGCGCCGGAGACGCTTTCGCCGCCGGCTACCTCAGCGCGGTGCTCGCCGGAGAGGACGCGGCCGAGCGCCTTCGGATCGCCGGTCTGTGCGGAGCCCGTGCCGTCACCGTCGCCGGTGACTGGGAGGGCGCTCCGTTCGCGGCCGAGATCGACGACACCGCCCACGACACCGACGTCGTCCGCTGACGCAGGCGGCCCCGGTCCGAGGGCCTTCGGCCGGGGCAGGCGCAGCCTGCCTCGGTCCGCTCACGTCGGGTGCGCGGGGGCGCCTACTCCGCGGACGTCGGCTGCTGCGGCAGCCCCGCCCGCTCCGCAGCCCGCTTGATGGCGGCGTCCCGCTTGCGGACGTACCAGATGCCGATCAGGCCCAGGCCGCCGCCGGCCAGGCAGGTCCACAGCCACCAGGTGTGGCCGTGGTCGTGGAACCAGCCGTAGAAGGGGAGCTGGACCAGGAAGAGGACGAACCACACGATCGTGCCGCCGGTGATGGTGGCGACCACGGGGCCCTCCAGGGGCTCCGGCGCCTCGTGCTTGGGGGTCCACTTCGCCATGGGCATCAGCTTACGGGGCCCGGGTGAGAAGCGTCCCGCCCCAGGCAGGGCCATGGTCTACGCGCGGAGATGGTCTTTTCGGCTTCATATGTTCATACTGAAACGGTCCGAGTCTGGCCACTTCTCTTCGTAGGAATCACCAAACAGGGTCGCGACAGGGACCTGGGGGAACCTGTTGGTCGTCGGTTTGGTTCGATCCCCGGTCCGGCTCGGAACTCCGTACCCACCCGCACCCTTGAGGTCACCCGCATGTCCACCTCGGCCACCGCCAAGGCTTCCGCCCCCGAGCAGCCGGGAACGCCGCCCCCGTACGGCGCTCTCGACCGCTACTTCAAGATCTCCGAGCGGGGCAGCACCCTGTCCCGGGAGGTCCGCGGCGGTTTCGCCACCTTCTTCGCGATGGCCTACATCATCGTGCTGAACCCGATCATCCTGGGCAGCGCGAAGGACATGTACGGGCACCAGCTCGACAACGGCCAGCTGGTCACCGCCACCGTCGTGACCGCCGCGTTCACCACTCTCCTCATGGGTGTCATCGGCAACGTGCCGATCGCGCTCGCCGCCGGCCTCGGCGTCAACACGGTCGTCGCGCTCCAGCTGGCGCCGCGCATGTCGTGGCCGGACGCCATGGGCATGGTCGTCCTCGCCGGCATCGTGGTGATGCTGCTGGTCGCCACCGGACTGCGTGAGCGCGTGATGAACGCCGTGCCGCTCGGCCTGCGCAAGGGCATCGCCATCGGTATCGGCCTGTTCATCATGCTGATCGGGCTCGTCGACTCCGGCTTCGTCTCCCGTATCCCGGACGCCGCCCACACCACGGTCCCGCTCCAGCTCGGCGCCACCGGTCACCTCAACGGCTGGCCGGTCCTCGTCTTCATCCTGGGCGCGCTGCTCACGCTGGCGCTGATCGTGCGCAAGGTGCCCGGCGCGATCCTGATCTCGATCATCGCGATGACCGTCCTCGCGGTCGTGATCAACTCCGTCGCCAAGGTGCCGTCCTGGGGTCTGACCACCCCGAAGTGGCCGGGCAGCCCGGTGTCCACCCCCGACTTCGGCCTGCTGGGCAAGGTCAGCCTGTTCGGCGGCTTCGAGAAGGTCGGCGTGCTCACCGGCGTCCTCTTCGTCTTCACCGTGCTGCTGTCGACCTTCTTCGACGCCATGGGCACGATCATGGGCATCAGCGACGAGGCGAAGCTGACCGACGCCCAGGGGCAGATGCCCGGCATCAACAAGGTCCTCTTCGTCGACGGCATCGCGGTCGCCGCCGGTGGCGCCAGCTCCTCCTCCGCCACCACCTGCTTCGTGGAGTCGACGGCGGGCGTCGGCGAGGGTGCCAGGACCGGCTTCGCCAACGTCGTCACCGGTGCCCTGTTCGCCGTGGCGCTGTTCCTGACCCCGATCGCCACCATGGTGCCGTCCCAGGCGGCCACCCCGGCCCTGCTCGCGGTGGGCTTCCTGATCCTGTCCGGTTCGGTCAAGGAGATCGACTGGGCGGACTACACGATCGCCATCCCGGCCTTCGTGACGATGGTGATGATGCCGTTCACCTACTCGATCACCAACGGCATCGGCATGGGCTTCATCACCTTCGTGGTGCTGCGCCTGGCGGCCGGCCGCGGCAAGGACATCCCGGTGGCGATGTACGCGGTGGCGGCGGTCTTCGCCTTCTACTACCTGATGCCGGCCCTCGGCCTGACCTGATCCGACCCGGTTCGGCGCGGGTCATGTGACCCCGTAGAACCTCTCCGTCTCCTCGACGGCGGCCTGGAACCGCTCGTCGAAGTCATCCCGAATGAGCGTCCGGACGACATAGTCCTGGACGCTCATTCCTCTTTTCGCGGCATGGCACCTGAGCCGTTCGAGCAGCTCGTGGTCCATGCGCAGGCTGAGCACACTGGTCCCCATGGACACGAGGGTCGCGGGACCCCCGCCCGAGGCGTCATGTTCCGTGCGTGGATCACCCGAAAGAGTGATGTGATCTTCAGTGGCGGGAGTCACGGGCGTAGGGCGTGTTCGCGGTGGTATTTAGCGAGAGTAATGAGTTACGCTAAAGAACATGCCGGACCTCACCCATGGCGACGACGCTGCCGCCGTGAACTCCCTGCGCTCCGCCGTGATGCGGTTGTCCCGTCGGCTCAAGCACCAGCGCGTCGACGAGTCGCTGAGCCCCACCGAGATGTCGGTGCTGGGCACCCTGTCCAACTGCGGGAGCGCCACACCGGGCGAACTCGCCCGCAAGGAGCACGTGCAGCCGCCGTCGATGACCCGCATCGTGGCGCTGCTGGAGGCCAAGGGGCTGGTCAGCCTGGAGCCGCACCCCGAGGACCGGCGTCAGAAGGTGGTCACGAGGACCGCCCAGGCCGAAACCATGCTGGAGGAGAGCCGCCGCAAGCGGAACGCCTTCCTGGCCGGTCTGGTCGAGGGTCTGGACGAGGACGAGTGGGCCAAACTGAGCGCCGCCGCCCCCGTACTGGAGAAGCTCGCACACCTGTAAAACACGTACCACTCGGCGAGTGAGCAGCCGGGCAAGGAGGCGAACCCCTTTGAGTACGGGATCCGGAGCAGACTCCGCCCCCGCACCGACCACCCACGATTCCCGAACCGCCCCCGACACCCCCCGCAAGTCCTCGATGTTCAGCTCGCTGAGGGTCAGGAACTACCGCCTGTTCTTCCTGGGCCAGGTCGTCTCCAACACCGGCACCTGGATGCAGCGCATCGCGCAGGACTGGCTGGTCCTGAGCCTCACCGGCTCCTCGGCCGCCGTCGGCATCACCACGGCGCTCCAGTTCCTGCCGATGCTGCTCTTCGGCCTCTACGGCGGCGTCCTCGTCGACCGCCTGCCCAAGCGGCCCACGCTGCTCGTCACCCAGTCGGCCATGGCCGTCACCGGCCTCGCGCTCGCCGTGCTCACCCTCACCGGCCAGGTCCAGGTGTGGCACGTCTACCTCGCCGCGTTCGCGGTGGGCCTCGCCACGGTCGTCGACAACCCGGCCCGCCAGTCCTTCGTCTCGGAGATGGTCGGCCCGCAGCAGCTCCAGAACGCGGTCAGCCTGAACTCCGCGAACTTCCAGTCCGCCCGTCTGATCGGCCCCGCCGTCGCGGGCTTGATGATCACCGGCGTGGGCACCGGCTGGGCGTTCCTCGCCAACGGACTGTCTTTCGTCGCCCCCATCGTCGGCCTGCTGCTGATGCGCACCCGTGAACTGCACGTCGTCGAGCGCGCGCCGCGCGGCAAGGGCCAGCTCCGCGAGGGCCTGCGCTACGTCGCCGGCCGCCCCGAGCTGATCTGGCCGATCGTCCTGGTCGGCTTCATCGGCACCTTCGGCTTCAACTTCCCGGTGTGGCTGTCGGCCTACGCCGAGCAGGTCTTCCACGCCGGAGCCGGCGCCTACAGCCTCTTCAACACCGTGATGGCGGTCGGCTCCCTGATCGGCGCCCTGCTCGCGGCCCGCCGCGGCACGGCCCGGCTGCGCGTGCTCATCGCGGCCGCCGCGGCCTTCGGCGCGCTGGAGATCGTCGCCGCGCTGGCCCCGTCTTACTGGCTGTTCGCGCTGCTGATGGCGCCCATCGGCATCTTCGGCCTGACGGTCAACGTCACGGCGAACACCGCGGTGCAGATGGGCACCGACCCGGCCATGCGCGGCCGGGTGATGGCCCTGTTCATGATGGTCTTCATGGGCGGTACGCCGCTGGGCGCGCCCCTCGTCGGCTGGATAACCGACGCCTACGGTGCCCGTGTCGGCTTCGCCGTGGGCGGTGTCGTCTCGCTCGCCGCGGCCGCCACCATCGGTCTGGTCCTGGCCCGCGTCGGCGGACTGCGCCTGTCGTTCGGCTGGAACCGCGGACACCCCCGCGTGGACCTGGTCCCCCGCGAGCACCGAAAGGAACTGGCCGCCGCGGTGTAGCCCGGGTGCGGCCGGTCCACCGGGCGCGGGTCAGTCGCGGGGGAACTCGTCGGTCTTGAGGACGAGGCCCACCGGAGTGTCGTTCAGGTCGATCTCGTCACCGAAGTCGAGGCTGAGGGCACCGCGGTACTCGCCGTCCTTGGGCAGGGTGTGCAGGTGCCATGTGCCGGTGTACGGGTCCACGATCAGGTACACCGGCACTCCGGCGGCCGCGAACGCGTCCTTCTTCGGGCCGTAGTCGTTCCTGGCCGTGCCCTGGGAGATCACCTCGGCGACCAGCTCCACGTCCCCGGGACGCCAATGACCCTTCTCGTCCTTCCGGGCACCCTCAGCGAGGGCGACGACGTCGGAGGCGAAGCCGTTGAGGTGTCCGGGGTAGTCGATGCGGACGTCGGACTTCACGCGCTTGCGCGGGTACTTGGTGCGCAGCTGTTCGTAGATGTCCGCGATGATCTCCCAGTGGGTGTCCCGCTGCGGCGTCACGAAGATGCCCCCCTCGACGATCTCGGTCTTGAAACCTTCGGGGATGTGCATCTGCTCCAGCCACTCGAACATGTCGTCGAGTGTGGGCCCGTCGCTGTGGTCGGCCATCTCGATCCTGTCTGCCAGAACAGTCACTGTGCCGCTCCTCCCCGCTGCTGCCTGGTCGCATGCAGCCGCGCGGTACAACGATACGCACGGTGACCAGGTCACGTCCGGGAGCGCGGCGGGACACTGGGCCCATGAGACTGTTCGCCGCCGTACTGCCCCCGCGGGACGTGCTCAACGTGCTCGCGGACGAGATCGCCGGGTTGCGGAAGCTGCCGGGCGCGGACCGGCTGCGCTGGACGCAGCGGCCCGCCTGGCACTTCACGCTCGCCTTCTACGGTGAGGTCGGCGAGGAGGTCGTACCCGAGCTGTCGGCCCGCCTGGAGAAGGCCGCGCGCCGCACCGGGGCCTTCTCGCTCGCGCTGAGCGGGGGAGGGCAGTTCGGGCGCGGCAAGGCGCTGTGGACGGGGGCGGAGGGCGACCTCGCGACCCTGCGGCTGCTGGCCGAGCGCGCGGACGCGGCGGCGCGGAGGGCGGGCGTGCCGATGAGGGAGCACCGCCCCTACCAGGCCCACCTGACGGTGGCGCGCAGCCGGGACGGCCTGGACGTGCGGCCGTACGTCCAGGCGTTGCGGGACTTCGCGAGCGGTGCGTGGACCGTGGAGGAGCTGGTCCTCGTGCGCAGCCTGCTGCCGAGGTCCGGGGTGCAGGGGGAGCAGCCCCGCTACGAGCCGGTCGGCCGCTGGCCACTGCGGGCGGCCGGTTAGTCTCGAGTACGTGGACCCGAAAACCCGGAACCGGATCATGGCCGGTGCGCTCGTGCTGATGTTCGCCGTCGTCGCCCTGGCGTCCGCGCTCGGCAGGTGACGCGGAGCGCGGACGCCAGGGCCGGTACGGCCGCTCGGGCGGGGCGGGAGGTGCCTACCAGGCGAAGGCCTCCGGCGACGGACCCGGTCCCGGGAAGATCTCGTCGAGTCCGGCCAGCAGTTCCTCGCTCAGCTCCAGCTCGACCGCCCGCAGCGCCGACGCGAGTTGCTCGGCGGTGCGCGGACCGACGATCGGGCCGGTCACTCCGGGCCGGGTGAGCAGCCAGGCCAGCGCGACCTCGCCGGGCTCGAGACCGTGCTTGTCGAGCAGGTCCTCGTACGCCTGGATCCGGTCGCGCACGGCGGTGTCGGCGAGCGCGTCGGCGGACCGGCCGGAGGCGCGCCGGCCGCCCTCGACCTGCTTCTTGATCACACCGCCGAGCAGCCCGCCGTGCAGCGGCGACCAGGGGATGACCCCGAGGCCGTAGTCCCGCGCGGCCGGGATCACCTCCATCTCGGCGCGCCGCTCGGCGAGGTTGTACAGGCACTGCTCGCTGACCAGCCCGATGGTGCCGGAGCGCCGCGCGGCGATCTCGTTGGCCTGGGCGATCTTGTAGCCGGGGAAGTTGGAGGAACCGACGTAGAGGATCTTGCCCTGCTGGATCAGTACGTCGACGGCCTGCCAGATCTCCTCGAACGGGGTGTCCCGGTCGATGTGGTGGAACTGGTAGACGTCGATGTGGTCGGTCTGCAGCCGCTTGAGGCTGGCGTCGACGGCCCGCCGGATGTTCAGGGCGGAGAGCTTGTCGTGGTTGGGCCAGACGGTGGAGTTGTCCGGGGACATGTTCCCGTAGACCTTGGTGGCCAGGACGACCTTGTCGCGCCGGTCCCCGCCCTTGGCGAACCAGTTGCCGATGATCGACTCGGTGCGGCCCTTGTTCTCGCCCCAGCCGTAGACGTTGGCCGTGTTCAAAGATCAATTTTGACGCCATGATCCGAACCGCATACCGTCACCCCTTGTGCGCGATGCGTGACACAGGGGAGAGGGAGAACGAGCATGGCGAGAGTTCTGGGTGTGATCCGTCTGTCGAGGGTGTCGGACGAGACCACATCGCCGGAGCGTCAGCGTCGGTCCATCCAGCGATGGGCCGATCAGGAGGGGCACGTCGTCGTGGGGTGGGTCGAGGACATCGACGTGTCCGGCGGGGTAGAGCCGTGGAAGCGTCCGGAGTTCGGCAAGTGGCTTCCCTCGACCATCGGGAAGGAGGTCAGCGCGATCGAGCACCGGATCGCGGTGGAGGAGTCGCGCGCCGACGAGTACGACATCATCTGCGCGCTGAAGATCGACCGTCTCTCGCGACGCGTGCTCCACGTGCACGCCCTCCTGGAGTGGTGCGAGAAGAACGGCAAGGAGGTCGCCACCGTCGAGGACGGGATCAACCTCAACACGCAGATGGGGAAGCTCCTCCTCAGCCTGATCGCGTCCTTCGCGGAAGGGGAGCTCGAAGCCATCAAGGCGCGGGCCAAGTCCTCGTACAACCACCTGGTGAAGGAGGGGCGCTGGCGCGGCGGCCGCACTCCGTACGGTTACCGGGAGGAGAAACAGGAGACCGGCGACGGATGGAAGCTCGTCCCGGACGACTACGGGACCGACACGGCCGGGACGCTCCGTGAGATCGTCCGCCGTCTCATCGCGGGCGAGTCGGCGAACAGCATCGCGCAGTGGCTCAACGAGGACGTGTCGAAGACCCCGACGTCACTCGACGCCCAGATGATCCGTAACGGCAAGACCCCGAAGGGAAGCCGCTGGACCGCCGCGAACACGGCCAAGGTCGTACGTTCCCGCTGCATCCTGGGGCAGATGGAGGTGTCCGAGGAGGTGATGGTCGACAGGGAGAAGACGACACGACGCCGGGTCGTCCGGGACGCGGACGGCCAGCCCCTCCAGCGCGCGGAGCCTCTGATCACGCACGAGGAGTGGGAGCTGGCCAACAAGAAGCTGGACGAGAACACCAGCAAGCGCAACGGCAACCGCAAGGGTGGGTCGCCCTTGCTCCAGGTCGCGTTCTGCACATGTGGAGAGCCGGCGTATCTCGCCCCTGGCCGTAACTGGCCCTACTACCGCTGCGCCTCCCGTACCACGCACAAGCCGTGTCCGACCGGAAGCAAGGGCATCGCGGCGCACACGCTGGAGGACGCCGTGGGGAAAGCGTTCCTCCTCGCTGCCGGGGACGTCGAGATCGTCCGGAAGGTCTTCCGGCCGGGCGTGGACTACACGCGCGACATCGAGGAAGTGAACCGCGCCCTCTCGGACCTGAGGGAGGACCGCGAGGCGGGCCTCTACTCCAGTGAGCTGGGCAAGCAGGAGTACCGGGAGGCGTACAAGCGGTTGGACGCGCGACGTGAACAGCTCATCGCGCAGCCCACGCGCCCGGACACCTGGGAGGAGATCCCGACAGGAGAGACCTACCGGGAACGGTGGAGCACATTGTCGACCCAGCACGAAAAGGGCAGGGAGCTACGCGCCGCAGGGGTCAAGGCCGTCATCCATGCCGAGCCGATTCCCGGGATGACCGCCGCGCAGCTCATGGCTCCCGATGGCCATGACGGGATGTGGCAACACCCAGTCGGGAGGGTTCAGGTTCTGATCCCCATGGACTTCAAGCAGCGTCTGCGCAACATGGCGGCGGTCCACAGCGAAGGCTGACCGACAACTGCATGCGACGAGGAGGGCCCTGTGGTCGGGGCCCTCCTGCGCGTTTGTAGGATGCCCGGCAGGTCGCCGCCGTCGCTCCCGACCGCAAGAGACCGAGTCCAGGCCCGATGCCCTGGGCGCCCAACCTGTGAAGTGCCGTGCCTCCCGCACGGCACCCCCGCGAAGAAGGGAGACACATGTCCCGCCGTCCGGCGGGGTCGCCGGCGCACCCTCGTGCGCCTCACAGGAAGGAGCCGCGAACCAGTGGCCATCAGCTTCGGTCATGACCGCCCGTGGGGCGGAGTCTCCCAGCGCGAATACCAGCGCAAGGCGCAGGACCCTCTACACCCGCTGGCCTACCGTGTCCACTTCGCCGCCATCGGATGGGCCGACCGTCACGGGCACGCAGTCTTCGCCCCTGGGAAGCTGGCCACCCTCCTCGGCAAGGACGGCAAACCCCTGTCTGACCAGAGCACGAACAACGCGATCGCACGCGCCAAGAGGCTCGACCTTGTATCGCCCCGGTCGGGAGCCGCTTGCCTTGTTCTTGGTTCTCACCTCTTCCAGAAGGGGAAGGGCGCTCCGGTGCCGTGCCGCCATCAAGACCGGTGAACAACACACCGTACGTGTAGCCAGCACACGCCAGGCGTGTACCGGCATTGCCAGTGGCCTGCGGAAACGTTCACTTCCTCTCTCTTCTTCTTGTCCTCACTTGCGGCCCCGAAGGGGGCCGACAGAAGCCTCGTTCGATCTACGGCAAGCGCAGTAGGGGCGCGGTAGCGCCCCGAAGAGACGGGCATCGGCGAAGCGGTAGAGAGCATGGGCGGCCGAACGGCCGCCACAGTCTGAAGCCGCTACGACAGAGCGGCCCCGCCGGGGCCGACAGGAGCAAGACCAAGGGAGGCGCTGCCGCGCCCCCACAGGCAGGGCCGTCAGGCTCCGTTCCTTGCTCTCCCCCGCCGTCGCCAAGGAGGCAGCGCAAGTGGCTTCGACACCGTGAACCGGTCCCGCTTGACGGTGGGATTCGGCACCGCTCAGCGATCTTTCGGGCATGTTCCGCCGATGGAATTTACCCCCAGCCATCCGAGCGGGATGCTGATCCAACACACCGGGGTCCGACGCGCGGGCATGGCAACGGGGGAGAAGACCGCTTTGATCGTTTGGGTGAACGGTGCGTTCGGCAGCGGGAAGAGCACGCTGGTGGACGAGTTGCGTCCGCGCTGGCCGGAGGCGCTGGTCTACGACCCGGAGATGATCGGCTTTGTGCTGCGGGAGATCGTGGAGGTGCCGACCGGCGACTTCCAGGATCTTCGGTTGTGGCGACGGCAGGTGGCCGACCTGGCGGTGGGGCTGGTTGAGGAGTACCACCGTCCGATCCTTGTCCCCATGACTTTGGTCAACTCCGGGTATGCCGATGAGATCTTCAACGCTCTGGAGGATGCGGGCATCGGTGTTCACCACTTCTTCCTCAAGGTCCCCCGAGAGGTCCTGGAGAAGCGGATCGAGGGCCGGAGCTTCACTCCAGACAACCCCGAGCAGGATGAACGGGTACGGCGCTGGTGCAAGGACAGGATCGAGTCGTGCATGGCCGCAGTCGACGCCCTGCCCAGCGACACGGTTTTTCTGGACGGCGAGTTGACTCCGCAGGAGCTTGCCGACCAGGTGCTGGTCCGGGTCCGGTCCGGTGGGACGCGCGGTGCATGATCGCGGTGGTGGTCTGTGGTCAGCCACGTACTGCCTGGAGGAGGGGCCGACCTGAAGGACCCTGAAACCGTGGCAGGATTTGAGCCGGTAAGACCCGGCGGTCGGCAAGCGCCCGCCAAGGGGTCATACCCCACCCCTCTCCGCTGTTGGCCTCTCGCCTTGTCTCGGCCCTCCTCTTCACTGTCGATCCGGCAAGCGTGAGCCCCTGCCTTCGCTCCGCCGTCGACAGGCTGGCCCTGCATCCCATGGAAGGCGAACGGCTGTGCACCCGCGTGAGCGGTCGACAGGCTGTGCCCTTGGTAGTCGGCGAGAGCGAAGCGACAGACCGGCAGACAAGCCCACAGCCCCTTGCCGTGGCGACCGGGGCGCAGCACTGTCCGACACCGGGCAGAGGTGCGACACCCGACCGTGGCGCCGTGTGACCAGTAACGGCCGTCTCGAAAACCAAGGTTTGTGAGACGGGATGGCAAGCGTCCCTGAAGGGGGTGTGTAGCGCTGTTCAAAACCCGTCTCGAAACTCCAGTCTCAGGCTTGACGTATTGAGATGAGTTCTGAGACAGTCCCGGCCGTGACGACGAACACGATCATCGGTCAGCTCATCGGTTACGCCCGCGTCTCCACCGATGACCAGGAAGCGCAGTTGCAGCGCGACGCGCTGACGGCCGCAGGCTGCGCCCGGATCTTCGAGGACAGAGCATCGGGCAAGAACACCGACCGGCCGGAGCTGCGGTCAGCACTCGACTACGCCCGCGCCGGCGACACTCTGTGCGTGTGGAAGCTCGACCGCTTCGCCCGGTCGCTCATCGACCTTGTGACCATGGTCGACACGCTTCGGGAGCGTGGTATCGGGTTCAAGGTGCTCACGGGTGCACTGGCCAACATCGACCCCAGCACGGCCGATGGCCGTCTCATGTTCCAGGTGGTAGGAGCCATGGCGGAGTTCGAGCGCAGCCTCGTCATGGAGCGCACCCGCGCCGGACTCGACGCAGCCAAGGCGCAGGGGCGTACCGGCGGACGGCCGTCCGTCGTGAACGAGGACGTGCTGACCGTGGCCCGCGCGAGGAAGGCGAAGGGAGAGAGCGTCAGTGCCATCGCCAAGGCTCTGGGCGTCTCCCGGGCCACGCTGTACCGGCACCTCGGAGACGACTCCTGACGGCGGAACCTGATGCCCTTGCCTGGAGCGGACTCGAAGCAGTTGGCTTGTGGCCCATGAAGTACACCCAGCTCGGACGCACCGGACTCAAGGTCAGCCGACTCGTTCTCGGCACGATGAACTTCGGTCCGCAGGCAGACGAATCAACCAGCCACGGCATCATGGACGCCGCTCTCGACGCGGGTCTGAACTTTCTGGATACGGCCAACGTCTATGGGTGGGGTGAGAACAAGGGCCGCACCGAGGAGATCATCGGAACTTGGTTCGCCCAGGGTGGCGGGCGGCGCGACAAGGTCGTCCTCGCCACCAAGGTGTACGGGAACATGGCGGGCGACGGGGACGTCTGGCCCAACCACGACAAGCTCTCCGCGGTGAACATCCGACGGGCCGTCGACGCCTCCCTCAAGCGGCTGCAGACCGACTACATCGACATCTACCAGTTCCATCACATCGACCGGTCGACGCCGTTCGAGGAGATCTGGCAGGCGATCGACGTCCTGGTCCAGCAGGGCAAGATCCTCTACGTCGGGTCGTCCAACTTCCCCGGCTACAAGATCGCCCAGGCCAACGAGACCGCCGCCCGCCGCGGCACCATGGGCCTGGTCAGCGAGCAGTGCCTCTACAACCTCGCCGAGCGGCGCGCCGAGATGGAGGTCATCCCGGCCGCGCAGGACTACGGCCTCGGTGTCATCCCCTGGTCTCCGCTGCACGGAGGACTGCTCGGCGGCGTCCTCAAGAAGGAGGCCACACAGGGGCGCCGGGCGAGCGGCCGCGCTGCCGACGCGCTCAAGGACACCAAGACACGCGAGCAGATCCAGGCGTACGAGAACCTCCTCGACAAGCACGGCCTGGAGCCCGGTGAGGCGGCACTGGCCTGGCTGCTGACCCGCCCCGGCGTCACCGGCCCGATCGTCGGCCCTCGCACGCAGGAGCAGCTGGACTCGGCGCTGCGTGCCCTACAGCTGGAGCTGAGCGAGGAACTGCTGGCGTCTCTGGACGAGATCTTCCCCGGTCCCGGACCGTCTCCCGAAGCCTTCGCATGGTGAGGTAGCGGGTCTGTGTCGGAGCCGTCGCCTTCTGCTTGCGTTCGAGGCGAGTGGGAGGCGGCGGCTTCGTCGTTTCCACTCGGGGTCCGCAGGAGCGGTGAGCGTCAGCGATGCGCTGCTGCGGAACCTGGCGTCAAAATTGCCGGTTGGCGGTTTCGAAGAAGTTGATCCCCGCGTCCAGCGCCGCGTCCATGATCGCGTGGCTGTCCGCCTCGTCGGTCTGCGGACCGAAGTTCATCGTGCCGAGCACCAGTCGGCTGACCTTGAGTCCTGTGCGTCCGAGCTGTGTGTACCTCATGGTCCACAAGCCAACGTCTTGGAGTGCGCTCGACGCAAGGGGGGTTGTGGACGAGGGTGCCGGCGGTCGGTGGTCAGTCGCGGGGGAACTCGCCGGTCCTGAGGACGAGGCCGACCGGAGCGTCGGTGAGGTCCAGGTCCTCGCCGAAGGGGAGCTTGGTCTCGGTCGTGTAGTCGCCGTTCATGGGGTGGGTGTACACGCGGCATTCGCCTTCGTACGGATCGGCGATGAGGTAGACGGGAACTTCGGCGAGCGCGTAGGTGAGCTTCTTGGGGCCGTAGTCATTGGCGGCCGTGTTCTCGGAGATGACCTCGGCCACGAACTCGATGTCCCGGTAGTGCCAGCGGCCCTTGGCGTCCGGCGCCGAGCGGTCGGCCATCGCCGCGACATCACAGGCGAATCCGTTCAGGCGCCCGGGAAAATCGATCCGTACGTCCGAGGCCAGCCGCTTGGCCGGGTACTTGGCGCTCACCTGTCGGGCGATGTCGAAGATGATCTGCCAGTGGGTGTGACGGTGCGGTGACATGAAGATGTTCCCCCCGACGATCTCGACCTTCGTTCCCTCGGGGACGGGCATCTTCTCGAGCCACTCGAACATCATGTCCAGAGTCAGCTCGTCGCTCTCCTCGGCCATCGTGATCCTGTCTTCCAGGACGGTCATCGTGGCGCTCCTCCCCGGCTGCCCCGTGGACGAGCACAGCCGCGCAGTACAACGATACGCACAGTGACAGGGGCACGGGCGGCCGCGCATATGCCAAGAGGAGAAGCCGACGCGGCTCACCCTCCGTACTCCCCACCCCACCCCCACTCCTGGTGCAGCGCCCCTGCGAACGCCGCCGCGATCTTGTGTTCGCCGCTCTCGTTCGGGTGGGTGCCGTCGTAGGTGTCCGTGTGGATGTCGTACGTCGGCGGCGGCGGCGCCAGGAGCAGCGGGGAGCCGGGTTCGTCCAGGGCGGCCACCTTCTCGGCCAGCAGCTCGTTGAAGCGGTCCACGTCCGCGGCGAAGAGCGGGTCGGCCTCGGCGCGGATGTTCGTGATCACCGGGAGCAGGACCGCGCGGACACGCGCGTTGGCGGCCCGCGCCTGTGCCACGAAGGCCTCCACGTGCACCGCCGTCTGCTCGGCGTTCGTGTAGAAGCCCAGGTCGATCAGGCCGAGCGAGACCAGCAGCACATCCGCGCCGCACTCGCGTACCGCGTCGCCGACGAGCGGGACCATGTGCCCCCAGCCCTCGCCCCAGCCGGCCAGATGGGCGCGGGGGAAGTCCGGATCGGCGTAGGCGAGGGAGACCGGCGCGTCCGCCGACTTGTCGTAGAGCGTCTCGCGCGGGCCGACGAGGGTGAACGGGCCGCCGTACGTCGCGCACAGGTGCTGCCACAGACGGTGACGCCAGGTGTGGTCGCCCGCGCTGCCGATCGTCATGGAGTCGCCGACGGGCATGAACCTGAGCATCCGCTCATCATGGACGATGGGCGTCCGCGGTGCGATGTGAGGCCCACCACGCAGTGTGAACATCCGTGCGGGATGGCAGGCTTGGGGGATGCGCCGACCGTTCGCCCTGCTCGCCGGGGCCCTTCTCGCGGGTGCGCTCGCCGCGCCCGCCGCCCGCGCCGCCGACGGCGACGACGGGTTCACGATCAAGGACCCGCGGATCAAGGAGTCCAGCGGTCTCGCGGCCTCGCACCTGCATCCGGGCGTCTACTGGACCCACAACGACAGCGGCTACGGCCCGCAGATCTACGCCGTGGACAGCAGGACCGGCGAGACCGTCGCCACCGTCACCCTCAGTGGCATCGGCAAGCCCCGCGACGTGGAGGCCATCTCCATCGGGCCCGGCAACCAGATCTACGTCGGCGACATCGGCGACAACCTCGACGGCTCCTGGCCGTACGTGTGGATCTACCGGCTGCCCGAGCCGAAGGAGCTGAGGGACCAGACGATCCGGGCCACGCAGTACGTCGTGAAGTACGCGGACGGGCCGCGCAACGCCGAGTCGATGGTCGTGCACCCGAAGACGGGGCGCGTCTACGTCATCGACAAGAAGGAGGACGGCGGTCACCTCTACGAGGGCCCGGCCGAACTGTCCCCCTCGGGTACGAACGTCTTCAAGCCGATCGCCCCGGTCGACCTGTGGGCCACCGACGCCGCCCTCTCCCCGGACGGCACGCACCTCGCCGTGCGCGGCTACTTCGGCGGCATCCACTACGACTGGAACGGCGGCAGGATCAAGCGCGCGGGCCGGCTCGACGTGCCGCTTCAGGCACAGGGGGAGTCCGTCACCTACAGCGTGGACGGCACCAAACTGCTGTACGGCAGCGAGGGATCCGACAGCCCGGTGCAGGCGCGCGACGCGCCGGATGCCGACGGGTCCGCCAAGTCGCCGTCCCGGCAGGGCGGTTCGAACTCCGCCGAGGCAGGTCCGGACGGGGGCGGCCGCTTCGGCGCGGGCACCGTCGCCGCGGTGGCTGTCGTGGTGGCCGCGGTGTGGGGGTTGGGGCGTTTGTTGCGTCGACGCTCTTGACGGGCGGTCGCCACCTGACTTCCACTGGGAGGCGCGGGTGTGTGGGAGCGCTCCCACTCGTTCCGGTCCCGCGGTCCCCTCGGGAGGAAGCAGCACCATGTTCCGCACTTTGCGAAGAGCGCTCTGCGCTGCCGCGGCGGCGCTCCTGTTACCGCTGGGCCTGGGACTCGGCCTGCCGGCCACCGCGCACGCGGCCCCCGCCGCGGGCGGCGCCGGCTACTGGCACACCAGCGGACGCCAGATCCTGGACGCGTCCGGACAGTCCGTCCGGATCGCCGGCATCAACTGGTTCGGCTTCGAGACCAGCAACCAGGTCGTCCACGGTCTGTGGTCCCGCGACTACAAGAGCATGATCGACCAGATGAAGTCGCTGGGTTACAACACCATCCGGCTGCCCTACAGCGACGACATCCTCAAGTCCGGCGCGATGCCCTCGAGCATCGACTTCTCCGCCGGCAAGAACGCCGACCTGCAAGGGCTGACCTCCCTCCAGGTCATCGACAAGATCGTCGCGTACGCCGGCCAGGACGGGCTGAAGGTCATCCTCGACCGCCACCGGCCGGACTCGGGCGGCCAGTCGGCCCTCTGGTACACCGCCTCCGTCCCCGAGTCGACGTGGATCGCCAACCTCAAGTCGCTGGCGACCCGTTACAAGGGCAACGCCACGGTCATCGGCATCGACCTGCACAACGAGCCCCACGACCCGGCCTGCTGGGGCTGCGGGGACCAGGCGACCGATTGGCGGCTGGCCGCCGAGCGGGCCGGCAACGCGGTCCTCGCCGCCAACCCCGACCTGCTGATCTTCGTCGAGGGCATCCAGACCTTCAACGGCGTCTCCGGCTGGTGGGGCGGCAACCTGATGGGCGTCGGCCAGTACCCGGTGCGCCTCGACGTGGCCAACCGGGTCGTGTACTCCGCCCACGACTACGCCACCAGCGTCGCCCAGCAGAGCTGGTTCAGCGACCCGTCCTTCCCCAACAACATGCCGGACATCTGGGACAAGTACTGGGGCTACATCTTCAAGCAGAACATCGCCCCCGTCTGGGTCGGCGAGTTCGGCACCACGCTCCAGTCCACGGTGGACCAGAAGTGGCTGGCGGCGCTGGTGAGTTACCTGCGCCCGACCTCGACGTACGGAGGCGACTCCTTCCACTGGACCTTCTGGTCCTGGAACCCCAACTCCGGTGACACCGGCGGGATCCTGAAGGACGACTGGCAGACCGTGGACACGGTGAAGGACGGGTACCTGGCGACCGTCAAGGCACCGGGCTTCCCGAGCACCGGGGGCGGTGGCGACAACGGTGGCGGTGACGGCGGCGGCAAGGCCGCCTGCCGGGCCACCTACGTCGTCAGCAGCGACTGGGGCAGCGGCTTCAACGCCGATGTGACGGTGACCAACACGGGCCCCACCGCGATCAAGTCCTGGAAGGTGACCTGGACCTGGAGCGGGTCCCAGAAGGTCACCAACATGTGGAACGCGTCGTACACCCAGAGCGGGGCGACCGTGACGGCGGTCAACGCCGCCCACAACGGGGCGATCGCGGCCAATGGTTCGACCGCCTTCGGCTTCGGGGGCGCGCCCGGGGGCGGGGGTGTGCCGAGCGTGAGCTGCACGGCGTCCTGACGACCGCGAGGCGCCCGGTGGTCCACGCCGGGCGCCTCGCGGCTGCGGCACGTTGGCGGAACGGACGGCGTCCGGTCGTTCCGGCGCCCACGCGCGGATGGCGGAAACTGATCCACTCGGAGGAACGTCCTGGATGGCGAGGCCGAGTGGATGGGAAGCCAGGGTGGGTCGGGCACGGGCGGGTGGCGGTGCGGCAGCGGCGGTGAGGGCGGTGGTGCCCCCGTGGGTGCGGCGCCGGGCGGGGCGGCGTGCCCCTGACCGAGAGACGCAGGGGGACGCGGGGCACCGGTCGGCGTGGCGGCGGGGGCGGGTGCTCGCCGCGCTCGCGGCGCTGACGGCCGGGCTGCTGGCGTTCCACCGTGCCGTGCCCAACTCCGTGGGCCGTCTGGGCAGTCTGCTGGAGGCGTTCCTGCCGTGGCTCGGCCTGGTGGCCGTGGTGCTGTTCGCCCTCGCGCTGCTGCGCCGTTCGGCCGTGGCACTGGTGGCTCTGCTGCTGCCGGTGGCGGCCTGGACGTACCTCTTCGGCGGGCTGCTCCTGCCCGGGTCGGCGCCCGGAGCACGCCAACTGGTCGTGGTGCAGCACAACGTCAGCGACGAGAACGCCGATCCGGCGGGCACGGCCCGTGCCCTGGCCGACGCCGGACCCGACCTCATCGCGCTGGAGGAACTGGTGCCCCCGGCGCTGTCGGTCTACGAGAAGACCCTCGCCGCCGCCTACCCCTACTACGAGGTCCGGGGCACCGTGGGACTCTGGTCGAGGCATCCGCTCAGCGGCACCCGGCTCCTCGACATCAAACCCCGGGGGATCACGGAGGCCTGGAGCCGCGGGCTGCGGACCGTGGTCCACACCCCGCACGGCCGGATCGCGGCGTACGTGGCGCACCTGCCCTCCCTCCGCGTCCGGGCGAGCGGCCTCGCGTCCGGCCGGCGCGACGAGAGCGCCCTGTTGCTGGGTGAGGCCATCGCCGCCGAGGAGCTGAGCACGGTGATCCTGCTGGGCGACCTCAACGGCACGGTCGAGGACCGCGGGCTGGCCCCGCTGACCTCGCGGATGAACGTGGCGGAACGGGGCTTCGCCCTCAGCTTCCCCGCCGCCCTCCCGCTGGCCCGGATCGACCAGGTCATGGCCCGCTCGGCGGCCGTCGCCCACATCCGCACCCTGCCCGCCACCGGCAGCGACCACCTGCCGGTCGCCGCCAGGATCGAACTGGGCTGAAGCAGCGGACTCGGTGTCCGAGCCGGATTCACCAGGGGGCCGTTGTCCACGCCTCGGCCCTCGCATCGGCGGATGACGCGCTGAAGGGGCGGGGCGGCCGGATTCGAACCGACGTCCTCCGAGATGCTGTCGCGGCGCACTACCTCTGTGCTACGACCCCGCCTCGGCCAGGATCGTAGGCCCCAACTGCAGGGGCGCGCCACTGTATTGGGGCACGGTATCGCGCTCCCGGCCGAGCGGCTGAGCAACGTCACACACCGCGAAGGGCGCCCGGCGGGATCCGCCGGGCGCCCTTCCTCGTCGAGCGCTCAGAGTTTTTCGATCACGTAGTCGACGCACTTCGTCAGGGCCTCGACGTCCGCCGGGTCGATGGCCGGGAACATCGCGATGCGCAGCTGGTTGCGGCCCAGCTTGCGGTAGGGCTCGGTGTCCACGATGCCGTTGGCGCGCAGGACCTTGGCGACGGCGGCGGCGTCGATCTCGTCGGAGAAGTCGATCGTGCCGATGACCTGGGAACGCTTGGCCGGGTCGGTGACGAACGGGGTCGCGTACTTGGATTCGTCCGCCCAGGCGTAGAGACGGGAGGAGGAGTCCTTGGTGCGGGCCGTGGACCAGGCGAGGCCGCCCTGGCCGTTGAGCCACTCCAGCTGCTGGTCGAGCAGGAAGAGGGTGGCCAGCGCCGGGGTGTTGTACGTCTGGTTCTTGCGGGAGTTGTCGATCGCCGTGGGCAGCGAGAAGAACTCCGGGACATGGCGGCCGGAGGCGTGGACGCGCTCGGCGCGTTCGAGCGCGGCCGGGGAGAACACGCCGAGCCACAGGCCGCCGTCGGAGGCGAAGGACTTCTGCGGGGCGAAGTAGTAGACGTCGGTCTCGGCGATGTCGACCGGGAGGCCGCCGGCGCCGGAGGTGGCGTCGACCAGGACCAGGGCGCCCTCGTCGGCGCCGGCCACGCGCTTGATGGGCATGGCGACACCGGTGGAGGTCTCGTTGTGCGTGAAGGCGTAGACGTCGACGCCCGCCTCGGCCCGCGGCTCCGGGTGCGTGCCGGGGTCGGAGGAGACGACGGTGGGCTCGGCGAGCCACGGGGCGAGCTTGGCGGCCTTGGCGAACTTCGAGCTGAACTCGCCGAAGGTGAGGTGCTGCGACTTGTTCTCGATCAGTCCGTGGGTCGCGATGTCCCAGAACGCCGTGGAGCCGCCGTTGCCCAGCACGACCTCGTAGCCGTCGGGGAGCCGGAACAGCTCGCGGATGCCCTCGCGCACCCGGCCGACCAGGTTCTTGACCGGGGTCTGGCGGTGGGAGGTGCCCATGAGGGATGCGCCGGTGGCGGCGAGGGCGTCCAGCGCCTCCGTCCGCACCTTGGAGGGTCCCGCGCCGAAACGTCCGTCCGCGGGCTTGATGTCAGAGGGAATCTGGATCTCAGCCACGAACGGGAGAGTAGCGGGTCGGAGAAATCCGGGTGAAACGCATTCCGCCGGGTGAGACGGCCGTCGAATCGATCGCGTGCATGCTGGACGCATGACCGATCTCGCGGATCTTTCGGAGCTTCGGGCGGAGCTGCGCCGGGCCGTGCGCGGGGAGGTGGCGTTCGACGTCACCTCCCGGGCGCTGGTCACCATGGACGCGTCCAACTACCGGCGGGTTCCGCTGGGTGTGGTGGCTCCGCGGGACGCCGGCGACGTGGCGGCGGTGCTGGAGGTCTGCCGGGCGCGCGGAGTGCCGGTGGTCGCGCGGGGCGGCGGGACGTCGATCGCGGGCCAGGCGACCGGGACGGGGGTGGTGCTGGACTTCACCCGGCACATGAACCGGGTGCTGGCGCTCGACCCCGGGGAGCGGACCGCCGTCGTCCAGCCGGGCGTGGTCCTGGACCGGCTCCAGGAGGCCGCCGCGCCGCACGGGCTGCGCTTCGGCCCCGACCCCTCCACGCACAGCCGGTGCACGCTCGGCGGGATGATCGGCAACAACGCGTGCGGCTCCCATTCGGTGGCCTGGGGGACGACCGCGGACAGCGTGCGGGAGCTGTCGGTGCTCACCGCGCGCGGGCGGCCACTGCGACTGGGGCGCGAGTGGGCCGGGGCGCCGGACGGGCTGCGGGAGCTGGCGGAGAGCGAACTGGCCCGGCTGCGGACCGGTTTCCCGCGGCTGCCCCGCCGTATCTCCGGGTACGCCCTGGACGCCCTGCTGCCCGAGAACGGCGCGGACGTGGCGCGCTCCTTCTGCGGCTCGGAGGGCACCCTCGGCGTGCTGACGGAAGCGGTCGTACGGCTCGTCGAGACACCCCCCGCGCGCGTGCTGGCCGTGCTGGGATACGCCGACGAGGGAGCCGCCGCCGACGCCGCGGCCGGACTGCTGCGGTACCGGCCGCTGACGGTGGAGGGGATGGCGCGGGACCTGGTGCCGTCCGCGGCGGCGGGGCTGCCGCGCGGGGACGCCTGGCTGTTCGTGGAGACGGGCGGGCAGACGGCGGGGCAGGCACGCGCGCGTGCGGAGGCGATCGCTCGGGCGGCGGACGCCGTGGACGCCGCGATCGTCGAGGAGCCGGCCGCGCAGCGCGCGCTGTGGCGGATCCGGGAGGACGCGAGCGGTACGGCGACCCGGATGGCGGACGGCAGTGAGGCGTGGCCGGGGTGGGAGGACTGCGCGGTGCCGCCGGAGCGGCTGGGCGCGTATCTGCGGCGGTTCCGGGAGCTGCTGGCCGCCCACGGGCTGCGGGGCGCCCCGTACGGGCACTTCGGGGACGGCTGCATCCACGTCCGTATCGACTTCGACCTGCTGACCCCGGCCGGGATCGGCCGGTTCCGGCGGTTCTCGCAGGAGCTGGCCGAGCTGGTGGTGGCGCACGGCGGTTCGCTGTCCGGGGAGCACGGGGACGGGCAGGCCCGCGCCGAGCTGCTGCCGGCGATGTACGGCGAGAGGACGGTGGCCCTCTTCGAGCGGGTCAAGGGACTGTGGGACCCCGACGACCTGCTCAATCCCGGGATGCTGGTCCGTCCCGCGCCCCTGGACGCGAACCTGCGCTTCGCCGTGCTGCCGCGCCGCCCGGTCGACGTGGCCTTCGGCTACACGGCCGACCGAGGGGACTTCTCGGCGGCTATGCGCCGGTGCGTCGGGGTCGCGAAGTGCCGTACGACCGAGGTGTCGGGCGCCGCGGTCATGTGCCCCTCCTTCCGGGTCACGGGAGAGGAGGAGCACTCCACGCGCGGGCGTGCCCGGCTGCTGCACGAGATGCTCGCCGGTGAGCTGGTGACCGACGGCTGGCGGTCGGCCGAGGTCCGGGACGCGCTCGACCTGTGCCTGTCGTGCAAGGGGTGCCGGTCCGACTGCCCGGTCGGGGTGGACATGGCCACCTACAAGGCGGAGTTCCTGCACCACCACTACGCCGGCCGGCGCCGCCCGGCCGCCCACTACGCCCTGGGGTGGCTTCCGGTGTGGCTGCGCTGGGCCGCCCGTACGCGCACCGCGCCACTGCTGAACGCGCTCGCCGCCCTGCGGCCGCTCGCGTCGGCCGTGAAACGGCTCGGTGGAATCACACCCGAACGAGGGATCCCGCGACTGGCGCGCGAGCCGTTCACCCGATGGTGGCGCACGCGGGCGGACGCACGGGTGGCCGGCGGGGAGGGGGCGGGCGATCTGGTCGTCCTGTGGCCGGACACCTTCACCGAACACCTGTCGCCGTCCGTGGGCCGGGCGGCCGTACGCGTGCTGGAGGCGGCCGGGCTGCGGGTGGCGCTCCCGCCGACCCTGCGCCTGCGCCGCCCTCCGGTGGGCGACGGAAGTTCGGCGCTGCTGAACCCCGTGTCCGTCCTGCGGGGCCGGGGCCGCGTCTGCTGCGGCCTGACGTACGTCTCCACCGGCCAGCTGGAACGTGCCCGCGCGGTGCTGCGCCGCACCCTGGACCTGATGGAACCGGTGCTGGAGACCGACGCGCCGGTCGTCGTCCTGGAACCGAGCTGCGCCGCCGCCCTGCGCACCGACCTGCCGGAACTGCTGCCCGGCGACCCGCGGGCCCGCCGCCTGGCCGACCGCGTCCTGACCTTCGCCGAGGCCCTGCGGCGCCACGCCCCCGGCTGGACCCCGCCCCGCCTGGACCGCCCGGTCGCCGGCCAGACCCACTGCCACCAGCACGCCGTGCTCGGCGACGCGGCCGACCGGCGCCTGCGCGAGGCGGCCGGGATGACCGGCGAACTGTCCGGCGGCTGCTGCGGCCTGGCCGGGAACTTCGGCTTCGAGAAGGGCCACTGGGAGGTGTCCGCCGCCTGCGCCGAGGAACAGCTCCTGCCGTCGGTACGGCGGGCCCCGGCCGGCGCGGTGGTCCTCGCGGACGGCTTCTCCTGCCGCACCCAGCTGGACCAGCTGGCCGGAGTACGGGGACGCCATCTGGCGGAGGTGCTGGCGGAGGGACTTGAGGGGCCGGCGGAACCGGAGGGGCGCGGCGGCTCGTGACCGGGGGCTGCCGAGGCTGGAGGGACACCTGGAGGACCCGTGACCGGGACCGGACGGGCACGCGGTGTCGCCGCGGCCCTGGAGGGGTACGTCGGCCCGTGAACCGTGGGGACGGGCGGGGCATCGTGGACAGTGGTGTACGGGTTCACGCCCCTGACCGCGTCCATTACCCTGGACCCATCAGTACATCGCGATGAACAATCCCCTAGCCCCGTAACTGGACCGCCCGTGACCACGCCCAGCGCCGCCACCCCTTCCTCGCCGTCCCCGGTCGCCTCCGCGCCGGCCGCCGCGCCCACGCCCGGATCCCCGGGCCGCTTCGGCTCGCTCGGCCCGGTCGGGCTGGTCCTGGCCGGGGGCATCTCGGTGCAGTTCGGCGCCGCGGTGGCCGTGACGCTGATGCCGCGGGCGGGCGCGCTCGGCGTGGTGACCCTGCGGCTGCTGGTGGCCGCGATCGTGCTGCTGCTGTTCTGCCGGCCCCGGCTGCGCGGGTACTCGCGCGCCGACTGGGGCACGGTCGTCGTCTTCGGCATCGCGATGGCCGGGATGAACGGCCTCTTCTACCAGGCCGCCGCCCGCATCCCGCTCGGCCCCGCCGTCACCCTCGAAGTGCTCGGCCCGCTCGCCCTGTCGGTGCTGGCCTCGCGCCGCGCGATCAACTTCGTGTGGGCCGCCCTGGCCCTGGCCGGTGTCTTCCTGCTCGGCGGCGGGAGTTTCGACAGCCTCGACCCCGCCGGTGTCGCCTTCGCGCTGAGCGCGGGCGTGATGTGGGCGGCGTACATCGTCTTCAGCGCCCGTACCGGCCGGCGCTTCCCGCAGATGGACGGGCTGGCCCTGGCGATGGCGGTCGGCGCGCTGCTGTTCCTGCCGCTGGGGATCGCCGAGTCCGGGTCGAAGCTCGTCGTCCCGACGACGTTCGCCCTGGGCGCGGGGGTGGCGGTGCTGTCCTCCGTCCTGCCGTACACCCTCGAACTGCTCGCCCTGCGCCGGCTGCCCGCCTCCACCTTCGCCGTCCTCATGAGCCTGGAACCGGCCCTCGCCGCCACGGCCGGCTTCCTCATCCTCGGCCAGTCCCTCACCGCCCTCCAGGCCGTGGCGATCGTCCTGGTCATCGCGGCGAGCATGGGGGCGGTTCGGACCCAGGTCGCGCGGAGCAAGGCGCCGCTTCCGGAGGCGCACCCCTGACCGGTGCCGGTTTTCGGCGCCGCACGGCGGGACCATGAATTCATGCAAGCATGCTTGTTTGTTTCAGGGGTCGCTGCCATGCTCCACGCATGTCCGATCCGACGCTGGTGTTCGACGATCTGCGTGCCGAGAGTGACGAACTGGAGCGGCTTGTCGCCGGGCTGGGCCCCGGGGACTGGGGGCGCCCGACGCCGGCGCCCGGATGGAGCATCGCCCATCAGATCGCCCATCTCGCCTGGACCGACCGGTCCGCCCTCATCGCCGTCACCGACTCCGCCGGCTTCCGGGAACTCGTGGACCGGGCGCTGGCCGCGCCCGGTTCGTTCGTGGACGAGGGGGCCGCGGAAGGCGCGCGACTGGCCCCCGACAAGCTGCTGGAACGCTGGCGGGAGACGCGGGCCGCGCTCGACCGGGCGTTGCGAGCGGCGCCGCCCGGCTCCCGTTTCCCCTGGTACGGGCCGCCCATGTCGGCCGCCTCCATGGCGACCGGGCGGCTGATGGAGACCTGGGCGCACGGGCAGGACGTGGCCGATGCGCTCGGTGTGGTGCGCACACCGACCGACCGGCTCAAGCATGTGGTGCGCATCGGGGTGCGGGCGCGCAACTTCGCCTTCGGGGCGCGGGGGCTGTCCGTGCCCGAGGAGGAGTTCCGTGTGGAGGTCCGCGGTCCCTCCGGGGAGCTGTGGACGTACGGTCCCGAGGACGCCGGGCAGCGTGTCACCGGGCCCGCTCTCGACTTCTGCCTCCTGGTCACCCAGCGCGCCCACCGCGCCGACCTCGCGGTACGCGCCGAGGGTCCGGACGCCGACCGCTGGCTGGACATCGCCCAGGCCTTCGCCGGCCCGCCCGGCGCCGGCCGGGCGCCCCGGGGGGCGACCGGATGACCCTGCGCATCGGCAACGCCTCCGGCTTCTACGGCGACCGGTTCGACGCCATGCGCGAGATGCTCACCGGCGGTGAGCTGGACGTCCTCACCGGCGACTACCTCGCCGAGCTGACCATGCTGATCCTGGCCCGGGACCGGCTCAAGGATCCGGCGGCCGGCTATGCCCGCAGCTTTCTGCGGCAGCTGGAGGAGTGCCTCGGACTCGTCCACGAGCGGTCGGTGAAGATCGTGACCAACGCGGGCGGGCTCAATCCGGCCGGGCTCGCCGACCGGGTGCGGGAACTGGCCGAGCGGCTCGGGATCCCACTGCGCGTCGCCCATGTCGAGGGCGACGACCTCACCGCCGACCTCCCCCGGGCTCTCGGCTCCGCCCCCGAGGGAGGCGCTCCCCTCGCCGCCCACGCCTACCTCGGCGGCTTCGGGATCGCCGCCTGCCTGCGCGCGGGCGCCGACGTCGTGGTCACCGGGCGGGTCACGGACGCCGCCCTGGTCACCGGGCCCGCCGCCGCCCACTTCGGCTGGCGGCCGCAGGAGTACGACCGGCTCGCGGGCGCCGTCGTCGCCGGGCACGTGCTGGAGTGCGGCACCCAGGCCACCGGCGGCAACTACGCCTTCTTCGCCGACCACGCCCTCGACCGGCTGCGCCACCCCGGTTTCCCCCTCGCCGAGATCCACGAGGACGGCAGCTGCGTGATCACCAAGCATCCCGGCAGCGGCGGGGTGGTGGACGTCGGCACGGTGACCGCCCAGCTGCTGTACGAGACCGGCGGCGCCCGGTACGCCGGGCCCGATGTCACCACGCGGCTGGACACCGTACGGCTCGGTCAGGACGGACCCGACCGGGTACGCGTCGAGGGCGTGCGCGGGGAGGCCCCGCCGCCCGCCCTCAAGGTGGGCCTCAACCGCCTCGGCGGCTTCCGCAACGAGGTCACCTTCGTCCTCACCGGACTCGACATCGAGCGCAAGGCCGAGCTGGTGCGGCAGCAGATGCGGGACGCGCTCGGGGCCGCCGGGTCGCCTCCCGGCGAGGTGCGCTGGGACCTGGTGCGGACCGACCGGGCCGACGCCGGCACCGAGGAGACGGCGAGCGCCCTGCTCCGGCTGGTCGTACGGGACCGGGACCCGCGGGCGGTGGGGCGGGCGTTCAGCGGGGCCGCCGTGGAGCTGGCGCTCGCCGGATACCCGGGCTTCCACATGCCGGCGCCTCCCGGGAAGGGCGCGCCCTACGGCGTCTTCGAGGCCGTGTACGTCCCCCAGGACGCCGTCGAGCAGGTGGCCGTCCTCCACGACGGCCGCCGTGTCGCCGTGCCACCGCCCGAGCGGACGCGCGCGCTCGCGGACGTGGAGCGGCCACCGCTGCCCGAGCCCCTCCCGGCCGGACCCACCCGGCGGGCCCCGCTCGGACTCGTCGCCGGGGCGCGCAGCGGCGACAAGGGCGGCGACGCCAACGTCGGCGTGTGGGCGCGCTCGGAACAGGGCTGGCGGTGGCTCGCGCACGCGCTGACGACCGAGACGTTCCGGCAGTTGCTCCCGGAGTGCCGGACGCTGGCCGTGGAACGGCACGTACTGCCCGATCTGCGCGCCCTCAACTTCGTCGTCGAGGGGATCCTCGGCGAGGGCGCCGCCGCCCAGCACCGCTTCGACCCGCAGGCCAAGGCGCTCGGCGAATGGCTGCGCTCCCGCCACCTGGACATACCGGAGGCCCTCCTGTGACGGTCCTTTCCTCCGCGCTGGACACCGGATCCGCCGAGTACAAGGCCCACCGCGAGGCCATGCTCGGCAAGCTCGCCGCGCTCGACGCCGAGCACGCCAAGGCGCTCGCGGGCGGCGGCGCGAAGTACGTCGAGCGGCACCGGCGGCGCGGCAGACTGCTCGCCCGGGAGCGGATCGAGCTGCTGCTCGACCCCGACACGCCGTTCCTGGAGCTGTCGCCGCTGGCCGGGTGGGGCAGCGACTACACCGTGGGCGCCTCACTGGTCACCGGGATCGGGGTCGTCGAGGGCGTGGAATGCCTGATCACCGCCAACGACCCGACCGTGCGCGGCGGCGCCAGCAATCCGTGGAGCCTGAGGAAGGCGCTGCGGGCCAACGACATCGCGCTCGCCAACCGGCTGCCCTGCGTCAGCCTCGTCGAGTCCGGGGGCGCCGACCTGCCGTCCCAGAAGGAGATCTTCATCCCCGGAGGCGCCGTCTTCCGGGACCTGACCCGGCTGTCGGCGGCCGGCATCCCGACCGTCGCCGTGGTCTTCGGCAACTCGACCGCCGGGGGCGCGTACATCCCCGGCCTGTCCGACCACGTGATCATGGTCAAGGAACGGGCCAAGGTGTTCCTCGGCGGTCCGCCGCTGGTGAAGATGGCCACCGGCGAGGAGAGCGACGACGAGTCCCTGGGCGGCGCCGAGATGCACGCGCGCGTGTCCGGTCTCGCCGACTACTTCGCCCTCGACGAACCGGACGCCCTGCGGCAGGCCCGCCGGGTCGTCGCCCGCCTCAACCACCGCAAGGCGTACCCCGATCCGCCCGCCGCGGCGCCACCCGAGTACGACGAGGAGGAGCTTCTGGGGATCGTCCCCGGCGATCTGCGGATCCCCTTCGACCCGCGCGAGGTCGTCGCGCGGATCGTCGACGCCTCCGACTTCGACGAGTTCAAGCCGCTGTACGGGACGAGCCTGGCCACCGGCTGGGCCACCCTGCACGGCTATCCCGTCGGAGTCCTCGCCAACGCCCAGGGCGTGCTGTTCAGCGAGGAGTCGCAGAAGGCGGCCCAGTTCATCCAGCTCGCCAACCAGCGGGACGTACCGCTGCTGTTCCTGCACAACACCACCGGCTACATGGTCGGCCGGGAGTACGAGCAGGGCGGCATCGTCAAGCACGGCGCGATGATGATCAACGCGGTGTCCAACTCGCGCGTCCCGCACCTGTCCGTCCTCATGGGGGCCTCCTACGGCGCCGGGCACTACGGCATGTGCGGCCGGGCCTACGACCCCCGCTTCCTGTTCGCGTGGCCCAGCGCCAAGTCCGCCGTCATGGGGCCGCAGCAGCTAGCGGGTGTGCTGTCGATCGTGGCGCGGCAGTCGGCGGCCGCCAAGGGGCAGCCGTACGACGAGGAGGCGGACGCCGCGCTGCGGACGATGGTGGAGCGGCAGATCGAGTCCGAGTCGCTGCCGGTGTTCCTGTCCGGGCGGCTGTACGACGACGGCGTCATCGACCCGCGCGACACCCGCACCGTCCTCGGCCTGTGCCTGTCGGCCGTCCACACCGCGCCCTTCGAGGGCGCGCGCGGCGGCTTCGGCGTCTTCCGGATGTGAGGGATCCCCTTGATTTCTTCTCTGCTCGTCGCCAACCGGGGCGAGATCGCCTGCCGTGTCTTCCGCACCTGCGCCGAGCTGGGCATCCGGACGGTCGCCGTGCACTCGGACGCCGACGAGAACGCGCTCCACACGCGCGTGGCCGACACCGCGGTGCGCCTGCCGGGCGTGACACCCGCCGAGACGTATCTGCGCGGCGACCTGATCGTGAAGGCGGCGGTGGCGGCCGGCGCGGACGCCGTGCACCCGGGCTACGGCTTCCTCGCCGAGAACGCCGACTTCGCGCGGGCCGTCCTGGACGCGGGCCTGGTCTGGATCGGGCCGTCCCCGCGGGCCATCGAGGCGATGGCGTCCAAGACCCGCGCCAAGGAGCTGATGGGCGTGCCGCCCCTGCGCGAGGTCACCGAGGCCGATCTGCCGGTCCTCGTGAAGGCCGCCGCGGGCGGCGGCGGGCGCGGGATGAGGATCGTACGGCGGCTCGGGGACCTGGACGCCGAACTGGCGGCCGCGCGCGCGGAGGCGCTGAGCGCCTTCGGCGACGGCGAGGTGTTCGTCGAGCCGTACCTCGGGGGCGAGGCGGGTGGGCGGCACGTGGAGGTGCAGGTACTCGCCGACACCCACGGCACCGTGTGGACGCTGGGCACGCGTGACTGCTCCCTCCAGCGGCGCCACCAGAAGGTCGTCGAGGAGGCCCCGGCGCCCGGGCTTCCCGCGGCCACCGAGCGGGAGTTGCACGAGCTGGCCGTACGGGCCGCGCGGGCCGTGGACTACACCGGCGCGGGGACCGTCGAGTTCCTGGTGGCCGACGGCAGGGCGCACTTCCTGGAGATGAACACCCGCCTCCAGGTGGAGCACCCGGTCACGGAGGCCGTGTTCGGCGTGGACCTGGTCGCCCTGCAGATCCGTGTCGCCGAGGGCCACGCCCTGGACGCCGAACCGCCCGCCGCGCGCGGGCACGCGGTCGAGGCCCGCCTGTACGCCGAGGACCCGGCCCGCGACTGGGCCCCGCAGACCGGCACCCTGCACCGCCTGTCCGTCCCCGGCGTCCGCCTGGACACCGGCTACGGCGACGGGGACACGATCGGCGTCCACTACGACCCGCTGCTCGCCAAGGCCGTCGCCCACGCCCCCACGCGCGCGGAGGCGCTGCGCAAGCTCGCCGGCGCGCTGGAGCGGGCCGCCGTCCACGGCCCGGTCACCAACCGCGACCTGCTCGTGCGGTCCCTGCGGAACGAGGAGTTCGGACGTGGCCGTATGGACACCGGCTTCTACGACCGCCACCTCGCCGACTTGACCGCGCCCGCCCCCGACCCGTACGCGCCCCTGGCCGCCGCGCTCGCCGACGCGCACGGCCGCTCCCGCTTCGGCGGCTGGCGCAACGTGCCCTCGCAGCCGCAGGTCAAGCGGTACCTGATGGCGGGCGAGGAGCACGAGGTGCGCTACCGGCACACCCGCGCGGGTCCGGCCGCCGACGCCGTAGGGGTGCGGGTGGTGCACGCGGACCCGTGCCTGGTCGTCCTCGAAGCCGGCGGCATCCGGCGCCGGTACGAGATCGCCCGGTACGGCGAGCGGGTGTACGCCGGACCGACCGCGCTCACCGTCCTGCCCCGCTTCCCCGACCCCGTCGCCCAGCGTCTGCCCGGCTCACTGCTGGCGCCCATGCCCGGCACCGTCGTGCGCGTCGCCGACGGACTGACCGTGGGCGCCGCCGTACGGGCCGGACAGCCGCTGCTGTGGCTGGAGGCGATGAAGATGGAGCACAGGATCGAGGCCCCGGCCACGGGCACACTCACGGCCCTGCACGCGACCCCCGGACAACAGGTCGAGCCCGGCGTGCTGCTGGCGGTAGTGGCAGCAATCTAGTGACCCGACAGGCAACGTTTGCCCCGTCGCGACGCCCGGCACGCTCCCCCAAGCTCTTCGAGCAGGGGGGACCCCCACTCGCCGCACCGGCCGGAAGCCCAAGTACGTCCAGTACGAGGACTTCCGGCCGGCACTCCCCAAGCTCTTCGAGCAGGGGGGACCCCGGAGCACGCACCGGACGCCGCTCCTTTACGGGCAAACGTTGCCTGCCGCGGCACTAAGGGCGCGGGGCGGCATCGACGTGCGGCTCCGCCGCGTGAGCGCGAGCAACCACACACCACTCGCACCCGGGAGACGACAATGACCCCCGTCACCGAATCCGAAGAACACAGGGACCTGCGCGCCGCCGTGGCGGCCCTCGGCAAACGCTACGGCCGCGACTACCTCACCCGGACCGTCGCCGAGGGACGCCACCCCACCGAACTCTGGTCCGAGGCAGGCCAACTCGGATACCTCGGCGTCAACCTGCCGGAGGCGTACGGCGGGGGAGGCGGTGGCATCACCGAACTGTCCATCGTGCTGGAGGAGTTGGGCGCGGCCGGCTGCCCCTTGCTGATGATGGTCGTCTCGCCCGCCATCTGCGGCACCGTCATCGCCCGGTTCGGCACGGAGGAGCAGAAGCGGGCGTGGCTGCCCTCGCTGGCGAACGGCACCCGCACCATGGCCTTCGGCATCACCGAACCCGACGCCGGCTCCAACTCCCACCGCATCACCACCACCGCCCGCCGCGACGGCGCCGACTGGGTGCTCACCGGCCGCAAGGTGTTCATCTCCGGAGTCGACATCGCCGACGCCGTCCTGGTCGTCGGCCGCACCGAGGACGCGCGCACCGGCCGCCTCAAGCCCTGCCTGTTCATCGTCCCGCCGGACGCGGACGGCTTCCAGCGGCATCCCATCGACATGGAACTGACCGCCGCCGAGAAGCAGTTCGAGCTGGTCATGGACGATGTGCGGCTGCCCGCCGACGCGCTCGTCGGTGGGGGCACCTCCCACGCTCTCGGCAGTGGGGGAGAGGACGCGGGCCTGCTGCAACTGTTCGCCGGACTCAACCCCGAGCGCATCATGACGGCCGCCTTCGCGATCGGCATGGGGCGTCACGCGCTCGCCCGGGCCGTGGAGTACGCGCGCGAGCGCACCGTCTGGAAGGCCCCCATCGGCTCCCACCAGGCCATCGCCCACCCGCTCGCCCAGGCCCACATCGACCTGGAACTCGCCCGCCTGATGACGGGGAAGGCGGCCCACCTGTACGACGCGGGCGACGACGTGGGCGCGGGAGAGGCCGCCAACATGGCCAAGTACGCGGCCGGTGAGGCCTGTGTGCGGGCCGTCGACCAGGCCGTGCACACCCTCGGCGGCAACGGCCTCACGCGCGAGTTCGGGCTCGCCTCGCTGATAACGGCCGCGCGCGTGGCCCGTATCGCCCCGGTGAGCCGGGAGATGATTCTCAACTACGTCTCCCACCAGACCCTGGGCCTGCCCAAGTCGTACTGACCCGCCCGCCGTGTGCGAGGAGGAACCGTGTTCCGCAGCGAGTACGCAGACGTCCCGGCCGTAGAACTGCCCATCCACGAGGCCGTCCTGGGCCGAGCCGCCCGGTTCGGCGGGGCCCCCGCGCTGATCGACGGCACGGACGGCACCACCCTCACGTACGACCAGGTGGGCACGCACGTCGTTCCCCTGGACGCCATGCACGACGTGCCCCCCGGCACGGTCGGCCGGCTCATCGCCGGCACCGAGATGCGGGTCGTCTCCCTCGTCGACCCGGACAAGGACCTCGGCATCGGCGAGCCGGGCGAGATCCTGATCCGCGGGCCCCAGGTGATGAAGGGCTACCTGGACCGGCCCGACGTCACCGCCGCGATGATCGACCCCGACGGCTGGCTGCACACCGGCGACGTCGGGTACGTGGACGGCGACGGCTGGCTGTTCGTCGTCGACCGGGTCAAGGAACTGATCAAGTACAAGGGGTTCCAGGTGGCGCCCGCCGAACTGGAGGCCCTGCTGCTGACCCACCCGGACATAGCCGACGCCGCCGTCATCGGTGTGCACGACGCCGACGGCAACGAGACACCGCACGCGTACGTGGCGGGCCGGCCGTCCGCCGACGGCCCGTCGGAGGCGGAGGTGATGCTGTACGTCGCCGAACGCGTCGCCCCCTACAAGCGCGTCCGGCACGTCACCTTCCTCGACGCGGTGCCCCGCGCCGCCTCCGGGAAGATCCTGCGGCGGCGGCTGCGGGACCAGGGGCCCGGGCAGCCGCGGGAAGCGGGGGAGCGGCCGTGACGACGATCGCACGCACGCGCGCGCGTGCCGTCGAAACCCTCGGCCTCGACTCGCCGGGCAACCGCAACGCCCTGTCGGCGGCGCTCGTCGGGGAACTCACCGCCGCTCTCGCCGACTGCGCCGAGGACGCCGCCGTGCGCGCCGTCGTCCTCACCCACACCGGCAACACCTTCAGCGCGGGCGCCGACCTGCGCGACCCTCCCCGGCCCGACGCGCTGGTCGCCCTGCTGCGGCAGATCGTCGAACTGCCCAAGCCGGTCGTCGCCCGGGTCACCGGGCACGTCCGCGCGGGCGGTCTCGGCCTCCTCGCGGCCTGCGACATCGCCGTCGCCTCGCACCGGGCCACCTTCGCGTTCACCGAGGTGCGCATCGGGGTGGCCCCCGCGGTCATCTCGCTGCCGCTGCTGCCCCGCGCCGACCCGCGCGCGCTGGCCCGCCACTGCCTCACCGGGGAACGGTTCGACGCGGCCGAGGCGGTCCGGACCGGGCTGGTGACGGCGGCCGGGGACGACGCCGACGCCGTACTGGAGCCGATCCTCGACGGTCTGCGCCGCTCCTCCCCCCAGGCTCTGGCCGAGACGAAACGGCTGCTCACGGCTAGGGTGCTGGAAGCCTTCGACCGGGACGCGGCCGGCCTGACCGCGCTCTCGGCCCGGCTGTTCTCCTCCGCGCAGGCGCGCGAGGGCATGGCGGCCTTCCTCGAACGACGGGATCCGGAATGGGCGGTGTGACCCCACACGACCGCGCGGAACGCGCCCCCAAGCAGGACCGCAGCCGGGCCACCCGGCAGCGGCTCCTCCAGGCCGCCGTGGCCTGCCTCGCCGAACACGGCTGGGCCGGGTCCACGGTCTCGGTGGTCGCCGAACGCGCCGGCGTCTCCCGCGGTGCCGCCCAGCACCACTTCCCCACCCGCGAGGACCTGTTCACCGCCGCCGTCGAGTACGTGGCCGAGGAACGCTCCACCGCCCTGCGCGCCCTCTTCCCCGAGGGCGCGGCCGGCGACCGGCGGGCCGTGGTCGGCGCCCTCGTCGACCTCTTCACCGGGCCTCTCTTCCGGGCCGCGCTCCATCTGTGGGTGGCCGCCTCCAGCGAGGACCAACTGCGCCACCGCGTTACCGAGTTGGAGGCCCGTGTGGGCCGCGAGACGCACCGCATAGCGGTCGAGCTGCTGGGCGCGGACGAGGCCCGCCCCGGCACCCGCGAAACCGTCCAGGGCTTCCTCGACATGGCCCGCGGCCTCGGCCTCGCCAACCTCCTCACCGACGACGCAGCCCGCCGCGAACGCGTGGTGGCCCAGTGGGCGGCCCTGCTGGAGGAGGCACTGGGCCGCGGCCCGGCGACCGCGTGAACCGGGCCACACCCGTATCGCGCGCCCCGCAGTACCCTGTGCGCATGCTTCTGCTGCTCGTGCGACGCCGCCACGTGGACTACGTGCGCGTCACGAGCATGGGCTGTCGGCGCTCCGCCTGACCCCGGCCCTTCCGCGGCGACCCGATCGCCCGCACCTCTCACCCGGTTCCTCTCATCCGGCACCCGCGCCGCGCGCCCACCCATGGCGGCTGCCCGGGACCCGTACACCCTGCGGACGTGACCCATGACGAACACGGCGACGACCCCGTCGTACGACCAGCTCCCCATCATCGACCTCGCCGCGGCCGACCGCGGCCCCCGTGAACGGGGGCTGCTGCACGAGCAGTTGCATGGCGCCGCCCACGACGTGGGCTTCTTCCAGCTCGTCGGGCACGGCGTTACCCGGGCCGAGACCGACGCGCTGCTCGACGCGATGCACGCCTTCTTCCGGCTCCCCGAGGCCGACCGCCTCGCCCTGGACAACGTCAACTCGCCCCACTTCCGCGGCTACACGCGCACCGGGGACGAGCGCACCGGCGGCGCCCGGGACTGGCGCGACCAGCTCGACATAGGCGCCGAGCGCCCGGCCCGCTTCCCCGGGCCGGGCGAGCCCGCGTACTGGTGGCTCCAGGGCCCCAACCAGTGGCCGGCCGCCCTGCCCGAGCTGCGCACCGCCGCGCTCGCCTGGATCGACCGGCTCGGCGCCGTCGCCCGCAGGCTGCTGCACGAACTGCTCACCGCCATCGGCGCGCCCGCCGACTTCTACGACCCGGTCTTCGGCGCGCACGCCCACCCGCACCTCAAGCTCGTCCGCTACCCCGGCAGCGCCGGCGACGGCACCGACCAGGGCGTCGGCGCCCACAAGGACTACGGCTTCCTCACCCTGCTGCTCCAGGACCGGATCGGCGGGCTCCAGGTGCAGCGCGCGGACGGGCTCTTCCACGACGTGCCGCCGATCGAGGGCGCGTTCGTCGTCAACCTCGGAGAGCTGCTGGAGGTGGCCACCAACGGCTACCTCGTGGCCACCAACCACCGGGTCGTCTCCCCGCCCGGCGCCACCGAGCGGTTCTCGGTGCCCTTCTTCTACAACCCGCGCCTGGACGCCCGCGTCGCCCCGCTGCCCTTCCCACACGCCTCCACCGCGCCCGGCGTCACGGACGACCCGGGCAACCCGCTGTTCGCGGAGTACGGGTTGAACGAGCTCAAGGGTAAGCTGCGCGCCCACCCGCTGGTCGCCCAGCGGCATCACGCGGAGCTGCTGAGCCCCGCGTGACGCCGGTTGTGACGCCGGATGCGCCGACCGGGTGCGGTGAAGCGCTCGGTCAGCGCGCGATGCCGTCGTAGCCCGGGATCTCCCGCGGGCTGCGCGGGCCGGGACCGACGTAACGGGCGGAGGGGCGCACCAGCCGGCCGGTGCGCTTCTGCTCCAGGATGTGCGCGGACCAGCCCGCGGTACGCGCGCACGTGAACATCGACGTGAACATGTGCGCCGGCACCTCGGCGAAGTCCAGCATGATCGCCGCCCAGAACTCGACGTTCGTGGCCAGCACCCGGTCCGGGCGGCGGCTGTGCAGCTCCTCCAGTGCGGCCTTCTCCAGGGCCTCGGCGACCTCGTACCGCGGGGCGCCGAGCTCCCGGGCGGTACGGCGCAGCACGCGCGCGCGTGGGTCCTCGGCCCGGTACACCCGGTGGCCGAACCCCATCAGCCGCTCACCGCGGTCCAGGGCGCTCTTGACGTAGCCCTGCGCGTCCCCGGTCCGCTCGATCTCCTCGATCATGCCCAGGACCCGGGAGGGCGCGCCGCCGTGCAGCGGGCCGGACATGGCGCCCACCGCGCCCGACAGGGCGGCCGCCACGTCGGCGCCGGTGGAGGCGATGACGCGGGCGGTGAACGTGGAGGCGTTCATGCCGTGCTCGGCGGCGGACGTCCAGTACGCGTCGACGGCCGCCACGTGCTTGGGATCCGGCTCGCCCCGCCAGCGGATCATGAACCGCTCGGTGATGGAGCGGGCCTTGTCGATCTCCTGCTGCGGCACCATCGGCACGCCCTGCCCGCGCGCCGACTGGGCGACGTACGACAGCGCCATGACGGCGGCCCGCGCCAGATCGTCGCGCGCCTGCTCCACGTCGATGTCCAGCAGTGGTTTCAGGCCCCACACCGGGGCGAGCATCGCCAGCGCCGACTGGACGTCCACGCGGATGTCCCCGGAGTGCACGGGGATCGGGAACGGCTCGGCGGGCGGCAGGCCCGGATCGAAGGCGCCGTCGACCAGCAGCCCCCAGACGTTGCCGAAGGAGACCTGACCCACGAGTTCCTCGATGTCGACGCCCCGGTACCGAAGGGCGCCGCCCTCCTTGTCCGGTTCGGCGATCTCCGTCTCGAACGCGACGACTCCTTCGAGACCGGGTACGAAGTCGGACATCAGGCGGCTCCTTGTGGTCTGTGCGACAGAGGGTGTGCCAGGGACGACTGGGGCTACTGGGACGGTGTGGCGACTGTGAAGGTGTGACGGCTGTGACGGCTGTGACGGCTGTGACGAGGGGGGACTGGGACGGCGATCAGGTGAGGGACGTCGGGAATCGGGCCGTCCGCCGGCGGATCCACGGTCGCGTCCCGTGACTCGCGGTCCATGGCGGGCATCCCTGTGGGCATCCCTGTGATGCCCCGTACGGCCGGCTGTCACCCCATCGGAGCGACAGCAGCACCATAACCCCGAGTGCCACAAAAGGGGAGTGGAGCGGCACTCAGTGCCACCCGGGGCCGTGGTGGAGGGCGAGGGTACCCCGCGAAGGCGCCCGGTGGATACGGCAAGATGACCGCGTGACCGACCGAGAAGCCGGTGAAACCGCCCCCTTCGACCTCGCCTCCATGCGCATGCACTACCGGGCCGAGGGGCTGACCGAGGCCGACCTGGCCGCCACCCCCGTCGCCCAGTTCGCCCACTGGTTCCAGCAGGCCGCGACCGAGGCCCGGCTGTTCGAGCCCAACGCCATGATCGTCTCCACCGCGGACACCGACGGCCGGCCCAGCTCCCGCACGGTGCTGCTGAAGTCCTTCGACGAGCAGGGCTTCGTCTTCTACACCAACTACGGCTCCCGCAAGGGCCGCGACCTCGCCGGGAACCCGTACGTCTCCCTGCTCTTCCCCTGGCACCCCATGGCCCGCCAGGTCATCGTCCAGGGCGTGGCCCGCCGCACCGGCCGCGACGAGACCGCCGCCTACTTCCGCACCCGCCCGCACGGCTCCCAGCTCGGCGCCTGGGCAAGTGCCCAGTCCACGGTGATCGCCGGCCGCGCGGAACTCGACGCCTCCTACGCCGACCTGGCCGCCCGCTACCCCGAGGGCGAGCAGGTGCCCGTGCCGCCGCACTGGGGCGGCTTCCGGGTCGCCCCGCGGTCGGTGGAGTTCTGGCAGGGCCGCGAGAACCGCCTGCACGACCGCCTGCGGTACGTCGCCGAGCCGGACGGCGGCTGGCGCGTGGAGCGGCTGAGCCCCTGACGCACCCCGGTCGCGGGTGCCGTATTGACACGGCTCTGGTCCAGACCTCACCGTGATCCGCGACACACAGTCGCCCCGAAGGGACGGACCTCGCATGAGCGACCGCACGCCGGCCGGCCAGTTCCTCGACGCCGCCATCGGCCTGCTCCAGCGGGTCCGGGACGAGGAGGCCGAGCGGATCGCGGCCGCCGGGACGCTCCTCGCCGACACCGTGGCCGCCGGCGGCCGCCTGTTCGCCTTCGGCGCCGGCCACTCCTCCCTCGCCGCCCAGGACCTCGTCTACCGTGCCGGCGGCCTGGCCCTGATGAACCTGCTCGCCGTTCCCGGCGCCGTCGGCGTCGACGTCGTGCCCGCCACCCTCGGCTCCGCGCTGGAACGCGTCGACGGCCTCGCCTCCGCGGTCCTGGACACCTCCCCCCTCCGCTCCGGCGACGCCCTGATCGTCGTCTCGCTGTCCGGGCGCAACGCCCTGCCCGTGGAGATGGCCGCGCACGCCCGCGCCCTCGGCGTGCGGGTCATCGGCGTGACCTCGGTGGCCTACGCGACCGGGACCACCTCCCGGCACGCCTCGGGGACGTTCCTGAAGGACCACTGCGACATCGTCCTCGACTCCAAGATCGCGGTCGGTGACGCCGAACTCACCCTCGACACCGTCGCGGCCCCCTTCGCCCCCGCGTCCACCGTCGTCACCTCCGCCCTCCTCCAGGCGGTCATGGCCACCACCGCCGGCGTCCTCGCCGACCGCGGCATCGAACCCCCGCTGCTGCGCTCCGGCAACGTCGACGGCGGCCACGAGTGGAACGGCCGGATCTTCGACCGGTACGCCGACCGGATCTTCTACCGGCACTGACCCGGACCGCGCGCGCGTACCGATCGGCTCGGCCCGACCCACCCGGACCGCACGCGCGCGTCCACGGCGTCGGTCCCGGCACACGGGAATTTCCCCGGACGGCAATTCCTTCAATGTTCTGGGAACCCGGTGTGTGCTGGGTCACGTTCCAGTTGAATGATGGGCAGTGAGCGAAACGACGCGCCGTATGTGCGGACGCAGCCTGCAGGGGGTCCAGGTGAGTGCTTCCCGGCGTAGTGGGACCACCGACGAGCTGGGGCCGGACGAGCCCGAGCCGGAGAGGGACGGTCCGCGGGGCTCCGACACCCACGACGGCTCCGACCTGCTGGCCGCCCTCCTCGACGGCATGGACGCGGCTCTGTGCGCCTTCGACGCCGACGGCGTCCTCACCCACTGGAACCGCGAGGCCGAGCGCATCCTGGGCTGGACCGCCGCCGAGGCCGTCGGACGGCACGGCTTCGCCGGCTGGGCCGTGCGCAGCGCGGACGCCGAGGAGGTCGAGGGACGGCTGATGTCCGCCATGCACGCCCCCGGACGCCAGGTGCACGAGTTCGCGCTGCTCACCAAGGACGGCGGCCGCGTCCTGGTGCGGACCCAGTCCGCGGTCGTGCACGGACCCGACGGCAAGCCCGCCGGCCTGTACTGCGCCTTCAGCGAGGTGCACGCGCAGATCGACCTGGAGCGCTCCATCGCGCTCAGCGAGGCCCTGTTCGAGGACGCCTTCTGGGGGGTCGTCCTCGTCGACGCCGACCTGCGGCCCGCCGTCGTCAACGCCTACGCCGCCCAGGCCCTCGGCACCGGCCGCACCGTCGCGCTGGGCCGCCCGCTCGGCGAACTGCTCACGCAGGGCCTGGAAGAACTGGAGAGCGCGCTCACCCACGTCCTGGCCGAGGGCGCCCCGCCCGCCCCCGCCGAGTTCTGGGTGGGCGTACGCACCCCGGAGGGCGACCGGCGGCGCTGCTGGCGCAGCGGATTCGTCCGGCTCGCCTCCCCGCTCGCCGAGGAACCGGTACCGCTCGGCGTCGCCTGGCTCTTCGCCGACGTCACCGAGGCCAAGCACGGCGAGCAGGAGGCCGCGCTGCTGCGGTTCCGCACCAACCAGCTGCACCGGGCCGCCCACGCCGCCGCCGAGTGCGAGGACCCGGCCGAGGCCGCCACCGTCCACCTCGACTTCGCCCTCGCCGGCTTCGCCGACCACGCTCTGATCGACCGTGTGGCGGGGGGCACCGCCCCGGCCGACCACGAGACGGCGGCCCCGGTCCGGCTGGTCCGCGTCGCGGCCACCCCCTCCGGCGGCCCCGGGCCCAGCCTGCTCACCGGGCAGGCCGGGCTGCCGGTCCGCTACGGAACGGGACACCCCGCCCTCCAGTGCGTCGACCGCATCGGCTCCGTACGGGCCTCCGCCGGGGCCGTACCCGCCGACCGGGCGCGCGAGTGGGCCGAGACCCGGCAGTGGCCGGGCGACGCCGTGCACGCCCTGTGCGCGGTGCTGCGCAGCCGCGGCCGCACCCTCGGCGTCGTGACCTTCCTGCGCGGCTCCGGCCGCACCCCCTTCGAGCGCGCCGACGCGGCCTACGCCGAGGACGTGGCCGCACGCATCGCCGCGAGCCTGGACCTGGCGCTCCTGGCGAGGGACGGCCACGCCTGACCGCACGGGGGCGGCCCCGCCGCGACGGCACACGCGTCCCGCAAAAAAACCTGTTGAGTATCGCCGGTCCGCTTCCTAGGGTGTTGTGCACACACGAAGGGAGGTGATCCGGTAGATGAGTGAGACCCGGACGCGTGAGGTGGCTGCGGGCTAGCGGCCCGTCACCCCACCCTGTGCGGTGCCGGACCAGCGCGTGACAGAGACGTGCGGCCGGCCCAAACCCAAGCAGTCACCCGACCCGCGAGCTGCCGGTACGTCCGGCCGGCTCCTCCGCCGAGGCGGAGGGACCCAGCTCGCGGGTCGTTCGCGTTTCGCGCGGGCCGCCCGGTTGTCAGTGGGATGCGTCAGAATTGACTCCAGGGCCAGCGCACGCGCCGGGGAGCCGCCGGGCCTCCGGCCGAGGTAATCGAGGGGCACGTATGTCCGGACTGATCGACACCACGGAGATGTATCTCCGCACCATCCTCGAGCTGGAGGAGGAAGGCGTCGTCCCCATGCGCGCCCGGATCGCGGAGCGCCTGGACCAGAGCGGGCCGACGGTGAGCCAGACGGTCGCGCGGATGGAGCGCGACGGACTGGTCTCGGTCGCCCCCGACCGGCATCTGGAGCTCACGGGCGAGGGGCGCCGGCTGGCCACGCGCGTGATGCGCAAGCACCGGCTCGCCGAGTGCCTGCTGGTCGACGTGATCGGCCTGGAGTGGGAGCAGGTGCACGCCGAGGCCTGCCGCTGGGAGCACGTGATGAGCGAGGCCGTCGAGCGCAGGGTGCTGGAGCTGCTGCGGCACCCGACCGAGTCGCCGTACGGCAACCCGATCCCGGGTCTGGAGGAGCTGGGCGAGAAGGACGGCGCCGACCCGTTCCTGGACGAGGGGATGGTGTCGCTGGCCGACCTGGACCCGGGGGCCGACGGCAAGACGGTGGTCGTCCGCCGGATCGGCGAGCCGATCCAGACGGACGCGCAGCTGATGTACACGCTGCGCCGCGCGGGTGTCCAGCCCGGCTCGGTGGTCAGCGTGACGGAGTCGGCGGGCGGTGTGCTGGTCGGCAGCAGCGGCGAGGCGGCGGAGCTGGACGCGGAGGTCGCCTCCCACGTCTTCGTCGCCAAGCGCTGAGCGGGTCGCCGGTCCGGGCCGCCCTTCCCCCGTCCGTGGTTCAGCGCGTCGAAGCGCAGCGCGCGGGCGCCGGGCGTGCGAGGCTGTCGCGAGAGGCATAGGGCTTGAAGGGGTGGGGGAGAATGTGGCGGAGATGTGGGGAGAGCCCCGGCGCCTTGCGGCGCCGGGGCCTGTCCTCCCCTTCAACGACCCGGAGCCCCGAGCTCTCAGGGTCGTCCCCCTCGGACCCCTTTTCCCCGAGTGGTCCGCCTCCCGTTGAAGATCTCCCCAGGGGGGCGGCGATCAATCCTGGCCAGGTGTCACTCGAACGAGGGGTGTTGGTGGCGGAGCCACAATTTTCGAATAAGTATTCGATAGCCTGAGTGTCTGCGCATATGGGCCCCGGGCCCGCGCTACAGGAATGTGCACGACGGCATACGGAAGCTGAACACGGTTCCAGGGGGGTGCCAGGACCAATGGTGCGGCGCATCGACGTGACCGGGTCGGGCGGTGTACGGCTCGCGGCCTGGGAGTTCGCCGAGCCCCCGAAGGCCGTGCCGGGGCAGGTGAGGGAGCGGGCAGCGGGGCGGTCCGGCACCGGACCCGACCGGACCGACGGGGTGCTGTTACTGCACGGCCTCATGGGCCGTGCCTCGCACTGGGCCGCCACCGCCCGCTGGCTCTCCGGGCGGCACCGCGCCGTCGCCCTCGACCAGCGCGGGCACGGCCAGAGCGAGAAGCTGCCGCAGGCCGCCTACAGCCGTGAGGCCTACGTGGAGGACGCCGAGGCCGCCCTCGAACAGCTCGGGCTCGGCCCGGCCGTCGTCATCGGGCACGCGATGGGCGCGCTGACCGCCTGGCAGCTCGCCGCCCGCCGCCCCGACCTGGTGCGCGCCGTGATCATCTGCGACATGCGGGCCTCCGCGCTCGGCGCCGCCTCCCAGCGGGAGTGGGAGGACTGGTTCCGGGCCTGGCCGGTGCCGTTCGCCGCCCTCGCGGACGTACGGAAGTGGTTCGGCGAGGACGATCCCTGGGTGGAGCGCCCGAACCCGGCACGCGGCGAGTTCTACGCCGAGGTCATGCACGAGAGCGCGGACGGCTGGCGTCCCGTCTTCGAACCGCAGCAGATGCTGACCTCCCGCGAGGCCTGGGTGTACGACGCCCACTGGGAGGAGCTGGCCCAGGTCCGCTGCCCGGCCCTCGTGGTCCGCGGCCTGGACGGCGAACTCGGCCGGGCCGAGGCCCAGGAGATGGTCCGCGTCCTGCCGCGCGGAGAGTACGCGGAGGTGGCCGACGCCGGTCACCTCGTCCACTACGACCAGCCGGAGGCCTGGCGCATGGCCATCGAGCCGTTCCTGGACGCGGTGCTCACCGGATGAGCGCCGCCCCCACGTCCCCCGCCGTGCCGACGGCCGTCCAGGAGGCCTTCCTGAAGGCCTTCCACGCCGAGCGCCCGGCGGTCACCGCGGACGCCTTCCTCGCCGGGCGGGCGCCCGACGGGCGCTCCAGCTACGAGATCCTGAGCGACCGCGTGGCCGGAGCCCGGCGGGTTCTGGACCTCGGCTGCGGCGACGGCGTACTGCTGGACCTGCTGGCCCGCACCGAGGGGCGGCGGCTCGCCGGCGTGGACCTCTCGCCCGAGGCGCTGGCCCTGGCCCGGCGCCGCCCGTCCCTGCGTGCCACCGCGCTGGCCCAGGCCAGGGCGCAGGGGCTGCCCTTCGCCGACGGGGCCTTCGACTCCTGCGTCTGCCACATGGCGCTGATGCTGATGGGCGACGTCGACCGGGTCGCGGCGGAGACGGCCCGGGTGCTGTCGCCCGGCGGCGTCCTGGCCTGCGTGGTCGGCGGCGGTCCTCTCGGCGGGGAGGCGTACGAGCTGTTCAGCGGCCTGCTGAAGGCCGCCGTCCAGCGGGCGCCCGCCGAGCAGCGCATTCCGCCGCTGGGGGACCGCAGGACCCGCAGCCGCGAGGGGCTCGGCGCGATCCTGGAGCCGGCCGGATTCGAAGCTCCGGACCGGGAGACCGTCCCGATCGACCTGAGCGGACCGGTGGACCGGGTCTGGGTGGCTCTTTCCGGCATCTACGACGTCGGACCGCTCGACCCGGCCGCCGTCTCCCGGCTGCGGGAGAGCTTCGTGCGGGAGGCGGCCGGGCTCGTCGGGCCGGACGGGCGGGTTCCGTGCGGCTTCACCGTCCACGTGGTGACCGCGCGCCTGCGTTGAGCGGCCCGCGCCTCAGCCCTTGCTGACCGCCGTGAGGATCTCCGGCAGCCGGGCCGCCGTGCGCGGAGCCGCCAGACGCAGGCCCAGCAGGGTGATCGCCGCCCCGTATGCCGCGCCCACCGGCAGCAGCAACCAGCTCCAGCTGTCGCCGGTGGCGCTGACGTTCGACCAGATGACGAGGACGATGAACGGCGCGCACAGCAGGGCCGCCGCGACCATGCCGCCGAAGATGGAGACGAAGGCGAGACCGGCCTGACCGGGGGCCACGTTCTTGTGGCCCTCCTGCGGGATGGAGTACGGGAAGCGGGCCGACGTCCACGCCCCGGTCGCCAGCATCGCGCCGAGCAGGGCGAAGGACAGGCCGAGCACCTCGGGCAGCCGGCGCCACTCGCCGAGCAGGCCCGTCGTCAGCACCGTGACCAGGGTGGCGTACGGCAGGGTGATCAGCAGCAGGGCCAGTGCCCGCGCGCGCAGCTCGACGTAGGCGTCCCGCGGGGCCGAGATCGTCAGCGCGACCAGCCAGAACGCGGAGGTGTCCTGGCCGAACTGGTTGTACATCTGGATGCCGAGCATGCCCGCGGCGAAGCAGGCGAAGTACGGCGAGCCGGTGCCCTGGACCGCGTTGAACACCGGCACGATCAGCCCGATGGCCAGCGAGGTCACCCAGGCCGCCTTGGTCTTCGGATCGCGCCAGACGTAGCGCAGGCTGCGCTCCATGACGGTGCCGGTGCGGCCGGCCGGCAGCCATCGCGCCAGGCCGCCGCCCTCCCGGGCCCGACCGCGCGTGGGAGCGTCGACGGCCTGGAGGGTCGAGGAGTCGGGCGAGGTCATCAGCCCGGTCAGGCTGCGCGCCCACACCGCCAGCAGGGCGGCCAGCGCGGCCGCGGTCAGCGCGAGCTGGGCCACCGCGACGCCGTAGGAGCCCCTGCTCGCCGAGTCCACCGCGCCCACCGCCGAGGCGGGCGGCAGCCACCGCAGCACGTCCGCCACCGGGTCGAGCCGGCCCAGGCCCGCCGAGCCCAGGCGCTGCATGCCGAAGTTGACGACCTGCGCCCCGATCGCGATGACCAGTCCGCTGAGCACCGCGAGGTCCCGTCCCTTGCGGCTGGTCAGCAGCCGGACGTTGGCGGTCGCCACGGCCCGCGCGAGGGCCACGCACACCAGCAGCGTGAGGACGAGGGCGAGGACCGCGACGGCGGACGCGGCCGCCCCGCGCGCCACCGAGATCACACAGCCCACCAGCAGCAGCACCGTGAACAGGGGCCCGATGCCGACCAGGGACGCCGCCAGCAGCGCGCCGACCAGCGGCCGCGGCCGCAGCGGCAGCATCACCAGGCGGGTCGGGTCGAGGGTCTCGTCGCCGCTCGGGAAGAACAGCGGCATCACGGCCCAGCCCAGCGCCAGCACGGCCACGCCCAGGACGGCCACGGAGGCGATGTGGGCGTGGCCGCGCAGCGCGATCAGGCCGGTCGTCTGCAACGCGGCGAACAGCAGCGCGACGACGGCCGAGGCGATGAACGCGGCACGCCGCCCGGCGGACTGCCTGAGCCCGTTGCGCAGCAGCGACAGCTTCAGGCGTACGACGACGGGCGTGATCGAGGGGGCCCGGGTGCCGGGGCTCACCGGAGACCGCCGCCCAGCCAGTCCAGGTCGGAACCGGCGTCCCGGCTCCGCGCGCCGACGAGTTCGAGGAAGGCCTGCTGAAGGGTGGGAGCGTCGCCGCGCACCTCGGCGAGGGTGCCCTGGGCGCGGATGCGGCCGGCGGCCATCACGGCCACCCAGTCGCACAGGGACTCGACCAGTTCCATGACGTGCGAGGAGAACACGACGGTGGCGCCGGAGCCGGTGTACCGCTCCAGGACGCCGCGGATGGTCTGCGCGGACACCGGGTCGACGCCCTCGAACGGCTCGTCGAGGAAGAGGACTTCCGGGTTGTGGAGAAGAGCGGCGGCGAGTCCTGTCTTCTTGCGCATGCCGGTCGAGTAGTCGACGACGAGCTTGTGCTGGGCGCCGGCCAGGTCCAGCACGTCCAGCAGCTGCGTGGCCCGCCGGTCCACCTCGTCCCCCGGCAGCCCGCGCAACCGCCCGGAGTACGACAGCAGTTCGCGGCCCGACAGCCGCTCGAAGAGCCGCAGCCCCTCGGGCAGCACGCCGATCCGCGCCTTCACCGCCACCGGGTCCCGCCACACGTCGTGCCCGACGACCTCGACGGTGCCCTGGTCGGGTCGGAGCAGCCCGGTCATCATGGAGAGCGTGGTGGTCTTCCCGGCCCCGTTGGGCCCGACCAGCCCGATGAACTTCCCGGCGGGCAGTTCGAGATCCATCCCGGCGACGGCGACCTGCTGCCCGAACCGCTTCCAGAGCCCCTGCACGCGTACGGCGCTTGTACCCATCACGACTGCTCCCTCCGTCAGCACGAACCCTACGGGGGGACACCCTGCCCGAGGGGTGCGGGACCGCGCTGATCTGCGGCTCCGCCGGGCCGGGGCGGGCCGCCGCACGGGACCGGCGGGTGCCGGGGAGCGCGTACCGGAACGGCTACCGGTCCCTGCCGCACGCGTACGCCAGCGGCGGGACCAGTTCCTCGACGTCCGGCAGCCAGCGATTGGCCGTCGTCGGCCGGCAGGCCCACTGCACCGCCCGCGAGCCGTACCGCGTGGGCGGCGCCACCACGTACGCGCCCTCTCCGAGGGCGGTCAGGTCGAGCGAGGCCGGCGACCAGCCCAGCTTCCGTACGAGGTGCGGCAGTTTCACGGACGTGCCCGGCAGCACGAAGAACTGCATCCGCCGCTCGGGGGTCAGGATCACCGGCCCCAGTGCCGACCGCATCCGCTCCAGCCGGGCCAGCGCGAGGAACCCGGCCGTCTCCGGCACGGAGACCGCGTCGAACGTACGGCCCGTGGGCAGCAGGACCGACGCCGTCGGCTGCTGCTCCCACATCCGGCGCGCCGTGCTCGCGCTGCCGGTGGCCAGGGACGCCCAGCCCTCGCGCGCCGGGTGCGCGCCGGGCGCGGTGCACCGGGGGTCCCCGCAGGAGCAGCCCTGCACCCCGCCGACCGCTACCAGCCAGGTGCCGGGGAACACGTCCCAGTGGCGTTCCTCGGTGTAGCGAACGGCTGTCTCCAGCAGCGACTCCCCGCGCTGCTGGGGAACGTGACCGGCCACCCGACCGGCGCTCTGTGCGGCTTCCGCGCCCGCGATCGTCTCTTCCACGCCCCACTCAACTGCCGCGCCCACCTGGAGTTACGGGCGGGTCTCGTGGTCGGACGCGCCGGAGAGGAGCACCCTCTCGGTGCCCGGGGCGCATGGGTGCACGGGTGGGGGCGCGCAGGAGGATCTCCGGCGGCCGCTGGGTAGTTCGGAGGGGGGGCGGCATTCGCCTTCACCCCGGCAATCCTCACATGTCCCGCATTTTCGGTATGTCCACGGGGCATCGATCTTCACGGCCGGAGTTTTCCGCCGGGGCGCGGATCGCGTCCGGCCGCGCAAGAGCCGTCAACTCGGTGCGCGGGCAGGCACCGCAGCTTCAGGGGGTTAACGCCATGGCCGCCAGGCCTCTCGTCGCGCGGCAGCCGAACGAACGGCTGCAGGCGCTCATCCAGGAAGCGGGCTGCTCGAACGCCGGGCTGGCCCGCAGGGTCAACATGTGCGGCGCCGAGCACGGTCTCGATCTGCGCTACGACAAGACGTCGGTGGCACGCTGGCTGCGCGGACAGCAACCGCGCGGCCGGGCCCCGGCGATCATCGCCGAGGCGCTCGGCCGCAAGCTCGGCCGTACGGTCACGATCGACGAGATCGGCATGGCCAACGGCAAGAACCTCGCCTCGGGCGTGGGTCTCCAGTTCTCGCCGACGGTGCTGGGAGCCATCGAGCAGGTCTGCGAGCTGTGGCGCAGCGACGTGGGCCGCCGGGACTTCCTGTCCGGCTCCGCCGTCGCCGCCTCCGCGCTGGTCGAGCCGAGCCGCGACTGGCTGATCTCCGCGCCGGACCCGCAGGTGGCGCGGGCGGCGGGGTCGCGGGTGGGCCAGTCCGACGTGGCCGCCGTACGGGCCATGACGCAGGCGCTGGTCGACCTGGACCACAGTCACGGCAGCGGGCATGTGCGCCCGGTGGTCGTGCACTACCTCAACAGCGTCGTCTCCGGGCTGCTCGCCGGCTCCTACCGGGAGGCGGTGGGCCGCGATCTGTTCGCCGAGGTCGCCCGACTCACCGAGCTGGCCGGGTACATGGCCGTCGACACCGGCCAACCGGGCCTGGCCCAGCGGTACTACATCCAGGCGCTGCGGCTCGCCCAGGCGGCCGGGGACCGCGGCTACGGCGGCTATGTGCTGGCCGCCTCCATGAGTCATCTCGCCGCGCAGCTCGGCAACCCGCGGGAGATCGCGCAGTTGGCGCGTGCGGCGCAGGAGGGCGCGCGCGGTCGTGTGACGCCGCGCGCGGAGGCGATGTTCCACGCGGCCGAGGCGCGCGGACACGCCCTCATGGGCGACGCGCGGGCGGCCCAGCTGTCCGCCGGGCGGGCGGTGAGCGCGCTGGAGGCCGCCCAGCCGCACTCCGGGGACGACCCGGCGTGGATCGCGCACTTCGACGAGGCTTATCTCGCCGACGAGTTGGCGCACTGCCACCGGGACCTGGGGCAGGCGGAGGCGGCGGCGCGGGCGGCGGAGGAGTCGCTGTCCGGGCATCCCGCGTCGCGGGCGCGGCGGCGGGCCATCGGCTATGTGCTGCTCGCCACAGCGCAGGTGCAGCAGCGGGAGGTCGAACAGGCTTGCAGCACCGGCCTGAAGGCGGTGGAGCTGCTGCGGTCGCTGCGGTCCAACCGGGGCGCGGAGTACCTGGAGGACTTCCAGCAGCGCCTGGAGCCGTTCCGGGACGAGCCGGTGGTACGGGAGTTCGGGGCACGGCTGGAGACGCGGGTGGCGGCGTGACCGTGCGCTCGTGTTCTCCCTTCTCGCGTTCCTCGTGAGACCTGGGACATGAACAGCGTGCCGCAGGCGGGTTTTGTTACTGCCGTCACAGGGAAGGAGGTCTCGTCCCCTGCTGCGTGGCACGGGGCTCGGGGGACCCGGTAGCGTGAGCCGACGATTCCGAAGGTCCCCCATTCGTAGGAGTCCCGGTGACGCAGAGTGGACAGGGCGAGGAGCCCTCGGCGCGACCCGCGCACGAAGGCATCGTGCTGCCCTCCGACGGCGGTGAGCCCTTGCTGCCGGGCATGACCGGCGGTTCGGGCGGCCATCCGACCGGAGCGCGGCCGGGCGGTCAGGCCCCGGCGGCGGCCCCGGCCGGTGGTCAGGCCTGGGGCCAGCCGTGGGGTCCCGACCAGCAGCAGCCCCCGCAGCAGGACCAGGGCTGGCAGCAGGGCTGGGGCTCTCCGGAGCCGTACCAGCAGCAGGGCCAGTGGGATGCGCAGGGCCAGGCCCCCCAGCACCCGGGCGCGGGCCCCCTGCCCCCGGAGAACGCCCCGTCCCACGGCGCCCCGTCGTACCAGCAGCCCGGCACCGACCCCTACGGCGCCCCCGCGCACCCCGGGCACGGGCTGCCGCCCGCCGGTGCCGACCCGTACGGCGTCTCCGGCCACTCCGTACCGCAGGGCGCTCCCGGGCACGGGCTGCCGCCCGCCGGCGCCGACCCGTACGGCGCCTCCGGCCACTCCGTACCGCAGGGCGCTCCCGGGCACGGGCTGCCGCCCGCCGGCGCCGACCCGTACGGCGCCTCCGGCCACTCCGTACCGCAGGGCGCGATGCACGGGATGCCGGGCGCCGACGAGGGAGCGACGCAGTACATCCCGCCGGTCCCCGGTGGATCCGCGGACGAAGGGGCCACCCAGTTCCTGCCGCCCGTGACAGCCGCGGCGGTGGACGAGGGGGCGACGCAGTACATCCCGCCGGTGGGGCCGGGTGCCCTGCCGCCGGAGGCGTCCGGCGGCGGGCCGGCCCCGTACCCGGGCCAGATACCCCAGGGCGCCGCGCCCGGTCACCACCCCGACGCCGAGGCGACGCAGTTCATCGCGCCCGTGGACGCCCAGGGGGGCGGGCGGCAGACGCCCGCCGAGTTCGACAACCTCTTCCGCAGCGACGCCGGCGGCGCGGCCCCGGCGACCCAGCAGCTGCCCCTGATCCAGCAGGGCCCGCCCGACCAGCCCCACGCCCGGCCCGCGTCCGCCCCGCCCGGCGGGTACGACGGCGACGGCGGCCGTGGAGGCCGCCGCACCGGCTCGCGCGTGCCGGTGATCGCGGCCGTGGGCGTCGGGATCGCCGTCCTCGGCATCGGTGCCGGGGCACTGCTCAGCGGCGGCGACGGGGACGGCGACAGCGGCGACAAGAACACCACCGTCGCGGCCACCGCGCCCGCCACCGAGGATGCCTCTCCCTCGCCCGCCGCCGACCCGGCCCAGGCGCAGGCGGTCGAGCTGGACAAGCTGCTGGCCGACAGCGGCAGCAGCCGCGCCGCCGTGATCAAGGCGGTGGCCGACGTCAGGAACTGCGCCAACCTCGACCAGGCGGCCTCCGACCTGCGCAACGCGGCCGAGCAGCGCAAGGGCCTGGTCACCCGCCTGGGACAGCTGTCCGTCGACAAGCTCCCCGCCCACGCCGAGCTGACGGCGGCCCTCAACAAGGCATGGAAGGCCTCGGAGTCGGCTGACCTGCACTACGCGGCCTGGGCCGACCAGGCCCACGGCAAGAAGGTGTGCAAGAAGGGCCACGCCCGGGAGACGAGTGAGACCAGGGCCGGCAACCGCGAGAGCGGCGTCGCCTCCTCGGAGAAGGCCAAGGCCGCTCAGCTGTGGAACACGATCGCGAAGACGTACGGCCTCACCCAGCGCCAGCCGACCCAGCTGTAGGAGCCGGCGAGCCGGCCGGCGCGGTGCGGCTCAGCCGGCGTCCTCGAGCGTCTTCGCCACGTTGACGAAGCCCTTCGTGGCCGGCACCAGCCGACCCTGCCGCACCGTCTGAAGGGACACGTCGGCGTTGGTGAGGCGGGCGAGGCCGGTGGCGGCGAGCAGGTCGGAGTTGCGCCACCGCAGCGGCGGGGTCAGCCCGCCGGTGCGGACCTCCAGCCCGCCGTCGAGGGCGCGCCGCACGGAGGAGGCGCTCACCTCCCCGTCGCCGATCTGCTCGAGGACGGCCCGGAGCACCGTGTAGGCGATCCACGTGGTCTGCACTCCGGCGTCCTCGGGCTCGACGCGGTTGTCGCCGAAGGCCGTCTCGTTGATCACCTTCTTCATCCCGTCCCAGCGCGAGTCGCCCGCCACCGGGTACCAGCCGGTGAGGTACGCCCCCTCGTACGGGCCGGACCGCCCGCCCCCGGCGTCGATCACGGTCTGGTCGACGCTGCCGAGCACGGCGGCGGTGCGCACCTGCGGATAGGTGTCGCGCGCGCGGCGGAAGGAGTCCATGAAGATGTTCGTGCGCTCCCCGAGGGCGGGGATCACGCAGCCCGTCCGCGCCGGGTCGGCGCTCGCCTGCCGCAGCGCCAGATCGGCCTGGCCCGAGTACTCGGTGGCGTCCTCAACGGCCCGCTGGTCGTGGGCCGGTTCGTGGCCGCCGGCCCGCAGTCCCGCGTTGAGCAGTCCGGGCAGCTCGTCGCCCGCGATGGTGTCGGGCCGTACCAGCGTGACCGGGCCGCAGCGCGCGGCGAGCTCCTTGCCCAGACCGGCCAGCAGGGCGGGCTGGCCGCCGTTGACGGGGTAGGACAGGGCGCGGGTGAACTCGGTGGTGGTGACGCCGTAGCCGCCGATGAACGGGATGCCGGCGCTCTCCAGGGGCGGGAAGAAGGAGTCGCTGTACTGGCTGTACGAGCCCACGACGGCGACCGCGTTCTCCTTGACGGCGCGCCGGGCGCACTTCGCCGCGGCCACGCTGTCGTTGCCTTCGTTGCAGGTCAGGACGTTGAGCTTGCGGCCGGCGATACCGCCGTGGGAGTTCACCCAGCGGGCGTAGGCGCGGGCCATGGCGGGCATGCCGGGCTTGTTGGTCGCCCGGGTGTTCTCCGGCGCCCACGTCATCACGGTGACGGAACCGTCCCCGGAGCCCCCCGTGGCACCGGGGACGATGCCGCAGCCGGCGGCGAGCGAGGCACACGCCAGCACAGCCCATGCCGGCAGCAGGGTTCTTCTCACGGACCGGGTGAGAGTGGGGAGGAATGTGCCACGGGAACTTCGCCTGCCGGTCATGCTCACGCACGATTCCGTCACATCACCAACCCGTTGATGACTCTCGGTCAATGAGTGGTGACGTATGGGTGAATTACGGGGGCAGGTGGGGCCCCTGGGGCGGGGAACGTACGATCGATGACCGTGCAAGGTTCGGAGAACTCTTCCCGTCGCGGCCGTCGCTCCTCCACCATGGGCGGCATGCCACTCAACGACATGCCGTGGTGGCGCTGGCGCAGCAATGTGCGTTCCGCGCTGCACATGCTCTCCGACCCGGTGTTCCAGCGGGACGTCTGGCTGGCAGGCGTCGAAGGGTACGGCGACGTGACCGACGCCGTCTACCGCCTGGTCGAGGACACCTGGCTGGACAACTGGTCCGCCGAGAAGTACGTCGGCACGATCTTCCGGGACTCCCAGGAGGCGGCGCTCGTCGACACCGCGGTCCTGCGGGTGCTGCGCATCATGCACCAGGTCGGCCCGGACGCGCCGGTGTCCGCCTACCTCGACCATCACGCCTGGCCGGAGGCGGTGCGGGCGGCCCGTGACGCGCATGTGCGCCTCGCGGCGAGCGACGGCGAGGACCCGGACACGCCGATCCGCAGCCTGGAGGTGCTGCGGATCATGACGCGGTCCGTTTAGCGGACGACGGACCCCGCACGGGCCCGGACGTGAGACCCTGTCCCGCATGAGCGAGCAGTCCTCCCGCGCCGCCGCGGCGCAGGCCGAACAGTACGTCCTCATCCTCTCGTGCCCGGACAAGAAGGGCATCGTGCACGCGGTGTCCAGCTACCTGTTCATGACGGGTTGCAACATCGAGGACAGCCAGCAGTTCGGCGACCACGACACGGGACTGTTCTTCATGCGGGTCCACTTCTCGGCCGACGCGCCGGTGACGGTGGACAAGCTGCGCGCCAGCTTCGCGGCGATCGGCGACTCCTTCGGGATGGACTGGCAGATCCACCGGGCCGACGAGAAGATGCGCGTCGTGCTGATGGTCAGCAGGTTCGGGCACTGCCTGAACGACCTGCTCTTCCGCGCCCGGATCGGCGCGCTGCCGGTGGAGATCGCGGCGGTGGTGTCCAATCACACCGACTTCGCCGAGCTGGTGGGGTCGTACGACATCCCCTTCCACCACATCCCGGTGACCAGGGAAACCAAGTCCGAGGCCGAGAAGCGGCTGGTCGAGATCGTGCGCGAGGAGAAGGTCGAACTGGTCGTCCTCGCCCGTTACATGCAGGTCCTCTCCGACGACCTGTGCAAGCAGCTCAGCGGCCGGATCATCAACATCCACCACTCCTTCCTGCCGAGCTTCAAGGGCGCCAAGCCGTACCACCAGGCGCACGCCCGGGGCGTGAAGCTGATCGGCGCGACGGCGCACTATGTGACCGCCGACCTCGACGAGGGCCCGATCATCGAGCAGGAGGTCGAGCGGGTGGGCCACGACGTCACCCCGGACCAGCTGGTCGCGATCGGCCGGGACGTGGAGTGCCAGGCGCTGGCGCGCGCGGTCAAGTGGCACGCGGAGCGCCGGATCCTGCTGAACGGGCGCCGGACGGTGGTCTTCGCGTAGCGCGGCCCGGGGAGGCCGCCCGTGATGCCGGCCGGCGGCGGTCTCACATACGGCTGAGCGCCGCCGCCGCCGACAGCACGTCCCGGATCGCGTCACGGTCGCCGACCTGACCGGCCGCCGCCTCCCGCGGGGCCACGTGTCCCGCCGCCAGTCGGCAGAACTCCACGCCGTCCAGCGCCACATGGGCCACCTCGTGGTCCGCGGAGCCCACCGCTGCGGGCGAGTCGAGTGGGATCAGCCACTGGCCGCCGCCCAGCCCCTCGACCTCCAGCCGCAGGCTGCGCCCGGGTTCGCCCGCGGTCACCAGGTGCCGGGCGCGAGCGGGGGAGGCGAGCCCGGCCTGCCGCCGGGCGGCCAGCACACCCGGCAGCATCCGGGCGGCGAGGTCGATCATGCGGTGCAGATGGCGCGGGGCCGGCGGGTCGTACGGGTAGTCCACCGCCTCCGCGATGTCCTCGGCGTGCACCCAGCACTCGAAGGCGCGGTCCAGCATCGCGTCGGGCAGCGGCAGTTCGAAGGCGCCGTACGGTACCGACGGCTCCTTCGCGCCGTTCGCGGTGAAGGAGACCGTCCGTACCAGGGCGTGCGTCTGCTCCCGCCACGGCGTCCGCACCGAACGCGCCGGCGGGGGGTGCGCGGCCCGCCAGTACGCCTCGGTGCGCTCCGCGGGGGTGGGGCCGTCCGCGGCGGTGGTCGCGTCGCCGAGCGGGTCGTCCAGGCCGAGCGCCACCGCGACCAGCCCGTCGACGCTCATCAGATGCGCGATGACCCCGGCGACGGTGGTGTGCCGGCTGGTGGCGTCCTCGCCCTCGAACCACCGCAGCCGCACCGGCGCGTGCCACTCGGAGTCGCCTATGTCCTGGAGCAGCGCGTCCAGGCGCGCGGTCTCCGCGTCGTAGGGCGCCGCCCAGCCGGGCACCGGGAGGTGCGGCGGCCGCCGTTCGAGACAGCTCTCCAGGACCCGTGTGCGCAGCCCCGGGTCCAGGTCGAGGGTGTCGGGCCGGTGCAGCAGCCCGACCGCCTCCCGCAGCCCCAGCGCCTCCTCCGCGCAGTCGCCGCACTCGCCGAGGTGCTCCTCCACGGCCGCCGTCTCCTCCGGCGAACACGCGGCCAGCGCCCAGGCCCCGAGCAGCGACTTCAGCACGTGATGCTCCAGCACACCCCGGTCCTTCGGCTCCGCCGGTTCCGCCAGTTCCTGGGGGTCGTTCGGGGTCATGCGGCGCCTCCGTAGCCGGAGGGCGCGTCGGGGGTGTCCGTGTGATGGGCGGTCGAGAGGAGCTGGAGGCCCAGGCGGAGGCGGCGACGGGCCTCGTCCTCGGTGACGCCGAGGTCGGCGGCGGTCTGCCGGTAGTCGCGGCGCTGGAAGTAGGCCAGTTCCAGGGCGGCGCGCAGCGGGGCCGGCATGGCGTGGACGATGTAGTCGGCGCGGGCGGCGGCGGAGGCCCGGCGCACCCTGTGCTCCAGCTCCTCCGCGGAGCCCGGCCCGCCGCGGGCCAGCGCGGCGGTCTCGGTGGTGCGCAGCCGCCGCACGGCGAGCCGGTGGGTCAGCCCGGCCACCCAGGCGCGCAGCGGGCCCTGCCGGGGGTCGTAGGCGTCGGGGTGTTCCCAGACGTGGGCGAACACCTCGCGGGTGATCTGGTCGGCGGCCCGCTCGTCGCCCAGGACCCGGTGGGCCAGGCCGTGCACGAGCGAGGCGAAACGGTCGTAGAGCTCACCGAGGGCGGCCGCCTCCCCACGCACGAGCCGCTGCTGCATTCCACGGTCCCAGTGGGGCGGTGCGTCCTTCTTCGCCATGCGGCCCCCTCCGCGCCCGGCCGTGCCGCGACCTGCGTCCCGGTCCGTACCCGTCCGGCGTGTGTGTCCAGCGTGTCCGACGTGGTCTCCTCGAATGTAGTCGGCAGGTCCGACAGCGCACGCCCCTTTATGACAATGCGCGCCCCCTGAAGAGCCGCTGGTGGTAGAGGAGGTCAGGGGTGTTATGGCCTTTGTCAGGTGACTTGACCCTTCTGTCCTGCCTGGTCTTTCGCTTTCAGGTCAACTCAGATCGAACACGACCGAAGGTGACCGAAACAAGCCCCTGACCGAACGGTCTCGGTTTGCTCTACGGCGTTTGGGGGAACGGCCGCTGGGCAGCCGCGCGGAAAGAAGCGTAGGGACTGGTTCCGTTTCCGAGCGGTTCCGGGGAAGTTCCGGCTGACGGAGGGCGGGCCGTGGGGTTCAAGGTGACCGACGACGAACAGGGCGAGTGGAGCGTGCTCCGGGTCGCCGGCGAACTGGACCTCGTGACCTCGCCGGTGCTGCGCCAGAGAGTGCACGAGGTGGTGGCCCAGGGGCGTCACGACCTCGTCCTGGACCTCTCCGAGGTCTTCTTCTGCGACTCCAGCGGCGTCGGCGTGCTCATCGCCGCCCGCCGTCTGATCCGCTCCTGCCAGGGCCGGCTGCGCCTGATACTCCCGGCCCGCGGCGCGGTCGACGGCTCCCACGTCAACCGGGTCCTCGGCGCGCTCGGTGTCCGGCGCCTCTTCGACGTCTACCCGGACGTCGCGGCCGCGGTGGACGACGAGCCGCTGTCCGCCTGACCGGCCGGCCGCCCCGGCGGACGACGCCGTCCGGTCGTCACGAGCCGAGCCGTCACGACCTGAGCCGTCACGAGTCGCACTGTCGCGGGCCCAGTCGTCACGAGTCCAGCCGTCACGAGCCCGGCCGTCACGAGCCCGTCCCTCACGAGTCGAGTGCCGTTGTCCCGGAATTCCCCCGGTCTTGGCACAACCGTGGTTTTGGTGCCCTGGACCGCTCTTCCCGTCGTACGCTCCCTGCCAGACGCAACCCCACACGTAAGGCGGCGCGTAAGACATGGTCAGCAGCGAGTACGAGCGCAGGATCGCGGCGCGGTTCGCCACCTTCGACCAGGACGGCAACGGCTACATCGACCGCGAGGACTTCATCGTGGCGGCCCGCTCGCTGCTCGCCGAGTTCGCCACCGCCGCCCGCTCCGACAAGGGCCAGGCCCTGTACGCGGGCGCGGAGGCCTTCTGGCAGGGCATGGCCGGGATCGCCGACCGCGACGGCGACCAGCGCATCACCCGGGAGGAGTTCGTGACCGGCGCGGTCAAGCGCCTGCGCGACAACCCCGAGCGGTTCGCCGAGATCGCCCGTCCCTTCCTGCACGCCGCCCTGGCCGTCGCGGACGCCGACGGCGACGGCGCCGCCACCGTCGAGGACACCATGCGTGTGCTCCGGGTCCTCGGCGTGCCCGAGGGGGCCGCCCGGCCCATCGCCGCCGCGCTCGACACCGACGGCGACGGCAGGGTGGGCGAGCAGGAGATCGTGCCCGCCCTTGCCCGCTACTTCACCGTCCCCGAGTAGTACCCACCCCACCACCGAGGCCGAACAGCCCTCGGACAGCCGGTACTTGAGCCCACTTCGCGACGCCTCACGCCGCGGAGGGCGTTGCCATGCGTGCGTCGCGGCCGGGTCGTGCAACACGCCCGGGCGCGTGAGCAGTTCGGAGCGTCGATCGGTGCCTTCCCGGGCCGCGCGGCACGCCGCGGCCCAGGCCGCCGGCGGACCTCGTGGACATCTGCGCGGTCCGGCCGCTCACGCACGGGGCCGTCGCGTGTCGTGGCCCGCCTGTCGTGCCGCGTGCGGTGACATCGGCGGTCCGGGACGGCTCCGCGCCGCGGACTCCCGGGCGTGAATGTCACCGATCGTGGCACTGTTTCATCACGGAGCGTTGATGTCGGGTGGTGTCCCGCGCGCGACTCGTCGCGTCCCGGAGTCGCCGTCGTGCTCGGGTACCTTGTGTGGGATGCGAGTGGTTCCGAGCCCGAGCCATCCCATGACGAGCGTCGCACAGTATGCCGTACGGGTACTCCTTCGCGCGGGAATATGCCCGAAGCGCTTGTTGCGGTGACGGTACGTCAACCATGCTGTGTTCCAGGGGAGTCACGTTCCGTGACCCTTTGCTCTGGCTGTTGTTCTGGCCATGCAGAAAATGGCTACGATCGTGGCCTCGTGAGGCGCGAGGCTGTGTGTCCGCCGGTTCGGATGGTGTGAGCGGTGCAGGTGCTTCAAGTGCAGCTGGAGATCCGGCCAGACCCCGCGGAGGTGGGGCGAGCCCGACGGTGGGCCCGCTCCCGGCTCGCCGGGTCGGGGATAGCGGCGGACGAGCCGCTCGCCGAGACCCTGGTCCTGCTCGTCTCCGAACTGGTCACCAACGCCGTGGTGCACACCGGTTGCCCGGCCGTGCTGCGGCTTTTCCTGTCCGGGGAGCCGGCCGGAGCGGCCACCGTGCGCCTGGAGGTGGCCGACGCCAGCACCCGGGCTCCCGTGCCGCGCTGCCCGGGCGACGAGTCGACCGGCGGGCGCGGCCTCGCCCTCGTCGACGGCCTCGCCGACCGGTGGGGCTGGTGCCCGGAGGGCGTGGGCAAGCGCATCTGGTGCGAACTCGACCGATGCGCCACGGCGGTGGACGCGGCGGAGGTGGCGGCGGCGAGCAACTGCGGCCGCACGGCCCCGGCGTACGAAGGCCTGGCCTACGGGGCCTACGGGACCTACGGGGGTCTGGCGTACGGGGCGGTGTAGGGCGGGTGTCCCGGTGTCCCGGCGGCGAGGCCGTGCGCCGGGACATGCTTCTGTGCGCACCCCGTCGCGATGGAGCATAACGGGCAAATCGCCAAGGCGGTGTTGACGCGTCGTGTCCGCTTGATCACGCTGGTGGTCAGCGATTCGCCGCGAGGGGACGACGAGGGCTGGGGCACCGGAAGTCCTCGACGAGTGCGGGTCGCGATGTCGGCGCCGACCGGTCCCTTCGGGGTTCGAGGGGGTGGGGCCGGTGCGCCGGGATCGGAGGGCGGCGCGCGCCGCCGTGTCCGGGGCGGGCAGGGGCGCGCCGCCAGCCGGGTTCGCCCTGCCCTTCGGTTGCGCCCGGACGCTTGTCCACAGGCTGTGGACAACTCGCCGGACCTCAGGCCTCCGCTCCGGTCCGCGCGGAGCCGCTCACCCGGAAGGTCCGCCGGTAGGTCGTCGGCGTCACCCCGAGAGCCGTCTGGAGATGCTGCCGCATCGACTGGGCCGTGCCGAAGCCGGCGTCCCGGGCCACCCGGTCCACGGACAGGTCCGTGGACTCCAGCAGGTGCCGGGCCCGTTCGACGCGTTGCTGGGTGAGCCACTGCCCCGGACTGACCCCGGCCTCCTCACGGAAGCGCCGGGTGAAGGTCCGTACCGACATCGCCTCCCGCGCGGCCATGTCCTGCAACCGGATGGGCTCGTGCAGGCGGCCCAGCGCCCAGGCGCGCGCGGTGGTCGTGGTGGCCAACTGCGGGTCGGGCACCGGCCGGTGGATGTACTGCGCCTGACCGCCGTCGCGGTGCGGCGGCACGACGGTCCGCCGGGCCACCTCGTTGGCGACCGCGGTGCCGTGGTCGCGGCGCACCATGTGCAGGCACAGGTCGATCCCGGCCGCGACACCCGCCGAGGTCAGCACGTCGCCGTCGTCGATGAACAGCACGTCCGCGTCCACCTCGACCTGTGGGAAGACCCGCTGGAAGCGATCGGCGTCGGCCCAGTGCGTCGTGGCGCGCCGCCCGTTCAGACGCCCCGCCGCGGCCAGCACGTACACGCCCGTGCAGATGGAGGCGAGCCGGGTGCCGGGCCGGATGTACGCCAGGGCGGCGGCCAGCTCCTCGGTCAGCACCCCCTTCTCGTAGACCGGGCCGAGTTCGTACGAGGCCGGGACGATCACGGTGTCGGCGGTGGCCAGGATCTCCGGCCCGTGCGGCACGTGGATCGAGAAGTCGGCGTCCGTGTTCACCGGCCCGGGAGGCCGGATCGAGCAGGTGACGACCTCGTACAGATGCCGTCCGGCGGCGTCCACGGGCCGTCCGAAGATCCGGTGCGGGATGCCCAGCTCGAAGGGCAGCAGCCCGTCGAGGGCGAGGACGACGACGCGGTGCGCGCGGAACTCCGTGGACCTGTCCATGGCCCGATCCTAGCGAATGCTGTCCTACGGGCCAGTGGAGGAGATCCGGGCCGGTGCCGGAAGCTCTATGGCGTGACCCAGACAACCGAACCCGCGTCCGCCACCGCGGCCCGGACGCCGTCCGCCCGCCGTGCCTCCCGCGTCCACCGAGCGTGGTTCGTCGCCGCCGTCACCTTCGTCACGATCACCGGCGCCGCGGCCTTCCGCTCGCTGCCCGGCCTGCTCATCGACCCGCTGCACCAGGAGTTCGGCTGGTCGCGGGGCACGATCGGCGCCGCGGTCTCGATCAACCTCGCGCTGTACGGGCTCACCGCGCCCTTCGCCGCCGCGCTCATGGACCGCTTCGGCATCCGCCGGGTGGTCGCCGCCGCGCTCACGGTGATCGCCGTCGGCTCCGGCCTGACCGTGTGGATGACCGCCGCCTGGCAGCTGTGGCTGTGCTGGGGCCTGCTGGTCGGTCTCGGCACCGGCTCGATGGCGCTCGCCTTCGCGGCGACGGTCACCAACCGCTGGTTCACCGCGCGGCGCGGCCTGGTCACCGGCATCCTCACCGCCGCCTCCGCCTCCGGCCAGCTGATCTTCCTGCCGTTCCTGTCCTGGACCGTCCAGTCGCACGGCTGGCGCCCCGCCGCCGTCACGGTGTCGCTCGCGGCCCTCGCCGTCGTCCCCTTCGTCTGGCTGCTGCTGCGCGACCACCCGGCGGACGTGGGCGTCAAGCCGTACGGCGCCGAGGAGTTCGTGCCGAAGCCGGAGCCCGTGCCCGGGGCCGCGCGCCGCACCCTGGCCGTCCTGTCCTCGGCGGTGCGCACCGGCCCCTTCTGGCTGCTGGCCGGCACCTTCGCCATCTGCGGCGCCTCCACCAACGGCCTGATCCAGACCCACTTCGTGCCCGCCGCCCACGACCACGGCATGCCCATCACGGCGGCCGCTTCGCTGCTCGCGGTCATCGGCGTGTTCGACGTGGCCGGCACGATCGCCTCCGGCTGGTTCACCGACCGCTTCGAACCGCGCCGCCTGCTCGCCGTGTACTACGCGCTGCGCGGTGTCTCGCTGCTGTTCCTGCCGATGCTGCTCGCGCCGAGCGTGCACCCGCCGATGATCTTCTTCATCGTCTTCTACGGCCTCGACTGGGTCGCCACCGTGCCGCCCACCCTCGCCCTGTGCCGGGAGCACTACGGCGAGGACAGCGCGATCGTCTTCGGCTGGGTGCTCGCGTCCCACCAGGTCGGGGCGGCGCTGGTCGCCTACCTCGGCGGTCTCGCGCGGGACGTCTTCGGCTCCTACGACGTGGTCTGGTACGCCTCGGGCGCGCTGTGCGCCGCGGCGGCCCTGATGGCGCTGGTGATCAGGCGGCGGCCGACGGTTTTGAGCCCCGCGGCCGTGTGAGGCCTCCGGCGGCAACGCGTCCGACAGGGCGTCGGGGATCGTCAGTCCGGCAGCCGGGAGACCCGGCGGCCGCCCTTGCGGGCGTTCTCCTTCGCGATGGCCCCGGCGATCCTCTCGGCGTCCAGCGCCAGTTCGCGGAGCATGCCGCTGATGGGGTTGGTGAAGCCGGTGAAGTACAGGCCGGGCGCGTTCTTCGGCGTGCGGTGGCCGCGGACGACCGGCCTGCCACGGGAGTCGAGCACGTCCAGATGGCCGACCAGCCCTTCCAGGGCGCGGACGTAGCCGGTGGCGGCGACGACGGCGTCCGGCTGGATGCGCGTGCCGTCGGCGAGGAGGACCTTGCCGCTCTCGAAGCCCTCCACGGCGGCCACGATCTCGACCCTGCCCTTGCGGACCGCGTCGACGAGACCGACGTCCTGGACCGGGATCGAGCCCTCCTCGACCCGCGAGTACAGGCCGGTGCGGGGACGGGGCAGGCCGTGCGCGGAGAGGTCCGGCACGCTCAGCCTCGCGAGCGGTCTCGCGAGCACGTCGACGAGCCGGACCGGCAGCCGCCGTACGAGCACCCCGGTGTGCTGCGCGGCCCACCCGGCGGTCGACCGGCGCACGATGTGCGGGGCGGTGCGCACCGACAGCCGTACGCGCGCGGCCCCGCCCTCCGCCAGGTCCACGGCTATCTCGGCGCCGGTGTTGCCGACGCCGACGACCAGCACGTCACGCCCGGCGTACGGCTCGGCGTTGCGGTACTCGCGGGCGTGCACGAGTTCGCCGGGGCCGCCCTGGTAGGTCTCCCGGCCGGACCAGTCGGGCACGCGGGGCGTGTGGTTGTGGCCGGTGGCGACGACCACCGCGCCACCGGTCAGCTCCCGTCCGCCGGAGGCGCGCAGCAGCCAGCCGGTGCCGTCCGGCGCGGGCTCGACGCGGGAGACCTCGACGCCGGTCACGATCTCCAGCCGGTGGTGCTCGGCGTACTTCTCCAGGTACCGCACCACGTCCTCGCGCGCGACCCATCTGCCGAACCGGCGCGGCATCGGCAGTCCGGGCAGCGCGGACAGGCGCCGGGTGGTGTGCAGGCGCAGCCGGTCGTAGTGCCGCCGCCAGGACGCCCCGACCCGGTCGGACTTCTCCAGGACGACCGCGCGTATCCCCCGCGCGCGCAGCGCCTGCGCGGCGGCCAGCCCGCCCGGACCGCCGCCGATGACGTAGACGGGACGGTCGGCGTGCCGCGCCGCGGAGGCGGTGGTCGAGTCGGTCATGAGCGCGAGAGTAATCGCCCATCTGGTTGATGGGTCGCGGTCAACGCGGGAATCGGTTGCAGGTTGATCACAACCGGACGGCCGTGTGTTCACAACTGAACGACTGTGCGGTCCGGGTGCGCGGCGGTGTCTAATGGGCCGGTGACCACCGACCTTCGTGACCCCGTGGACCTCGCGACCGTACGGACCGCGGGGCACGGGCTGCTGCTGCGCCCGTGGGACCCCGAGTCCGACGCCGACGTACGGGCGTGGCTGCGCGGCATCACCGACCCGGAGTTCCGCCGCTGGAACACACCGCTCGTGCCCGTCACGGACCTCACCGGCGCCCGCGACTCCATGCGGGCACGGGCCGCGCGTGCGCGGGAGGGCTCGGACGCGTCCTTCGCGATCGAGGACGCCGGGAGCGCCACGACGCTCGGGCACATCGGCGTCAACGACATCCGCCCGCGGCTCGGCGTCGCGAGGATCGGCTACTGGGTCCTGCCCGAGGCCCGTGGGCGCGGGGTCGCCACCCGGGCGCTGAAGCTGGTGGCGAGCTGGGCGTTCGGCGAACTGCGCCTGCACCGGCTGGAGCTGGACCACGCCGTCGGGCACGGGGCGTCCTGCCGGGTCGCCGAGCGCTGCGGCTTCCGATGCGAGGGCACGATGCGCGGCGCGATCTTCGAGTCGGAGCGCCGCGACGCCTTCCGGGACGCGCACCTGCACGCGCGTCTGGCCACGGATCCGGAGCCGGACGCCCCCTGAATTCGCGGGCGCCGGACGGCCGTGGACGGGACCATGGGGCATGACTTCCGGGACGACCACCGATGACTGGCACCTGATCGACGATGTCGAGCAATTCTGGGCGCGCGCAGGGGAGTTCCTCCGCTCGCGACCCGCACCGCACACCGTGCACCTGACGGTGACGGAGAACCTGCGCTCGCGCGGCGCGCGGCTCTACGGGGACGCCGACCCCGAGTTCGGCCTGCTGGCCGGAGAAGACGGGGCGGCGGGCGTGCGGGCCGCCTTCTTCCGCACCCCGCCTCATCCGGTGGTCCTCACCGCGCTGACCGAGGAGGAGGCCGCCGTGCTGGCGGCGCGGCTGGCCGGTCCCGGACGCGAGGTGTCCGGTGTGTCGGCGGACCGCGACACCGCCGCCGCCTTCGCCGGGGCCTGGCGTCGCCTCACTGGCGCCGAGGTCTCCCTGCGGCAGCGGATGCGGCTCTACCGGCTGGGCGAGTTGACCGTGCCGCACCCGGTCCCGCCGGGGCGGGCGAGGGTGGCGGGCGAGGCGGACCGGAAGCTACTGGCCCGGTGGTACGAGGAGTTCTGCGCCGCCGTCGGCGAGACGGCCGTCCAGGACGCGGAGAACTGGGCGGACGAGCGCGTCCGGCGCGCTGACGTCATGCTCTGGCAGGACCCGGACGGGACACCCGTCGCCATGGCGGGGACGACTCCGAAGGTCGCCGGGCAGGTGCGGGTGGCCGGTGTCTACACACCGGCGCACCTGCGGGGGCGCGGGTACGCGGGCGCCGTCACCGTCGAGGTCAGCCGCGCGGCGCTGGAGTCGGGGGCCGAGGAGGTGCTGCTGTTCACCGACCTCGCCAATCCGACCAGCAACGGCCTCTACCAGCGGATCGGTTACCGGCCGGTGTCCGACTTCGCGGTGTACGACTTCGGCTGAGCGGGGTCAGGGCCACAGCAGTTCGCGGGCCCAGCCGTCCGGCGTGCGGCGGTAGCGGAGCCGTACGTGGCGGCGCTGGGCGTCGCCCTGGAAGAACTCGGCCTCGGTGGGCCGGAGTCGGTAGAGGGTCCAGGAGGGGACCTCGGTGTCCGGGGCGCTCCGGGCCCGCTCCCAGGCCGACTCCGAGGCCCGGGCCAGCTCGTCCAGGGAGCCCAGGACCTCGCTCTGACGGCCGGTGAGGGCGGCGGCCAGGGCGCCTGTCGAGCGGGCGTGCAGGTCCGAGTGGGCCTCTTCCGGCGGGGCGACCGTGACCGGGCCCCGGACGCGGACCTGGCGCCCCTGGACCGGCCAGTAGAAGGCGAGGGCGGCGTGCGGACGGGCGGCCAGCTGGCGGCCCTTGCGGCTGCCGGCGTGGGTGGCGAAGGACCAGCCCGCGGCGTCCGCGCCGTGCAGCATCACGATGCGGACGTCCGGCCGGCCCTCCTCGTCCGTCGTTGCCAGCGACATCGTGTGCGGCTCGGGCTGCCCGGCCGCGGCCGCCTCCGCCAGCCACCGCGCGAAGAGGGGCAGCGGGGTGGCGGGTGCCGTCGCGGGGTCGAGGGCGGGCAGTTCGGTGAACTCCGGGTCCCAGACGCGAAGTGACGTCAGCAGCTCGTGAAGATCCGGTTCCATGCCCCGAGTATCGCCCCGCCCGGCACCGGAACTCAGCCCTTCTGGGTCTCCCCGGCCTTCTGGGCCTCCGGGGTCTCCTGGATCTCCTCGGCCTCCGGGCTCTCTTCGGGTTCCCGCCCCTCCCGCGTCTCCTTCTCGCGCAGGGCCTGTTCGACCGCGTCCCGTACGCGGGCGTCCTCGCGCAGCTTGCGCCGGGCCCGGCCGCGACGGGCGCGGACGACCGCGCCGGCGATGACCGCGATCAGCAGGACGAGGAGCAGCAGCAGCGTCCACGGGACGGCCCAGCCGTGCGCGGTGGCCCGGACCGGATCGAGCGAGGTGGTGGAGCCGGACGCGTCGGTGAGCAGGGGAGTGAGGGTGGCGGTCGCGGTCAGGCTGACGCCGGGCGTCACGCCGTGCACGGGCACCTTCACCTTCCAGCTCTCGCCCGGGAGCAGCTCCGGCGGTGAGGGTATGCCGCCCGCCTCGGTCCGCAGCCATCCGAACGGGCCCGCGACCGACACCGTCTGCCGGGCCGAGAGCATGGCGTTGCCGGTGTTGTGGATCGTGTACGTGACGGTGGCGTCGCCGGCGGCGAACGGGTTGGCCGAGCCGGAGTAGTCCACGTGCAGGTTCTCGACCGCCAGGGTCGGCCGGAGATCGCCGCCGACCCGCAGCTTGACCCGGATGCCGAGGCGCCGGTCCACGTTGATGCCCTCGGCCTCGTCGGACTGCCGCAGCGAGGTCAGGACACCGCCCACGTAGTCGCCGGGCGTGGCGTTGCCGGGAACGGTGACCGTGAACGGGATCCGGACGGACTTGCCGGGCCGGAGCACGACGTTCTTGCGCTCGGCGTGGACCCAGGCGCCGACGCCGACGGACTTCTTGTCCCTGGTGAGCAGGTCGAGCTGGCCGGTGTCGGTCGTGAAGCCGTCGGCGGCGTAGACGGCCAGGGTGAGCGGGGACTTGCCGCGGTTGGAGACGACCATGGCGTCCTCGACGCGTCCACCGGGGTTCACGGCGTAGCTGAAGCTGGACCGGTCGGCACCGTAGCTGTTCGGCGCCGTCCTGACGGTCCAGGTGACGTCGCCGCCCTCCGCCGCGGCCGGAGTGGCCCGCAGCCCGGTGAGGGCGAAGGCCATGAGCAGGGCCAGGGCGGCGGTGCGGACGAGGGCGGTGACCGTGGTCTTCCGGCGCGTTGCGGGCAGGGGCATCTCGGGGTCCTCGGGCGGTCTGGTGCGGGTCTGGGGCGAGCGGAGGGGTGGGGGCCCCCCCGGGGCCCCCCCCCCCCCCACCCCCCAAAAAAAAGAAAATAACACAACACAAAAAAATAAAATATAAAGGGCTAGAGCCCAGCTAGAACCCCCCCGCACCAACACACACCAAC